>PWGJ01000045.1 GCA_003554445.1 Candidatus Nealsoniibacteriota bacterium
AAGAGACTGGTCCGTTTCCAGAAACAGATTTTGGGGAGCGCCGATTCAGGTTTGGGAGTGTGAAGATTGTGAAAACCAAAAAGCAATCGGATCGATTGACAAGCTGGATAAAGAACCCGAAGATTTACACAGACCCCACATTGATCGTGTCACTATGGACTGTCAAAGTTGCGGTGGAGAAATGAAAAGAGTGGAAGAGGTGTTTGATTGTTGGTTTGAATCCGGTTCAATGCCTTACGGACAATTTCATTATCCTTTCGAAAACAAAAAAGAAGCCGAAGAAGCTTTCCCTGCCGACTTTATTGCTGAAGGAATGGATCAAACCAGGGGATGGTTTTATACTCTACATGTTTTGGCGACCGCTCTTACGCTTCAAGACATAGGGCTCGGCAAATCAAAACCGGCTTACAAAAATGTTGTTGCCAACGGTTTGCTTTTGGATGAAACCGGCAAAAAGCTCTCCAAAAGACTCAGAAATTATCCGGAGATGGATCATGTTTTTAATACTTATGGAGCCGATTCTCTCAGATTTTTTCTTCTTTCTTCGACCAAGATGGGAGAGGATTACAGATTTTCCGAAGAGAGAGTGAGAGAGACGAATAGAAAAGTTATTTCAACTCTATGGCACAGTCATTCCTTTTTTGACACTTATGCCGATAAAAAAGATTTGTCCGGTGAAGTTGAACCCACTCATATTTTGAACAGATGGATTTTGTCCAGAATAAACGGTGCAAACAAAAGAGTTATTGAAAACATGGACAATTACAAGCTAACGGAAGCATCAAGGGAGTTGGAAAGCGTTATTGATGATCTTTCCAATTGGTATATAAGAAGATCAAGAAGAAAGCTACAAAAGCCGGAATCCGAAAAAGAAAAAAAGGAATTTGCACAAACTTTTTATCGGTCCTTGGTAACGATCGTTAAAATGCTAGCCCCTTATTCACCTTTTGTTTCCGAATATCTCTACAAAGAATTAACCGATAAAAAATCAGTTCATTTAGCCGACTTTCCGGAACCCGATACGAAGCTGATCGATGAGAAGCTTGAAAAGGAGATGAAGACCGTTAGAGATATGGCTCAAAAAGGACTTGCAGAAAGGTCAAGGAATGAGCTGAAGGTAAGGCAGCCGCTTTCGGAGATGAAGATTACCGAGGATTTGAGTGAAGACGCCAAAGAGGTTCTAAGAGAAGAAGTTAATGTTAAAAAAATTACTTCGGCGGACAAATTTAAACTGGTGACGGAGATAAGTCCGGAGCTGAAAGAGGAAGGAATGGCACGTGAGGTTGTCAGAAGAACACAGCATTTACGAAAAAAAGCGGATCTTACTCCTGACGAAAAGATAAATCTCTTTTATGATGGTGACTTTGAAGAACTCTTTGAAAGTAGGAGCGATTATTTTAAAAAAGAGACATCAGCCGTAAATATTGAAAAATCAATTAAAAAGGCGGAGTGGGTCAAGACCGTAGAAATTGACGGAAAAGAGCTAAAATTGGGCATCAATAAAAAATAAGAATGTTTATCCGTTACAGAACTGAGGCTATATTTCTTCGCAAGTCAAAAAGATTCGAAGCGGATGAATATTTAATAGTCTATACCAAAGATTTTGGAAAACTCGGCGTTACCGGTAAGTCGATAAGAAAAATAAAGTCAAAACTGAGATCGAATTCGGAACTCTTTTGTTATAGTGATATAGAGTTTATAAGAGGTCGTTACTACAATATCTTGACTGATTCCGAGGCAGTTGAAAGTTTTTCCGGGTTAAGAAGTGATTTAGCAAAGATATCGGTTGCCTTTAAGATTGCTCATCTTTTGGACTCTTTTTTAGCCGAGGAAGAAGAAGATCCAACGCTATGGAATTTTATTAAAAAAAGCTTTTACGAGCTGGATAAACTCGACTTCGAGGAAAGTCAAAAAAAGAAAAAATTGCAGGCCTTCTATTATTATTTTGCATTTAAGTTTCTTGAAATTCTGGGATATGGTCCCGAAATAAGTAATTGCACCATTGATAAAAATGAGGAAGCGACCATCTTCAGTCCCAGAGAAGGAGGGTTCGTTTGTGAAATTTGCTCAAAAAACTTAAAAGATCCACTGAAAGCGAAACTAAAAGAGGTTGATAAGGTGTTTTTAAGAAAAATTACCGAAAGTGGATTGGAAGAGTTTTTAAGTCAGGATTTGGAGTTTGAATTAGTTGGAGAAGCTCTTAAAAATTATATTGCGATTCTGCCTTCGAGATCGTCTTGAAGCCACCCCTTTAGTTTGATAGAATAAAGGAACTGACTATAGAAATTAAAATAAAATTATGAAAAAAATTGTAAAAAAAATAGCTTTTGTGAGTTTTCTGCTTTTTTTGGTTGCGGGAACTATAGCCTATGTTGTTTTTGACCAGGGAAGTTTTTCCGAAGCGGACTTACGAGTTGAAATTATAGGCCCGGAAGAAGTTTCAGTCGGAGAGACGGTTGATTACAAGATAAGATACAGAAACAATAGCGACATTCGCCTGGAGGATGTATCGGTGACTTTTCAATACCCGGAAACTGCGGTACCGATTCAAGAAGATGAAGATGAAGTTGTCGAGCAAAGAGAATCTTTGAGGCGAGTGGAGGAGTTAAACGATATAAATCCCGGAGAGGAAGAGATAATTAATTTCAAGGCTAAGATTTTTGGAGAGGAAAGAGATGCCGTAGAAGCTCTTGCTTGGTTTAATTACTCTCCGCAGAACTTATCAGCCGATTACGAAATAGAAAGAAGCCATACGGGTATAATTACCGAAGTTCCTTTAAGTTTTGAGTTTGATCTTCCTGATCAAATCGAAAAAGATGAAGAATTTCCTTTTCGTGTTAGATATTTTTCTCAGCTGGAAGAAGGTTTAGAGAACTTGGGTGTTCGTCTGGACTATCCGTCCGATTTTGAATTCGTAAGAAGTACTCCGAGAGGCTTGGAAGACAATCAGTGGGAGAGAGAATTTTTAGGAGGGAATGAAGGTGCGGTAATAGAGATTTTCGGAAAACTGGGAGGAGAAGAGGGAGACATAAAAGGGTTCAAAGGAGAGCTGGGTATCTGGAAGTTTGATAGATTTATAACTTTAAAAAGAATCGAGGGTGAAGTTTTAATACCTCAACCCGATCTCTTTATTGACATAATAGTTAATGATTCTCCGGATCATATTGCGAATCCGGGAGAAGATCTTCTTTACGATATTTATTTTAAAAATATAGGAGATCAAACCATTGAAGATCTTTTTCTGACCGTTGACCTGGATACCGAAATTTTAAATATGAATGAAACGGAACCGATGGGTGGTAGATTTCAACCTAATGCGGGCTCGATAATTTGGAGCCACTCTTCCTTTTCCGAATTGAGAAGACTCAGACCGGATGATGAAGAAAAGCTCTCTTTTTGGTCCAAAGTTAACGAAAATGACTTACCATACAATCCGGAAGCTGTAGTTTCACTCAGTATGAATAACTCACGAGAAGAGTCGCGAGTAAAGATAAATACAGTAATGGAAATGAATCAAAGATTTATTGTCGGAGAAGAAGATCCTTTTGAATCAGAAGGACCTCTTCCATTGGAGCTTAACAGGCCGAGCACTTATACCGTAAATTGGGAAATCAAGAATCATTATAATGATCTTGAGGATGTCAAGGTTACAAGCAGACTGCCCGAGGATGCCGGAATAATAGACCGAGACTATTTTGAAGATTCCGAATTTGAATTTGACTCCGATACCGGAGAGATAACCTGGAAAATTGAAGAAGTGGAAGGAGGGGCGGGAATTTCCCGTAATCCCCCGAGAGCAAATTTTCAAGTAGAAATAATACCGGTCTCCTCAACGGATGAAGAGGTTGAGCTAATAGGAGAAACTGAAGTTAGCGGAATCGACACTTGGACCGAAGAAGAATTGGTAGAAACTTCAAGACCTCTTTTCCACATCGATTTATTGGAAGAAGCCGAAATTGATTTTGATTCGGATCCGGAGGAGATTGAATTTGAAGAGGATGAAGAATAAATCGAATAATCAAAACAAATTATGGAAGAACTAACAAAAAAAATAATTTCACTAACAAAAAGAAAGGGATTTGTCTTTCCTTCTTCACTTATCTATGGAGGTTTCAGTTCCACCTATGATTTTGGTCCCAGAGGTGCGGCACTTAAAAACAATTTGAAAAAAGCTTGGTGGAACGAGATGACTAAAAGGCAAAAAGATGTAGTCGGTTTGGATTCGGCAATAATAATGAATCCGGAAATTTGGCAGGCTTCCGGTCATCTGTCCAAAGGATTTGCAGATAAGCTTAGTGAGTGTAAGAGTTGCCATCAAAGATTTAAAGATTTGGAAGAAGACGGCAAGAGTACTGAGGAGTGCCCCAATTGTGGAGGCGAACTTATGGAGCCGAGAGATTTCAATCTAATGATGAAGACTTTTGTAGGTCCGGTGGAAGATAATGCGACTACGGCTTATTTGAGAGCGGAGACTTGCCAAGGAATATTTGTTAACTTTAAAAATGTAATGGATTCGATGAGGGTGGATTTGCCGTTCGGAATAGCTCAAATAGGTAAGTCTTTCAGAAACGAGATAACTCCCGGTAATTTTATCTTTAGAATGAGAGAGTTCGAGCAGATGGAGATGCAATGGTTTTGCAAAAAAGAGGATGCAGATGATTTTTTTGAATTTTGGTTAAATCAAAGATTGAACTGGTATGAAAGAATGGGTATTGATATGAGCAAATTGAGAAAAAATGAGATCGGTGAAGATGAAAGAGCTCATTATGCTCAAAGGCAAGTTGATATAGAATACAAGTTTCCGTTCGGTTGGGGTGAAATCGAAGGTATACACAACAGAGGGGATTGGGATCTTTCAAATCATTCCAAGCACAGCGATGCCGATTTTGAGGTTGACGGTGAATATCCTTGGGTTATAGAAACGTCAATAGGGGTTGAAAGATCATTTTTAGCTTTTCTTACTGACAGTTATCATGAAATGGAGGAAGGTCGTGAGGATGATTCCGGCAAAAAAGAAACTGTACTTAGAATTGGTAGAAAATTGGCACCAACCAAAGTTGCAGTCTTTCCACTGTTGAAGAACAAAGAGAGTTTGGTTGAAAAAGCGGAAGAAGTATTTGATAAAATAAGAAAGGATTTTGCTTCGATTTATGATGAAACCGGGTCAATCGGCAAAAGATACAGAAGGCAAGATGAGGTCGGTACTCCGCTTTGTGTAACGGTTGATTTTGATAGTTTGGAAGATGACTCCGTTACTATTCGGGAAAGAGACAGCATGAAGCAGATTCGTGTTAACATTGAAGATCTGAATAAAGTTATTAGTCAATTTATGAAGGGAGAAGAATTTATCTCTTTAGGTAAAGAAGTTTAAGATATGCAAGATTACAAACTTCAAAAGCTATCTACCGGGATGGACTTGATAACCGTCCCTCAAAAAGGAACGAAAGCGGTTGTTGTTTTGGTTCTGGTAAAAACCGGATCAAAATATGAAAAGAAAGAAGTGATGGGAATCTCTCACTTTTTAGAGCATATGCTTTTTAAGAAAACTGAAAAAAGACCGACCCCCTTGGATGTTGCTGAAACTCTGGATAAGGTCGGAGGAGATTATAACGCTTTTACTTCAGAAGACTTTACCGGTTATTATGCCAAAGTCGGTTCCGAAAAGTTGGATTTGGCCTTGGATTGGGTCTCGGATATATACTTGAATTCTTTACTGCCCGAAGAAGAAATTGAAAAGGAAAAAGGAGTCATCTCGGAAGAGATAAATATGAGATATGACAATCCGATGACTTATACTCAAGTCTTGTGGCAAAGATTACTCTATGGTGACCAGCCTGCCGGATGGGATGTAGCCGGAACCAAAGAATCGGTTGGAAATATAACCAGGGAAGATTTGTCGGATTACATGAAAACTCAGTATACCGCAGAAAACACTTTGGTTGTTCTTGCCGGTAATACGGATCACAAAGAAGGAAGAAAGAAGGTCGAAGAGTATTTTTCGGAAATAAGGGATGAAGATCCCGTGAAAAAAAAGGAAGTTTTTGAAAATCAAACCGAACCCCAAGTTAAAATTTTAGAAAGAGATACGGATCAAACTCATATGTGCTTAGGTTTTCGCGGTTTCAGAGATGATCATCCGGAAAGATACACTCAAGAAGTTATAGCCACACTGCTCGGCGGAATGATGAGTTCAAGGCTTTTTACCAAGGTAAGAGAAGAGCTGGGATTGGCCTACTACATTCAAGCTGCATCTTCAACCAACCCCGATACCGGATATCTGGTTACCAGGTCCGGGCTGGACAATGGTAATGTTGAAAAGGGGATAAAAGCGATCCTGAAGGAGTTTAAAAAGTTGAAAAACAAAAAAGTTGACGAAGAAGAGTTGAGGAAGGCGAAAGATTACATCAAAGGAAAAACTTCATTAAAGTTGGAATCATCCGATTCGTTGGCTTTTTATTACGGAAGGCAAGCACTTTTGGAGAGAAGTCTACTTACTCCCATGGAATTATTCAAAAGAATTGAATCCGTTCAATTGGATGATGTACTGGAGACCAGCAAAAAATTGTTTACTCCCGAAGGACTCAACTTGGCTTTAATAGGACCTTTTGAAGATGAGGAGCGATTTAAAGGAATCTTGAAGAAAAATTTTAATTAATTAAAAGATGCCACAAAAAGAAACTCTCGACATCTCATGGGGAACCATATTTAAGATTGCTTTATTGGTAATCGGTTTTTTTCTGCTTTATCACATTGCTGATATCGTTGTTCTCTTTGTGTTTGCTTTGATTATTTCCATTTTGGTTTCTCCGGGCATTAATTTTTTAAGGAAGATGGGTGCTCCGAAGGCGGTAGCTGTGGTGAGTGTCTATTTCCTTGTTTTTGGAGTAATCAGCCTTTTTATTTATCTGGCCATACCCTCTTTTTCAGCTGAAATAAGAGAGTTTTCCAGACTAATGCCCGAATATTTCGAAAGAATTTCCCCTCTCTTGGAGGATTTGGGAGTGCAGGCCTTTGAGAGTGTTGAGGGATTTTTAACTACATTACATGAATCGAGTGAAGCTATAGCTAAAAGTGTATTCAATGCTTTGGCAGTCATCTTCGGTGGAGTTTTTACGACTATTTTCGTTATAACGATGGCTATATTTTTGTCTCTGGAAGACGGTGCAGTGGAAAAAAGTATAAAAGTATTATTCCCGGAGAAAGAAAGAAATCAAGCTCTGGTTGTCTGGAAAAAAGCAAAAAAACAGGTTACAAGCTGGTTTTTTGTTAGAATCTTAGCTTGTATTTTTGTTGGAATATCATCTTACATTGCATTTTATCTGTTTAATGTGGAATACTCTTTCCTTTTTGCTTTTATGGCCGGACTTTTCAACTTTGTTCCCTATGTAGGTCCGGTAATTGCCGGCTTGATATTTTTTGCAGTTATACTTCTTGACAGTGCCTGGAAGGCTCTTTTCGCTCTTATTGCATTCACTATAATTCAGACGCTTGAAAGCAGTGTTTTAACCCCGGTTTTGTCTAAAAAATATATGGGACTTTCTCCGGTTTTGGTCTTGATAGCTTTGGTAATCGGTGGCACTCTCTGGGGGGTACTCGGCGCCCTGTTGGCAATTCCTCTTCTTGGAATTTTATTTGAATTTTTAAAAGAATTTATTGAAAGGAGAAGATCCGTAACTTCTTAATTTATGCTTTATGTGGTAGCTACACCGATTGGCAATCTTTCCGACATTTCCGATCGGGCTATTGAAAAACTAAAGGAGGTCGACTTTATTCTCTGTGAAGATACGCGAGTAACCAGAAAACTTTGTGAAAAATTCGACATAAAAACTGGCTTGATCAGTTACCATCATCACAGTGACAAAAAGAAAATCGCCAAGATCATCAAAAAGCTAAAAAATGGAGAGGATTTGGCTCTGGTTACCGACAGCGGAACTCCCGGAATAGCGGACCCGGCCGGAAAGTTGGTAAAGAAGATAACCGAAAGCGGGTTAAAGATAAAAATAGTTCCGATTCCGGGACCTTCGGCGGTAACGACGGCCGCGAGTATATCCGGGTTTTACATGAATAGATTTACTTTTTTAGGATTTCCTCCGAAAAAGAGAAAAAGAGAAAAATTTTTTAAAAAACTTCTTGATTACGATCATCCGGTTATATTTTACGAATCACCTCACAGGATCTTAAAGACTCTGAGGCAATTAAGTGAATTGGAGAAAGAAAAAGAAGCTGTAGTTTGTCGAGAGCTGACCAAAAAGTATGAAACGATTTATAGAGGACAACTCAAGGATGTGTTGGAAAAGTTGGAAGAGGAGCCGCATACCAAGGGAGAATTTACCGTGATAATAAATAATAATTAGATAAATAACATGAATAGCAAATTTTATGTGACTACCAGTATAGCTTACACTAACGCACCCCCACACATAGGCTTTGCCTTGGAGTTAATTCAAGCCGATGTTCTGGCACGGCACAATAGAGAAAAAGGGAAAGAAACTTTTTTTCTGACGGGTACCGATGAACACGGTCAAAAGATAGCCAAAAAAGCCAAAGAAGAAGGTAAAAAACCTCAAGATTTCGTAGATGAAATCGTTGATGATTTTCATGAATTGATCGATCAATTAAACATATCGAATGATGACTTTATTAGAACTACGGACAAAGAGAAACATTGGCCGACGGTTCAATTATTATGGAAAAAATTAGAAGAAAACGGAGATCTTTATAAGAAAAAATACAGCGGATATTATTGTGTGGGTTGTGAAGCTTTTCTTACGGAAAAAGATCTTGTTGACGGAGTATGCCCCAATCACGAGGAAAAACCGGAAGAAGTTGAAGAAGAAAATTACTTTTTCAAATTATCCGAATATGAAGATGAAATTAAAAAATTAATTTCAGAGGATAGTTTGAGAGTTATTCCCGAAGGAAGAAAAAAGGAAATACTTTCTTTTTTGAAGGAAGGCTTGGAAGATGTAAGTGTATCCAGATCAAGAGAAAAATTGGAATGGGGAATTCCGGTTCCCGGTGATGAAGACCAGAGAATGTATGTTTGGGTTGATGCGTTGAGTAATTATATCTCGGCCTTGGGATATGTCGATGATGACGATAAGTTTAAAAAGTTTTGGCCGGCGGATGTTCATTGTATAGGAAAAGATATATTAAGATTTCATTCCGTAATTTGGATCGGCCTTCTTCTTTCGGCGGGTCTCGAAATTCCCAAAAACATATTCGTTCACGGCTTTATAACCTCGGAGGGAAAAAAGATGTCCAAATCTTTAGGCAATGTGGTGGACCCCTTTGAGCTTCTGAAGGAGTATGGGACTGATCCGGTCAGGTATTATCTTTTATCGGCAATACCTCCTACCGGTGATGGCGACTTTACACTTGAAAAATTCAAAGATAAGTATAATGCCGATTTAGCGGATGGCTTGGGGAATCTGGTTTCAAGAACCATAGGGTTAGCTCAAAAGAAGGGAGTTGAGTTTGATAAGGATAGAAGCGCCGGCGCGGAAATAATGAAGAGAGTAAGTAAAGCAAAAAAAGAAACCGAAAAGCTTTTAAGCAAATACGAGTATAAGAAAAGTTTGAAAGAAATTTGGGATTTAATCCACTTTATGGATAGATATATTGAAAAAAAGAAACCGTGGGAAGAGTCGTGGGAGCAAGAAAAGATTATTTTTGAAATGATGTATGCCTGTTATCAGATTCATGAACTTTTGATTCCATTTTTACCGGAAACAGCAAAAAAAGTAAAAACACAAATTGAAAACTGTGAGAAAGAGATTCTTTTTCAGAAGATTTAACTTGCAGTTTTAAAAAGCTTAAATTATAATTCATTAAGTTATGGACAAAAAAACAAAAAAAGTAGCTTTTCAAGGTGAAAATGGGTCTTACGGAGAAGAGGCCGCCTATTCATTTTTTGGCAAGGGACTAAAAACGATCCCGGTTGATTTTTATGAAGATATATTTGAAACCGTAAAAAATGGAACTATCGATTACGGTGTGGTTCCGGTTGAAAATACATTACGGGGAAGTGAAGGAGAGATTTTTAACCTTTTAACCAAATCTCCCTTGTTCGTTTATGGTGAAACGGAAGTAAGAGTCAATTATTGCTTAATTGGCCCCAAAGGATCCAAAATGAGAAAGATTAAGAGAGTTTTTGTAAATCCGGAAGCCTTGAGACAAACAAGAAGTTTTATAAAGAAAAATAATTTGGTGGTGATTCCGTCTTACAGCCCGATGGAAAGATTGAAAATAGTTGCTGACAAAGGGGATAAAGAAAGCGGAGCCATATTCAATGAGAGAGCGGCTGAAGAATTCGATATGGAGATGTTGGAACGTGAAGTTGAAGTTGAAGAAGAGGATTTTACCAGATTCTTTTTAATCTCCAGAAGAGAAAACAAGGAAGAGGAAGATTTCATGAAAAAGACTTCAATCATATTCCAAACGGGACATAAGCCCGGAGCTTTGCTTGAAATACTTGAAGAGTTCAGTAAAAGAGATATAAATTTAACCAGATTGGAATCACAGCCCATAGCCGGCCATCCGTGGGTTTATCGATTTTTTCTAGATTTTGAGGGCGACAAACGAAACCCAACGGTGAAAAAAGCATTTGAAGCCGTAAAGGAAAAATCATTATTTTTTAAATTCTTAGGAACTTACCCGGTTAAAAAATAGCTTGACTTAAATTTTTTCATTGATATAATCCAACCAATATGAAAAATTTCCCGAAAACAAAAGAATTTTTTGGATTCTTTTTTACCGAATTAGGTTCGGGAGGCTTTTCATAATTTAAATTTACAATAGATTTTGAAGCCTCTCGAGAGATCGGGAGGCTTTTTAATTGCGCTCGGGTTGGGGTTTGAAAGAACCACCCCTCAAGAATTCCCCTGCCTGCCGGCAGGCTGGCGGCGTGATTTTGGCTCCTGCGCTCTCGGTAGTTTATTTTCAGCATAGCTGAAAAACCTTGCTAAACTACCTGCGAGAGCTTCTTCGAAAAGGACATCTTCGCTTCCGGGCTGATGCGAATTTCCCTGCCTGCCGGCAGGCAGGGTAGATAGGTTTCAACCCCAATCCCTCGCTTCCGAGGTAGAGAGAGCCTCTTTAAAGGTATATCTTTGCTTTCGGGGTTGAAGATCACTTGAAGTCGACCGGTTTCGAGTGGTTTTCAACCACAATTAAAGAAGGAGGGATAAGGATGAAAATTGTACTTTTAAAAGATAAACTTTTCGAGAAAAATGATAACTTCAAAGTCGGGAAAATAAGGATAAATGCCTTTCAGGGTTACCTACAAATAACGGAAAAAGAAAAAGATTTTGTAGTGTCCAGAGCACAAAAGTTATGGAAAACGGTTTTGAAATCGTCCGGCATGGATTATTTTGAAGGTCTTATTCGTTTTGATTTTGTTCCCGAGTTTGAAAAGGTTCCGAAAATTAAAGATTCAGTTATTGATGTGGGACGGTTGTCGATTAAGGGATTGTATGAGATAAACACTCACAGTCCCGAGGGATTAGCTTGTGATGCTTTGTATCGCAAATGTTTTCCGAGTCTTCGAGGATATACTCCTAAAGCATCCAAAAAGCTCGCCAACCATCTCTCAAAAGCTTATCGGGACGAAATCGTCATGGTTCGAGGAGAGAATTCTGCAAAAAAAAGCTGGGGCGATATATTCATTAAAGCTTTGCGAAATTACGGAGCTGATGTTTATTCCGAAGCTCCCGAAGAAGTAATGAGAAGAAAACCGAACTTATTGTGGAGATGGGGAGATATTGATTTCAAAAAAGAATTTAATGAGTATGAAGATTATTTTCAAAGATGGTTGATTGATCAAGATGATATGAAGATAATAAACACTATACCTGCGAGCAGAAAAGTCGACGTTGCTAACAAAAAGTTAATTGCCCGAAAAGATGATTTCATTCTCAATGGTGCCGGGAGCTTAAAGAAAGCTTTAAGGTTGCCAAAAGATGAATATGTACTCAAACCTTTAAGAGGTGCTTCGGGTAAAGGAATTGTATTTGGCGAACTGGAAAATAGAAGCAGGTGGATTGACGAAGTGAAGGAGGCTTACAACAGAGGAGATTACGGACTTTTCAAAAAAATTATGCTTCCCGAAATTAAAGTTAACGGACTTTCAATTACCATGGATTTTTTGCCTGCGTTTTACGCTCATGGAGAAGATTTGACTTACCTTTATAGTTTAGTCAGATTAGAGCCTTGGAAGAGTTATTTTTCTCGAAAGACTATCAATGTAGCCCAAGGAGGAGGCTATGGTGGAACTGTAAAAGTGGTCAAGAGGGGTTAAAGCCCCTCTTTTTTCTCTTGACAAAAAATATTTTGTAAATATAATGTTAGTAATAAATCAAGAATTTATGGAAACCTCAGGAAACTTATTTCTTATTATTATGCTTATTGTTACCGAACTAAGTTCGGGAGGTTTCCGTTTTGAAAAATTATAAATTGATTTAAAAGTAGATTCAGGAACCTCCCGAGAGATCGGGAGGCTTTTTAATTGCGCTCGGGTTGGGGCTTGAAAGAACCACCCCTCAAGAATTCCCCTGCCTGCCGGCAGGCTGGCGGCGTGATTTTAGCTCCTGTGCTCTCGGTAGTTTATTTTCAGCATAGCTGAAAAACCTTGCTAAGCTACCTGCGAGAGCTTCTTCGAAAAGGACATCTTCGCTTCCGGACTAGTGCGAACTTCTTTCAACCCCAATCCCTCGCTTCCGGACTAGCGTGAGAGCTTCTTTGAAAAGGCATCTTTGTTTCCGAGCAAATACTAGTACTCTCTTCGAGAGACCACACCTCGGATTGTCCCGCGACAATCCGGGCCTTACGCTCTCGACGTTTCATTTCCGACAAAGTCGGAAAACCGTGCTGAAACGTCTGCGAGAGTCCTCTCAAAGAGAATATCTTCGTTTTCGGAATTTTAGGTTGAAGATCACTTGAAGTCGACCGGTTTCGAGTGGTTTTTAACCACAAATAAAAAAGGAGGGATAAGGATGGAATTAGTTCTTTTCAATCAAGTAGAAAAATCTTTTTTCAGGGATGTTGTTAATTTGGGAGATAAAAGAATCTCAACGATTAATGGACTCATAATCATGAAAAAAAGCGAAAGAAGAGAGGTTGTCGAATATTCAAGAAAAATTTATCGTGAAGTTGTTGAAAAATCCGGAAAGACTGATTTTTTCGGTCATATTAGAATCGATTTGGTGCCAAGTGTAAAAAACTTGAGAAAAACGGCAAGAGGTTACAAATGGGATTTATCGATAAGTGGAGTTTATGAGATTAATTCGAACTCTCCCGAATGTGGTGCGGCCACCGCCGCTCTTCACGATAACTTTAAAGAGTTGGCTGAAAAACAACCCGATCCCGCAAAAAGGATAATTGAGAGTTTAAACGGTCACATTAACGGTGAAAAGATAGCTTTTGTCGTTGGGAAAGGAGCAGTAAAAAAGGAATGGGGTCATGTTTTCATGCGCTCTTTGCAAGAAAAAGGTTTGAATATTGAGGAGGTTGGTCCGGAAGAAGCTGAAAAATACGAGTGCGTTTGGAGATTCGGTGATATGAGATGCGGAAGTTACAGTGAATTTTCGAAGAAGTTCAGAAGAATGCTTTTACAAAAGCAAGAAAGAGACCTTGTACTTAATACTGTCCCCGAATCACCCGAAAAGGATATAGGAAACAAAAGATACCTTCTTTCGGAAAATGAAAGAGAATTGAAGAACAAAGACGACTTGAAATGGGCTTTAAGGCAAAAAGATATGGTACTGAAGCCTTTTCGAGGAACTTCCGGAAGAGGAATCTATTTTCAAAAAGATATGGATGAAAAGATGTGGGTCAGTAAACTTAAAGAGTGCAAAGGTCAGGATTATGGATTATTTAAGTCAAAGTGGTTACCAAGAATTGAGATTGATGAAGTTGACGGAGGAGTAGCTATGGATTTATCACCGTCATTTTTAGCAAGAGGAAAAAAACTTGACTATCTCTATTCAATATCTAGAATTGAAGAGTTCGATGTTTATCAAAAACGCTCAACTATCAATGTCGCCCGAGGCGGCGGATTTGCAGGAACTCTACTTGACAATAAGAACTGAAACAAAAATGGGAGGTGATCAAATCACCTCCCAAAATTTACAATTTAAACTTTAGAATCGATGGAAGAATTACTTAAAAAATTGATATCTTTTAAAACCGTATCCGAGAATATTGAAGAAAATGAAAAAGCTTTGAAGTGGGTAAAGAGTAAAGTCAGTGATTTCAAGGTTGAAGAAAGACATTATAAAAATCACCCGGTTTTAATCGTGGGAGAAGAAGATCCTGAAATATCTTTGCAGGCTCACATGGATGTAGTTCCGGCCAAAGAGAGCCATTTTAAACCCGTAGTAAAAAAGGGAAAGCTTTTCGGAAGAGGAGCTTATGATATGAAATTCGCAATCGCTTGCTATTTGAAAGTATTGGAAGATTTGAGCGATAAGAAGTCTAAAAAAGTCGGCATGATGATTACTTCGGATGAGGAGCTGGGAGGTTTTAATGGCGTTAAAGCAGTTTTGGATGACGGTTATAATCCCGATTTTTGTTTTCTTCCCGATGGCGGTGACAATTGGAGCTTTGACAGAAAAGTCAAGGGAGTTTGGCATCTGGATATTTCGGCAACGGGAACTCCCGGACATGCTTCAAGGCCCTGGGAAGGAGATTCCGCTCTTCACAAGTTACTCTCATTTTTACGAGATATTGAAGGTGAATTTCCGGATCACACGTACAATAAGGAGTGCTTCGAATCGACTTTAAACATCGGCAAAATTGAAGGTGGCGTGGCGACAAATCAGATAGCGGAAAAAGCAAAAGCCAAAATTGATATAAGGTTTCCGGATGAAAAAGAAAAAACCAAGATTGAAAATTTATTGAATGAAGTAAAAAATAAGTATGAGGGTGTTACGGTAAAAGAAGATGTTTTCGGATCGGCTTTCAGTTGCGATCTTAATCATAGACATTGCAAAAAGTTTGCTCAAAAAGCTGAAAGTTACGGAAAAAAAGTATCCAAAAAATTGTCGCACGGATCATCCGATATAAGATTTTTTGCTCAAAAAGGGATACCGGCAATGATGATCAAGCCCAAAGGAGGAGGGTCTCACTCCTCAAAAGAATGGATTGATCTTGAAGATCTGAAGGACTATTGTGAAGTTTTAAAGGATTTTATAAAAACGGCCGATTTTGACAAATAGAGAGCTTTGTAATAAAATAGAATTGGTTTATGAGTAAAAATAAACAAAATACGATTCTCAAATTCACCTGCTCCAGAACAGAAGTCTATTTTTGGACTGGAGAAGGTAATTTTCGAGATCGTTAGAAAAACCACTTAAAGTTTGAAAATCTCGAAAGTTACCCTCCTCAATCCGGGAGGAATTTTTTTGGGCTTGAAGATCGATTGGAGTTGTCTGATTCCGATTGGTCTTTAAGAGGGGCTAAAAAATGAGGAGGTGACCAAAATGTATCTGTCGTTCTTTATAAAAAGAAATAGAACTCTGGATGAAATTTCACGAGCTATTGTAAATTTGGGCTTTACGGACATAAAGAGAAGTGGTGAAATTGAAAATCACAGGGTAGTAATTTTTAATGGATCTGAAAATAATTTTTCTTATACCGGACACAAGCTGATTGGGCAAGCACCTCAAGAATTTGAAAATTGTCCTTTTCTGGTTAGAGCCGGCAATAATTGGTCCATGCACGGACTTCTTCAAATAGTTATAAATTACGGAAATTTTCAGCTACCACACTTTTGTTCGATTCATTTTCCGACACCTTCCGATTTTGAGCAGATTGCATCTGAAGATAAAAAATTCATAAAAAGAATGAAAGCAATGAAGAGAGCTTTGGAGAAAGAGAAGAGAGATAAAGTCAGAAGAAAGGTAAGAAGAAGAATTTCTGCCAAAGAGTACAGTATTCTGGTTGAGCATTTCAGCCAAAGGATCGGAAATTACGATTTTCCCAACGAAGAAGAAAAGAAAAAGATTGAAAAGATCAGAGAAAGAGAGATTGATGAAGAAGAGATAAGAAAAAAAGTTGAAAATGAGTTTGAAGATGACATATTGAAGAAGTTCGAAGAAATTGATGAAGACATGAAAGGGAAGTCCATAGGGCAAGTAAAAAAAGAGATTCTCTTTTTCTTAATTGAAAAAAGAGTTAGATTACCTTGGGGCAATCCACCCAGTGGAAGGCAGTCAAAAAAGCTATTGGTTGATTGGTTAAAAATCGCCAACAGAGCCTACCCCAGACAACGGAGCGCATTACATCAACGAAAGATAGATAGGAAAATTAAAGAACTAAAAGATACACAACTAGTTAAGCTCACCTGAGTCAGGTGAGCTTTTTTTTAAATATTTACATTATTAAAAACCGGATTTGTGATACAATTATTCAAAAACAGTTAATATTTATTTTCAATCGTAGAGTTATTCATTTTATCTAAAAACAAATTATGTTCGATACACATGCACATCTAAATTTTAAAGATTTTGACAATGACAGGAAAGAGATTATTGAGAAGTCTCTGTCAAAAGGATTGGGGATTATAAATGTCGGAGCAACTATGAAGACCAGCAAAGAAGGAATAAAGATAGCTTCCGAAAATAAAAAAGTTTATGCTTCAGTAGCCGTTCATCCATTACATGCTGAAGAAGAATTTAATTTTAAAGAATTGGATAAATTGGCCGACAAAAAGGAGGTGGTTGCGGTAGGGGAAACCGGATTGGATAGAAAAAAGAAAGAAACAATTAAAAAGCAAAGAGAGCTCTTTTTAAAACATATGGAATTAGCTCAAAAGAAAAATTTACCACTTATTCTTCATTCAAGAAAGGCACACGAGGAAACGCTTGAAAAAATACCCAACCATAAAGGGGTAATCCATTGCTTTACCGGCAACTTGAAACAGGCTAAAAAATATATAAAGAAAGGGTACATGATAGGATTAAACGGGATAATTTTCAAGATGGATTTGAAAAAAGTAATTAGAGAAGTTCCACTGGATAAAATTCTACTTGAAACCGATTGCCCTTATTTGGCTCCGCCGGGATGGAAAGGGAAAAACAATCCGTTGGGAACTTTTGAAGTGGCAAAAGAGGTTGCCAGAATAAAAAGGGTAAGCCTTAACGAGGTGGAGGAGATTACGGACAGAAATGCACATGAAGTGTTCGGAATATAAAAAAGCCCGGGGTTATTTCCCGGGCGTTGACTCTCCTTCTTTATCGATTTCCAAATGATGATCGATTATTTTAATTACATTTTCCTTGGAAAATCCGAAAAACATCTCAAATTCCTGATCCAAAAATTCTCCGTCCATTATCTCTATTATCTCGTATAGAGCCTTTTTTCTATCTATTCTATCCTCTTCGTCGGCTTTCAAAGACTTAACTAGTTCGGTTACAAGCTCCAAGATTAAGCTTTTCATGCTTGTCTCGTTCATCTTTTCTTTTAATTGAGCCTTGTAATAATCAAAGCGGTCCTTTGTTGAATTCAACGATATCTTCCAAAAATTAAGAAACTCTTCTTTGTTTCGAGCCACGTTAAATGCGGGAAAGCTTTTCGTAAGCGGATCTTCTTTTTCTTGTTTGTAAAGATCGTAAGCTCTATCAAGTGACTTTTTACAGACCGAACAATCATTTAGATGCTCTTTCAATTGACTCTTGCTCAGGTGAACAATCTTTTTTCTTAAGCCGGAATCCTTTTCACATCTCATTTAAACCCCTCCTTTCAAAGTGGGTAAATTTTACAACATATTATCTAATTAGACAAATTAAACTCGTTTAGATAAAATAAGTAAGTAAATAAAAATTATTTCAGTATGAAATACGATCATAAAAAACAAGAAAAAAAATGGCATAAGTTTTGGGAGAATGAAGAGGTTTTTAGAACTGAAGAAGATTTTGAAAAACCGAAGTTTTATTGTTTGGATATGTTTCCTTATCCATCCGGAAAAGGATTGCATATAGGTCATCCTAGAGGATATACGGCTACGGACGTTGTTTCTCATTACAAAAGAATGAACGGTTATAATGTGCTTCACCCGATGGGATGGGATGCATTTGGACTTCCGGCTGAAAACTACGCGATAAAAACCGGAACTCATCCCAGGGAGTCGGTAAATAAAAATATCAAACATTTTAAAAACCAACTTAAATCAATCGGTTTGGGTTATGATTGGAATAGAGAGATAAATACTACCGATCCCGAATATTTTAAATGGACTCAATGGATCTTCGTTAAGATGTTTAAAAAAGGATTGGCCTACGAGGATGAACTGCCTATAAATTGGTGTCCGTCTTGTAAAACCGGACTGGCGAATGAAGAGGTTATAGATGGCGAATGTGAACGTTGTGACAGCTCTGTAGAAAAAAAAGATATAAGACAATGGGTTTTAAAGATTACCGAATATGCAGATAGATTACTTGACGACTTGGAAGATTTGGATTGGCCGGAACCGATAAAAGAGATGCAAAGGAATTGGATCGGTAAGTCGAAAGGAGCCAAGATAGATTTCGAGGTTAAAGGAACCGATGACAAAATTGAGGTCTTCACTACAAGGCCGGATACCGTATTCGGAGCCACTTTTATGGTTTTAGCTCCCGAGCATGATTTGACTCAAAAGGTAATTTCGGGTGATTTGGATGTGAAAAACGAGAGTGAAGTGAAAAAATATGTAGAAAAAGCGCGTAAAAAATCAGATTTGGAGAGAACTGAACTAAATAAAGAGAAAACCGGAGTTGAAATTAAAGGTCTTACGGCATTAAATCCTTTAAGCGGAGAAGAAATTCCCGTTTGGGTCGCCGATTACGTATTGGGATCTTACGGTTACGGAGCGGTAATGTCCGTTCCCGCTCATGACGAAAGAGACTTTGAAATGGCTAAAAAATACGATTTACAGATAAGATCGGTAATAGAGGCCGAGGAACTTCCTTTTGCCGGAGAAGGAAAGGTGATTAATTCAAAAGAATTCAACGGAATTTCAACTAAAATGATGAAAGAGAGAATAATAAGAAAGTTGGAAGAAGATGGTAAGGGAGAGCGGGCGGTAAATTACAAGTTAAGGGATTGGGTTTTCTCTCGCCAGAGATACTGGGGTGAGCCGATTCCCATAATTCATTGCACAAAATGCGGCACGGTTCCGGTTCCGGAAGAAAATCTTCCCGTCACTCTACCCGATGTTGAAAAATATGAACCAACCGGAACAGGTGACTCACCTTTGGCGGCAATCGATTCTTGGGTTGAAACGAAGTGTCCCGAATGTAAGAGTAAAGCAAAAAGAGAAACCAACACAATGCCCCAGTGGGCCGGTTCTTGCTGGTATTATCTCAGATATATCGACCCCAAAAATGATGAAGAGTTGGTCGATTCAAAAATGGAAGAACATTTTATGCCGGTCGATCTTTATGTAGGTGGGGCGGAACATGCCGTACTTCATCTTTTGTATGCCAGATTTTGGCATAAGTTTCTTTATGATTTGGATCTGGTGTCAACCAAAGAACCGTTTAAAAAGCTAAAAAATCAAGGGTTGATAATGGCGGATGACGGAACCAAGATGTCCAAATCGAAAGGAAATATGGTCTCACCGGATGAAATCGTTGATAAGTACGGAGCTGATGTTCTCAGACTTTACGAAATGTTTGTCGGTGGATTTGAAGATGAAGTTCCTTGGGATGAAGATGGCGTTGTGGGAATGAGGAGATTTTTGGAAAGAGTCTGGGCCCTGAAAGAAAACGTTGCCGACAAGAGTCCGGATAAGGAATTACAAAGCATACTTCACAGAACGATAAAGAAGGTGACCGAAGATATCGAAAACTTTAAATTCAATACGGCGATAAGTAGTTTGATGATACTCAGCAACGAGCTAAAAGAAAAGAAAGAAATATCTTTAAAGATTTTCCTTAAATTTTTACAACTTTTAGCCCCCTTTGCTCCTCATATCAGTGAGGAGATTTGGCAAAAATGGAAAGATGAGACTATTTTAAGGTCCGAATGGCCCGAATTTGATTCAAAGCTCGCTGAAAAGAAAAAGATAACTCTGGTGATACAAGTGAATGGAAAATTAAGAGATAAATTTGAAGTGGATAAGGGAATAGAAAAAGAGGAGGCTATAAAAATGGCTAAAGAGAGAGAAAAGGTGAAAAAATGGATAAAAGAAAAGGAAATTAAAAAAGAGATATTCGTTAAGGACAAGCTTGTTAATTTTGTCACATAATTGCGCTCGATACCCTCTTTTGAGAGACCACACCTCGGATTGTCCCGCGACAATCCGGGCCTTACGCTCTCGGCGTTTCATTTCCGACAAGGTCGGAAAACCATGCTGAAACGCCTGCGAGAGTCCTCTCAAAGAGGGTGTCTTCGCTTCCAAACCCCTCGTCATTCTGAGGCCGTAGGCCGAAGAATCTCTTTGTATGACAGCTTTCGAAGAGATCCTTCACTCTTCGTAAACTCAGAGTTCAGGATGACGGGGTG
>PWGJ01000042.1 GCA_003554445.1 Candidatus Nealsoniibacteriota bacterium
AGACATACAGAGATGATCACTGGGATGACTATCATGGAGAAGGCTTTGCTGATAGCGAACTGTTGTTTATCAACGGGCAGGGTTCTGAGGAATTGTATCGAGTTACCCTCGATCTTGAATATAGCATCACCACCGGCTACGGTCAGGAGCCCCACGGAGAATATCATGATCATGAACTGACCCATGACAAGTCCTTCAGTCAGCCCGATCAACAGCTGCGGCAGCACTATGTAAAGAGGTAAAAGCATCCCCGCCATCATAGAAGTCTTTCTGAATACTATCTTGAGATCTTTAGTGAGGAGTGAAACGATAGGGGGTCTAACCGAGGTTTTGTATACTTTTTCAACCTCTCCTGAAGAAACTATATCAGGTTCTAAAATACCACTCCAGACCTTTTTCAAACTCATCACGTAAATAGGTATCAATATCAAAAGATGGAGTCCGATGAGAACAATACTAGTCATTGGTTGGAACACTGTAGCCAAAGATATCGGATAAACTATGGAATACTCCCCTATGACACCAACGTAATCTACAATGTACTCCTGAAGATACATCACTCCAAAGAAAAGTCCCATGAACATGAGGAGACCTATTATCTTCAAGATGTTCTTGACAAAACTGAGACTCCCCTTATATGTGGTCACCTTCTGACCGAATATAGCAAAGACTCCCAATCCGACGACATGACCCGCCATCACTCCGATCAACATCCAAACGAGGGCTATTGCGCCGCTGATGGGAGACCTGATCATCAGAGCTACCACGCTGGGGAAAACAAGTACGAAACTAGGTATCAGATCTATAGCGATTACGCCGCTCATGTACTTCCCCCCAAGATCTACAGGCAGTGGTTTCAATGGATCGAATATACCCAGAGAAGTGAGATATGAGGCCTGTATTGTGGTCTGATATATCGATAAAACAAGGGGGATAAGTGCAAGGGAGGTGAGTACTCCGATCATCATAGCTTCACTGTCAGCAGCAAAAACCCTCCCGGCCGTCATGATCCCAAAAAATAGGAAAATAGCTGATTGTGTTCCGATATTCCTCTTGATATCCATGGCTTTTTTGACTTCCCGCTGGAACTGTCTCTCATCATTAGCAACCATAGGGTTGCTCTTGACCATCTGATAGTGGAGTTCCCTGTAAAGAATCTTTATGATATCGAACAATGGATCACCCGTTATTTTTCAATGCCTCAACGACAGAGTAAACCTCATCCTTGCTCTCTGTCAATTCCAAGAACACGTCCTCGATGTTAGATTGACGGGATTTCTCTTTCAATTCATCTATAGTACCTTCAGCTATTATCCTGCCCTCGTTGATGAGTCCCAACCTGTCGCAGATCATCTCAGCCAGCGGTAGAACGTGTGTAGAGAATACGATGCTCTTACCTCTATTTTTATACTCGAAAAGTATCTCTCGGAGTATCCTTGCCATCTTCGGATCAAGGCCGTTCATAGCTTCGTCCATGATTATCACCGAGGGATCGTGCAGCAGTGCACTGATTATGGATACCTTCTGTTTGTTACCAAAACTCAGTGTACCGATGTACTGATTGAGATAACGATCTATCTTGAACGCATCTATGAAATATCTAGCCCTGCTCTGAAGTCGGGATGAAGGTATTCCTCTTATACTGCCTATCATATTGAATAGATCTACCGGGGTCAAACTATCGTAGAGATCCGTACTTTCAGGTACGTAGCCGATGATCTGTTTCGCCCGATTAGGTTCCATCTCGACATCTACGTTGTCGATCACCACCCTTCCACGCATGGAATACAGCATACCTGTGATTATCTTCAATGTGGTACTTTTACCGCTGCCGTTGGGTCCAAGGAGTCCGTATATCTCACCATCGTCCACTTTAAAACTTACATCGTCAACGGCCAAAGTACGACCGAAACTCTTCCTGATCCTATCGACTTCTATCATGTATCATCACCAAAACAAACGAACGACTTAATAAGTTTTGAGATAGAATACACACATCCGTTAAATTTTAACTGTTCAAAACCGATATGTAAACGATGTCTCGAAGCATCTTCGATCTACTAGCTCCGATATACGGTCCGATCAGCAGAGTTATTTTTACGAACACTTGGAAAAACATCATCAAAAGGATGGACCTGAAAAGTGGAGACAAGATCCTCGATATCGGTGGTGGACAGGGACAGTTCCTAGATGAGATACAAAAAGAGGTAAAGGATATAGATGTCTACCTCCTCGACGATTCTAAAAGTATGGTAAAAAAAGCATCGTTATCCAATAGGATCCTCGGTAAAGCCTGCAGTCTACCCTTGGCCGAAGATTCTTTCGACCACATCCTGTGCATAGACGCTCTTCATCACTTCCAAAATCAAAAAGAAAGTAAAAAGGAGATGATTCGAACCTTAAAACCTGGTGGAGATATATACATATTAGATCTAGATAAGAACGAGATCCTCACCAAGATCGTATGTACATTTGAATTTTTAGTTGGGGAACCGTCACGATTTTACGAAGCCGAAGAACTCAAAAAATATTTTTCAGAACGAGGTTTCCAGACCTCCATAGAACGATTGAATTCATACGAGTTCATATTACATGTTAAAAAAGACCATTCAGAGTAACCAAGTCCTCAAGACCTGACTCTTGGGGATCCACTCTTCGTCTATCAGGACAGCCTTCTTGGTGGTAGCCTCTACAGTGCCGGTCAAGATCCCCTTGGGAAAGCCCTTTTTAGAAGCCAGCCAGTCCTCGACCTCAACTCCTATCTCTTCGCCCTTCCCCACGTCACTTATATCGATCTCGTCGTCTCGGCCCATGGTTTTTCAGATTTTATACTAAAATAAGAACTTTTTGGATGGCTAAATTTTTATACCACTATATATATATCCCCTATGTCCATGACTAAAAAAGCAGAAATAAGTGAGATCGAAAACAAAATTCCCGAGGAAGTTGAGGAGGTTTACGAAGGAAAAGTCACAGCCTTCGGAACAGGAGCTAAAGTAGGAGTACCAAAAAAGCATCTGGGTAAAAAGACTTACATAATCGTTTGTAAAGACTGATAAGTCAATAATGACCCAGGAGTCCTCTTTCCTTTGCGATTTTTTCTAGGTATGTGAATGCAGCAACTCCTACGGCGAGATAAGCTAAAGAGTTCAAAAGCAGTATCGATATATCCATCAAACTAAAATCTAAGAGCGTATAACCTCCTACCAGCATCCGGTTGATCAGAACGTTGCCCCATGAGATAGGTGTAGCATAGATAATCGGATGTTCAGTTATCGTGGGCAATACAAGGAATAATATGAACATGAACTGAAGTATCTGATTACCGGCTTGTACTTTTTTGAAGACCAGCGACAGGCCCCCCATTATGTAACCGATCCCGTAAACAGAAATAAGAGACAGACCTACCAAAACTATCACGCCTGGACCTAGAGTGAGATATTCTCCAGTCACGACCATCATTGCTGTAAGGAAGATCATAAAGAGTACGAATTGGAACAGAAAAGATGAAAGAACACGATAGGCCGATATCCTCCTGAAACTTACCGGAGTTAAGTATAGCTGCTCTAATGTTCCATCCCTAGCTTCCTCTAGAAGACTCCAAGACATCTCACTGTAAGCCATGACAGCGAAGGTCCACATGGCGAAACCTACTATCGTGCCCTTCAGTGTCTCGGTACCTGCTTCGAAAGAAGCCAAACCGAAAAACACCATCATGAAGAGTATGAATATCCCCCCCATACTCATCAGAGTATTTAGGAAATACCTTTTCAGTTCTATGAAATATTTTTTCAATAGTGAGTAAAATATGATGTGATCTCTCATCTCACCGCCCCCTCTCTTCGATTATATTCATGAATATCTCCTCCATATGGGTGTCTAGATTCTTCACCCGATCGAGTTTCGCACCCTCATTTTTTAGGTCATCCACCAAACGATAGAAAGAATCTCTCTCTTTCAAAGCCACCCTCAACCTGGTTTTACCGTTAACATATCTGATATCAGTGACCTGGTGTGAACCTCTGATCTTTTCGAAACGGTGCTTTCCCTCTATGAAGAAATCATACAGGTGAACATCGAAAACACTCTTTAGATTTTCAACCAGATCATCGGCTAAAACTCTTCCATTGTTTATGATGATCACCCTTTCACACACCTCTTCTACAACGTTCATGTCGTGGCTGCTCAGTAATATGGTCTTTCCCTGATCCTCAGCTAATTTCAAAAGATAACGTCTCAGTTCTTTAGAGGTCTTTACATCTAGACCGAGGGTCGGTTCATCTAGGATAAGAAAATCGGTCCCTCGGATAAGAGCACATGCTAGGGCCAATTTCTGCTGCATGCCTCTGGACAGTTTCCTAGCAGGTGTGTTTTCCTTATCTCTCAGATCGAACTGGTCGAGCAGACTGTCTATCTCGGAAACTATTTCATTCTTACTTCTGCCTTGAAGTCCAGCGAAGAATTCAAGGTTCTCCTTTGTGGTCAATCTCCAATAGATGTTCCTGTTTCCCTCTAAAACAGCGCTTGTGTATCTCATGGCTTTTCTGGTTTCGTCCACTGCATCGATACCGAATATCTTTATCCGACCAGATGTAGGTTGGACCAGACCGCAGATGCATTTTATGGTCGTGGTCTTACCTGCACCGTTTGGACCCAAGAACCCCACTACTTCACCTTCATCTACTGAAAAACTCACATCCTCTACAGCCTTTGTAGACTTGCCCCTCCACTGGGGGGAAGTTTTATCTAGATCTTTTACGGATAAAGCCGGTCTGATAAGATCACCTGTCTTATCAAGAATATTGAAGGATTATATATTTTTCATGGCGAACCTTACCCTGCGATAAAATATAATATGAAGAATCCGTTTACGGATATATGTATCGAAGGATAATCGTACCTACAGATGGCTCAGAATTCGCTATGAAAGGGGTAAAAGAAGGATTACTCATGGCAAAATCCCTGGATAGACCTGCAACGGCTATTTTTGTTATAGAAGTCGGTGATATCAGGGTGTCAGAACATATACAACAAAC
>PWGJ01000066.1 GCA_003554445.1 Candidatus Nealsoniibacteriota bacterium
ACGGCTCCTTCGGACGTTCCGGTTATCCGCGCTATTTCGGAGTTGGTCATCTCTTCCAAATACTTGTATATAATGATGTCCTGGTAATCGTCCTTCAGCTTCTCCATCGCCTTTTTTACCATAGCCATATCTTTGTGCTCGGCCGCTCTTTCTTGTAAATCCTTACTTTCATCTTCAAGCTCATCTATTATTTCTTGATCCGATACATGCTGCTTTTTGGTTCTGTAATGATCGATTACCAAATTTCTAGCTATCCTGTAAAGATAGGCTCTGGGATTTTCCATCTCGGGATTTTGCTTGTAAGCTTCCCATCCCTTACGAAAAGTTTCAGAAGTTATATCTTGAGCTACTTCTCTGGTAGAGACTTTTAAAAAAACAAACCTATAGATCTCATCTATATGTTTGTCGTAAAGTTTTCCGAATTTTCTCTTTTTGCTCATGCAGATCTTAAAAATTTAATCCTGAAATCTTGGCTCGTAAAGGTGGAAAAGATAGAAGCTTATTTTTTGGTTCGGACTCTTTTTTTAACTTAATGTCCTAACTTGTCCTATCATTCTTTGATTCTGTAACGGGTCATATTGGCCTTTCCGATCCTCTCGACAAAATGCATATCCATCAATTTTTTGAAATCTCTCCTGATGGTTCTTTTGGTAACGTCTTCATCCAGATTGTCGATGACATCCTGGACCTGCACCTTTCCACGATTTTCCAAAATTTCCAGAATCTCTTTTTGCCTTTTGTTGAGTGAGGTAATCTTTCCGGGAGAGCTTTTTCTTTTTTTCTTGAGAGGTTTCTTTTCCTTTTTGTCACCGGATTGCAATTTGTTGAATTCTTCTATCTCCTCTCTTATGGATTGGTACTTTTCTTTGACATCCTTAAACTCTTCCTCTTCGACCCATTTTTGATCCTCCGCTATCTCCAGCATCGATTCCAAAATTCCGAGGGTTCTCTCGACCTTCTTAGCCGCCTCTCTCTTTTCTTCTCCACTTCCTTGCAGAATGGTTATAAGATGAGCCAAAACGTCGTCAGCCAAGCTTCTGAGCTTGATACGGATAGGCTCCTCCTTGGGAAAGAGAATCGTTAGTCTATACAGATCATTGGTTAGTTCTACAAAAAATTTTTTATCCATAAGGATATGAAATAAAAGCTAAAAAACGATAAAGGATCAAATCTTCCTTTTTTTAAAAACCTCCACTCCGAAACAGCTTTTGAAGTGGGAAGGTCGATTGAATTTGCTCTTAACTTCTACTTTAACAAAGATTACCGAAAAAACAATTAAAGACCCCAACAGCTTTAACCTGCTGCCCATAAAAACCCGATAATTTCAACGCTTTAGGACGATACTGTGTATTGACTTAAGTTTTGGAGTTGATCTTCAGTTAATTCGTGAGCTTCTTCTATAGCTTCATCTATCAAACTTTCCGGGATTTCAACGGTTTCACCCAGTTGAAGCCAACCGGTATCGTGATCAAGATTCTTCTGAATGTAGTCTTCGATAAAGACTTCATGTTCCGCGGTCAGGCCGTCTCCGTTACCTCTTGACTGGATGTGCCCTTGATAAGCCCTTCTTGCAACGTGTGTAAGGCCGTCACCCGGCTCTGCAGTGGCTCTGTAGGTTGGTCCAGTATAATCGGTCGCCTCTTCCTCGGCAAGGATCTCAACGTCGTCTTCCTCTTCTTCGTAATGAACCAGATCGGTATCTTCTTCCGCCGGCTCATCGACGTCTTCATCCTCTTCATGGTCTTCATCTACTTCTTCTACATCGGTTTCCTCCTCATCTTCCAACTGAATTCCCTCCTCATCTTCTACTTCTTCCTGATTCTCCGGAGTAATTTCACCTCTCAAAAAATCAAAGTTCAATTCAGCGTCACTTCTTAAAATTGCAAATCCTCCGATGGCTATTATAATGAGTATGAGGATAGCAATCGAAAAGAACTTTTCATTTTTGAATCCGTTAGATGAATCCGGATCAATAATTTCTTTTTTCATAAGGTCTTTTTGATTATTGTTTTTAATTCTAATCAGGTGCCGTAACACCAGACCACACGTTGGTATATTATAAATTAAAAGTTAATAAATATCAAGTCTTTACCGTTAAAAAATAAAAGGTCAAAAATCAAGAAAAAAGTATGAAAAAAGTATTCAATAAAAAAGTGGCGGATCGAGTCAGTGACGCAATCATATTAACCTGTATCGGAGTCGTTTTGCTTACCGGCTTTTTTTATTACCAACAGATGGAAGAAATTGAAAAGCTGAAATTACGCTTGGAGACAAGACACGAGATTCAAGAAAGAATAATTCAAGCTATGAAACAAGAAAATATACTGGATATGGAAGAATTCAGTGAAGAAGAAAGAGATCAGATAAGAGAATTTGCCGATCAATTCAGAGAAGAATGAAATAGAGAAGGTGAAGTCGTTTTAGCTTTTGTCGGTGACATTATGTTGGACCGGGGAGTTCTTTATTACGCTGAAAAACATAATGACCCGGCTTTCCCCTTTAGAAAAATAAAAGACAGGCTTAATCAACCGGATATACTATTCGGTAATTTGGAGAGCATGATTTCGGACCAAGGAAGAGATATGGGTGGAAAATACTCTTTTAGAGCACCTCCCAAGATGATTGAAGGTTTAATTTTGGCTGATTTTGATATAATGTCGATAGCCAACAACCACTCTTTTGACTGGGGTCTGGAAGCACTTTTGGACACGAAAAATCGACTAGCCGAAGTGGGTATCAAACCGGTCGGTGGTGGAGTAAACCCCTACCGGCCCGTATTTATTGAAAGCGGTGACCAAACTTTTGCCTTCATTGCCCACAGTCAACTTGGAGCTCCCGGGTGGATCGGTACGGAAACCGAACCGGGAATAGCCATTTATGATGAAGATAAGCTAAAGAAATCCATAGAAAAATCTCAAAAGGCGGATTTGGTGATATTTTCAATTCATTACGGAATCGAGTATCAACAAGTCCCGAGTCAAAATCAAAAATATCTATCCAGAAGAGCCGTAGATATGGGAGTAGATTTGGTTATAGGTCATCATCCGCACGTAATTCAGCCCGTTGAGGAGTATAAAGACGGCCTAATTGCCTACTCTTTGGGCAACTTCGTTTTTGACCAAGGTTTTTCAGAGGAGACGATGGAAGGATTGCTTTTGGAAGTAAAAGTTAAAGACGGTCAAATTTTAAACTACGAAAAACAAGTGATTCCGATGAATGAGTATTTTCAACCTCACTTGGATTAAGTCGGAAACTAAAAAACAGCCCTTTTGAGGCTGTTTTTTAAATTCTATTTTTTTGGTCTTATTTTTTGTAAGCCAATTTTATCGGAACCCGAGCAGCTTTTTCGTATTTATCATCCCCTTTTTCTCTCACAAACGCTTCAAGATGATATATTCCCTCTCCCTTAAAAGGGATTCTGTTTGTTTTGAATCTTTGCTTTAGAATTCGAGATTCTTTTTTTACTTCTATATCAATACCGGAATCATCTATCAAGGGTTCTCCTTGCGGACCGGTGAATTGATGTTTGACTTCAAAAAATTTATTTTCGTCACCGTCTTCTTTAGCCCAAAAGCTAACTACCGTAAAGCGCCCCCTTATCGAAAAGTTTTCTTTTTGGGGATCGTCGACGGTAAAGGTCTCTATGTGATTAAAAAGGCTCCACTGACCCGTCTTTTTATCAATGGAAGCACCTTCGCAAAGTAAAAGTAAAGTATTTTTCATATTTTTGTTGCTGTTTTTTTAATTATATCCTACTTGTAATATATATCAACGAAAAAAACACCTCCTTTTAAAGAGGTGTGTTACTCTACTTTGTAGTTATAAAAATCAACTTCTATCGTTATCGGTCTGTCGTGGTAGCCTTCTCCGGTTACATAATCGGGGAATCGATAATCTTTTGAAACTTCTTTCCAAGAAATGTCCAAGTCGGCCCACCAATCATTGGAATAAGCAATTAGATTAGTTATCAGTCCTTGATTAAAAGTTATCTTTCCGGCATACATTCTACCGTCGGAGAAATTTCTTTCGGCTGTCTTTTCAATGATTTTATCTTCGTCGACAAGTTCGATTATCCTGAAACCCTGAGGGTTGTAATCAATTAAATCTTTGTAGACGAAGAAAATAGCTTCATCATTTTCAGTTAAATAATAATCATTTAGAGCCTCCATTTCCGAATCGGTTACGCCCAATACGGAGCCAATCAAGTCACCGGCTAAGTCGGTGGCCGTATCTTTTCCGAAAGATATAAAAAGTATATTAAAATAAGCTTCCTCGATTAAAACGGCGGGGGTAAGCCAGTCGGAGTTACTTGCGTTTCTTCTTCCGTATCCTTTGAATTCAAGGGTCGGGTTTATAAACAGAAAACTTGCGGTTAAAGAACCTTCCACATCAAAGCTAAGTCTATCGTAATCCGGGTTGAAGTCGAGCTTTTCCTCTATCGCCTGAGCGGGAGCCGTCAATATAAAAATAAGAATGAAAAGAACAATAATTCGCTTCATTTTCTCACCTCCTTGGCAAATTATATCAAAATAAAATATTAAGTAAAAAAAGTGCTTATTTTTTGAAGGCTTTAGAGGTTTATTGTATAATTTACTAATTAAATCAAATTCTCTCACATATGCTGAAAAAAGCTTTCATCATAGCAGTGGCCCTCCTGGCGGGAGGTCTTTTTTTGCTTAAAGAACTGCCCCTTCAAGCAAGATTGACTCAAAAGGAAGGTCACCTTATAGGATCAGTCGAACAAGCTGAAGAAGTTGAAAAAGATATAAAAGAAGATGTCGAAGAAGAATCCGTAGAAAAAGAGGGAGATGACTGTCTGCAAGAGATAAACCGACTTAATCGTGAAGAGCTTCAACTTATTGACGGAATCGGTGAGGTTTATTCGGGAAAAATAGTGGAAAAAGATATAAAAACCGAAAAGGATTTAAAAGAGATAAGTGGTATAGGAGAAGTTACGGCTGAAAAGATTAAGGAATTCGTTTGCAGTAAATCAATCGACGATATTAAAAAAGAAGAAGAAATAGCGGAAAAAGATGGGGGTGATGAAAGTGTAGTCGAAACAGTAAAGGTAGAAGAAGAGGATAAAATTGATGAAGAAAAATTATTGAAGCTGGTTGAACTACTCAAAAATTATGAAGGAAAAGAAGAAGTTGAAGAGGAGTCCGTAGAAAAAGAAGAGGATATAAAAGATGGCACTACTACAATCAAAAAAATAGAAATAAACTCTGCAGATAAAAAGGAGCTTCAAGAATTAGACGGAATAGGGCCGGTGTATGCAAAAAGAATCATGGAGCAAAGACCGTTTTGCAGTTTGGGTGAATTGACTCAAGTTTCGGGAATAGGAGAAAATACAGTGGATAATATAAAAAATCAAAATATGGCAACAGTGGACTGCAAAGAAGAATATTCTGATAAAGAAGAGGATTTAAGCGAAGGTGAAAAAGATGATCTTGGTAAAAAGTTAGAAGAAAAAGATAAAGAGATTCAAATTCTGGGATCCAGACTGGATAAAGTCAGTAGTGATTTAGAAAAAGAAAAGAATATAAACAACGACCTTGAATCCGAGCTTTTAGAGGCCAGAAAGATGCGGGACAGATGTCTTTTTGACTATCGTGTAAATATAAACGAAGCGAAGAAGGAAGATTTAACAAAAATTGATGGAGTCGGCGAAAAAACGGCGAAAAATATAATTGATTTTGTGGCCGACTCCCCTATTGACTATATTGAAGAGCTAAAAGAAGTTGACTACGTCGGCGAAGTTACGGCTTTGAAATTTATCGAAGCCGGTTTTTGTACTCATGAAAAGGTGGATGATGACGAAGAAAAAGAGGAGGATGATTTAGAGATAAAAATATTAACCGCACCCAAAAACATATATCCGAATCAAAGTTTTGAAGTAGAAGTTAAATTTTTGGGCTTTGAAAACTTGAATTATGAACTAAAAGCGAAAATAAAAGATAAGAACGAAGATACGCTAAAAGAAAAGGAGGCTAACGTAGAATTAAGCGAAGACAAAAAAACCAAAGCTCTATCTTTTAAAATAGACGAAGCTGAAGGTTTTTTGGATTTTTTCATTTACATTAAAAAAGAAGGAGAAGAAATAGTTAAAAAAGAAAAAGAAGACCTTTTAAAGGTAAAAACTCCGATAGAAAAACATAACGTATCTTTTATAGAAGAAAACGAATTGGAAGACGTAAAAATAGAAATATATGAAGACGGAGAAATGGAAAATCAAATCGGCGGAATGATAAACACAAACAACGAGGGTAAATCAGAAAAAGAAATTAAAAAAGGAGTTTATTATTTCAGAGCCACTTTGGAAGATTATGAAGATTATCAAGAATCTTTTAGATTGGATGATAAAGATATTGAAATAACCTTCAAAATGACTGAAATAATCCCTGAAAACTTATTAAAAAATTGGCATTTTGAAGAGTGGGAAGATAATGAAACTTCTAAGAATTGGATATGGGACGAAACTTTAAGCCGTATAGGAAAAAGCGAAGGAGGTTCGTTAATCGGTGAAAATAATCTATGGCTCAAGCCAATTGCCTCTCATAATATTTTAAAACAAACTGTTGTTGGCGACCCAGATACGACATATTATGGTAGGGTTTGGGCTAAAAGCACAGATAACGCAAAAGTACGAGTAGGTATAATAGGGCCCGGATCCAGTTATGGTGATTATGAAGAACTTGAGAATAATGAATGGACAAAAATAACACATAGCAGAACTAGTGGAGATACGGAAGACATATCTATGGCTATTTCAGTTATAGAAAGCGACGAGGGTGATAGACCTTCTATTTATATCGGCGCCGCTTGGCTTTCCGATCAAAAACCACCCGAAAACTGGCCAAAGCAACACAATCCCCATTTTGCAGCCCCCGGCGCTGCAAAATAGGTTTAAATTATAAAAAATATGAAAAGAAAAGAAGTATTAAAAACGGGCGATACTCATCACGTCATGAATAAGAGTATTGCCGGATATAAAATTTTTAACTCCGAAAGCGATTTTGATCGTTTCATCAAATCCTTGCAGTTTTATTCTTTTGACCAGAATAAAATTAGGTTTTCTCAACTTTTTAATTCAACAGTGGTTCAAAATTATGGTTTTAAACAAACCATGGAAAAAAGAATGAAAGACGAAGAGAAGTTGGTACAGGTAATAGCCTACTGTGTTATGCCGACACATTTTCATTTAATTTTAAAACAGTTAAAGGAAGAAGGGATTTCAAACTACATGAAAGATGTAAGCAATTCACACAGTCATTACTTTAATAATAAAAATAACCGAAAGGGAACTCTTTGGGAAAGTAGGTTTGAAAATGTACGAGTTAAAACAGATGAACAATTATTGCATCTAACAAGATACATTCACTTAAATCCAACTACAGCGGGGCTAGTGGAAGATCCGGAAGATTGGATTTACTCTTCATACAATGAATATATATCCCAGGAAGAAACCGGTTTTTGTAGTTATGAAAATATATTAGATATTAAACCTAAGAAATATAAAGAGTTTGTAGATGCAAGAAAAGACTATCAAAGAAATCTATCAAAAATAAAAAGGATAACTCTTGAGTAGTTATCCCTCGAATTTTGCAGCGCCGGGGGCTGCAAAAAGGGGTTTATTCGTACATTAGGGCGTCTACGGGGTTAAGTTTGGCCGCCTTTTGGGCGGGCAAGTATCCGCTAATACAGCCCAGAAGGAAAGAAAACAGCAAGGTCATAAGTATCATATCAATAGAAAAATAAGCTTCAATGGTAAAAAGCATATCCGGATTCTGGGCTATTACCCACTCGCCCAACTTGGCAAATCCCATTCCCAAAAGGGTTCCCAAAAGTCCTCCCAAAAGCCCGATCATTCCGGATTCGATTAAGAATAATTTATTGATATGCTTACGCTTGGCACCTACGGCTTTAAGTATTCCTATCTCTTTGGTTCTCTCCCTTACGGAAGTAAACATGGTGTTCATTATTCCGATAGCACCTACCAAAATAGCGATACTGGCAAAAGCCAAAATTCCCGCTTGAATTATCCCTAAAATAGATTCGACCATTTCGATCATCGCTTCACTGGTCATTACCGAATAGCTGGGTGAATCATCCCCTCTTCTTCTCACCATGGTTTCATCCAAAGCTCTCTCTATATTCGCAACCGCCAAATCAATATCATAATCATCAAGGACTCTGACTAAAGCTATCGGAGTTCCCTCGGTTGTGTCAGTAACCGCCCTGTAATCCGGAAGGTCAAAAATTATTGAGTTGTCATCTTCTCTATTTCCCAAGGATTTTAAAATTCCGGAAACGGTAAACTTTCTTCCCGAAACCGTTATCTCATCACCAACTTCCAGTTCCGGGAATATGTTTCTAGGCACCAAATGTCCAACCATTACTTCTCTTCTTCCCGGTCTGGCAAATTCTCCCTCACGAACATCCCATCCCATATCGGTACGAGCCACATCGGTACCGGTTTGAAAATCCAAAGCCCATAAAAGAACCGATTCCGAAGATTGTCTCCAGCGAACAGTTTTTATTTGCCAGGGCATCTCCAAAGCGACATCAACTCCCCTGGCTCTCCTTATCGCCTCCATTTCTGCATTCTTCAATTCTTGCCCACCAATTAGAGCGGTCATATCATACCCCCCTTCACCGGGCATAACCATAACTATATTACTTCCCACCGCTTGAAGTTCTCCCATTACCGCTTTATTCAACCCCTCGGATAGAGAAATTAAGGAAACAACCAGAAAAACACCTATTATTATTCCTAAAATAGTAAGCCAACTACGCAGGGCTCTTTTTTTAATATTTCTATAAGCTAAACGAAAATATTCAAGCATCTTTTTCCGGCTCTAAACGGCCGTCTCTTATTCTTATTACTCTGGTAGCATAATTGACAAGTTCCAAATCGTGAGTGACTACTATAATCGTCTTCCCATCCTTGTGAAGATCGGTAAATATTTTCATAATTTTTTCTCCGGTATCGGTATCAACTTCTCCGGTCGGTTCGTCGGCAACAATTATCTCCGGATTGTTTATCAAACTTCTGGATATTGCCACTCTTTGCTTTTCACCACCGGAAAGCTTGGCCGGTACATGCGTCATTCTGTCACCCAAACCGACTGAAGATAAGATTTCTTTAGCTCTGGCTCTGCGCTCTTCTTCGGGAGTATTTTGGAAAGTAGCCGGCAAAGCTACATTTTCTATAGCCGTCAAATGAGGAAGTAGATTGAATTGTTGAAAAACAAATCCAATCTTTTTTCCTCGAACTTCAGCGAGCTGATCTTCTTTAAGTAAAGAAACGTCTTCACCATCAAGATAAACATGGCCTTTGGTAGGCACATCAAGACAACTCATTACATTAAGCAAAGTTGATTTACCGGAACCACTTGGACCCAAAAGAACTACGAATTCACCTTCTTCAATCTCCAAATCAACCCCCTTCAAAACTTCCAGCTCTATTTCACCGACTTGATAAGTCTTCCAGACATTATCCAGCTTTATCTGAGATTTACTCATGTTAATCGACTATAACTTTATCACCTTCGGAAACTCCACTTATTATTTCGGTATATCCGTAAGAGTCAGTAATTCCCGTTTCAATATCAACTTCTTTTCGCTCATCATCTTCCAAAATTTCTACATATCTTCTGGCTCCGTCCCTTCTTATCGCTTCTCTGGGTAATGATATAACGGTTTTTCTACTGGTCTCAATAGTTGTATCAGCGGTCATCTCAGCCATAAGTCTCTCCGGTTCATCGTCCAAAGAAATACCGGTTTCGTAGTAAACTACTCCATCAACAAGTTTTCCGGTCTGATTTATCGAGGTAACCTCTCCGGAAAATCTCTCACCTGGAAACGGAACAAGCTCGATATCTACCGGATTACCGATTTCTACCGAAGTTATGTCTCCTTCATAAATATCAACTTCGATATAAAAACCATCATCGGTGAGCAGAGTCGCTACCGGTGATCCCGGTGAAGCTTGTTCGTTTTCTCTGAGATGAACTTTTGAAATTTTACCGCTTCTCGGGCTATAAATAGTCGATTTTTCTATCTCTCTTTCAGCTAGTCTTAAATCGTAAACCGCACTTCTTAGATTAGCTTCCATGGCTCTAATTTCTTCTTCTCTAGCTCCTCTTTTAGCCGCATCCAATCTATCGATGACTTCATTTTTTTGAGCTCTTGCCGTAGTTAAGCTGCTTTCCGCAGAGGTAACTCCGCTACGAGTTTCATTTCTGACCGATCTTATCTCTCCCTTTTTGCCGGATATCGAAGATATCATCTCCGATACTTCATCTTTTCTCTTTCTAAGCATTGTCCTGCTAGCAGTAGAAAAGCGGCGGTCGTAAAAGTCAGTTTCGGAAACATCTATAACGGTCTCAATCGAAGATTCTATTTTCAAAAAGGATTCTTTTGCTTGACTTAATCCTTCATCCTTTTTTTCAAAAGGTGAATTTTCATTGATATTTCTTGATACGGATTTTAAATCCTCATAAGCTCTTTCGATATCCCTGATTGCTGCTCTGGCCTTATAAGTGTCTTGCAGATAAAAGCCGGTAAAGTATCTGTCTTTAAGATCGTCATAATCTTCTTCCAATGACTCCGATAAAAGATAAGCTTTGTTTATTAATGATGAAGTGCCGATATAAGAACTTTCCAAAGCGGAATCTCTGGTTTCTTGGGCTTCTTCAAGAGATCGTTCTGCAATTCTTACGGATTCTCGAGCATCACTTAATCTATTTTCCAAATCTTCAATTTCTTCATCTCTTGCCCCTTTCTTAATCATCTCGAGTTCCGCAGTCTGAGCTTCAATCCTGTTTTCCGCCTGTCTTTTTTGAAGCTCCAGATCGGTGGTATCAAGACCAGCTACAAAATAGCCTCTTTCTACCTGCTGACCTTCGGAAACGTTTACACTGTTTAGCTCTCCTCCGGACCGAAAAGATAGATTTATAGTATCACCCGATTTTACTACACCGCTTTCAAAGACTTCTTCCACTAATTCTCTTTCTTCAACCGTTTCAAAATCATATTCCGGTTCCCCATCCCTAAGGACAAAAAAGGCTACGGTTATAACTAAAATTATTATTAAAGCAATGCCTGCTTTCTTTTTCATATTAATTAAAAATTATTATAAATTTACACACTTCCTCTTCTTCTAAATTTTCTCTTTCAATTGTTAATTCTTTTTCTGTGCAAAGATTGAAAAGAAGTTTAAAATAACCGGTTAAAAAGATAAAGTCTTCTTGAAGATAATCAAATTGAGATAAGATTAATTCAGCTCTTTTTTCTTCTCTCTTTTCAACTTTGAGATTTCCGACATTCATTATCTTTTTCCAGTGATCAATTAATTCGTCCAAAAGAATATCTTTATTGATGGCGTCCCTGAGCATTATCTTGTTCAATGAAACAGCTTTACCGGTAAAAATCCCCATCTCTTCTATGGTTTCTTCCGACCAGTCAAATAAATCCTTCGCCATAACGATTACTGCCGAACCTATCGATACATCCACCCAGTCGGTTGGAGAAATTTTATTCAAGTCAAGAGAGCTATCCAACTCATGCAAAACGGAGATGAGACGACTTAACCCTTCTTCTCCTTCTTTTCTTTCTATAAAATCAATCATCGCAATTAAAAATTCTCCCCGCATACCTCCATCTTTGTTTAATAAATTTTTTATATTCTCTCTTAATCCAGCCATAATTTTAGATTACTTGATTAATTCTTGCATAAAAAAAATTTAACTTCAACTAGCCTAAATAAAAGACCCCGCATAACGCGAGGTCTTTTTAAAATTTTTCTTTATTTAACCAGAGCTTCTTTCTTTGTCTTTTTTGCGCTTCTTACATCTTGAGGAGTCTGAAAATCTATTTCACCATCCCTTATTCTGACAGTAATCTTTTCTCCGGATAATACATTTCCGGAAATAAGCTTGTTTGCCAACGGATTTAAGATGTCTTTTTGAATTCTTCTTTTCAGTGGTCTGGCTCCCATGTCTCGATCAAATCCTTTTTCGGCCAAATGATTTTTTACCGATCGTTTAAATTCAAGCTTAACACCGCTGTTGGATAAAACTCTTTTGGCAACCTTGTCCAGCTCCAAGCCGACAATTTCTTTAACCTGTTCCATCTCCAGATGATTAAAGATTACTATTTCATCAATACGATTCAAAAACTCGGGACGGAACTGTTTTTTAAGTTCATCCATAACATTTTCCTTCACCATATCTCTTTTCTGCTCCTTTATTTCTTTGGCGGAAAATCCTAGACCTCCAGCTTCGGCAATATACTCCGAACCGGCGTTGGATGTCATTATAATGATCGCATTCTTGAAGGAAACTTCTCTTCCTTTGTTGTCAGTCAACCTTCCGTCTTCAAATACCTGTAAAAGAATATTGAATACTTCTTGATGAGCTTTTTCAATCTCATCGATTAAAACTACGCTATACGGCTTTCTTCTGATTTGTTCCGTAAGTTGACCGGCATCATCGTGGCCGACATATCCGGGAGGTGAGCCTATCATTTTGGATACGGAATGCTTTTCCATATATTCTGACATGTCCAACCTGATCATTGCATCTTCATCATCGAACAAAAATTCAGCCAAAGCTCTTGCAGTTTCAGTTTTACCTACTCCGGTCGGACCCAAAAATAGAAACGAGCCCAACGGCTTACCTTCTTCGGCAACACCGGCTCTTGATCTTCTTATAGCATTGGAAATTGCAGAAATAGCCTTGTTTTGACCGACCACTCTCTTGGATATAATCTTTTCCATTCTTTTTAATTTCTTAGCTTCTTCTTCAAGAAGTTTATTGGTAGGTATACCCGTCCATCTGGAAATAACTTCTGCAATATCTTCATCAGAAACGGTCTCTTTTAGAATCGGTCTTTCTTTTTGAATGTTAGCCAACTTCTTTTCTTCTTTTTGAAGTTTTTTTCTGAGAGACGGAATTTCACCGTATTTTATCTTCGCAACTCTTTCCAAATCAGCTTCCTGACCGGCTTTTTCGGCCTTGTATTCCAACCTATCTATCTTTTCTTTTAATTCTTTTATGTTGTCAATCGTCTCTCTTTCGGTGTTCCACCTAGCAGAGAGATCTTTTGCCTTTTCTTTTAGGTCGGCCAACTCTCTTTCTACCGCTTTTTTTCGTTTTTCGTTTTCTTCTTCTTTTAAGGCTTGTTTTTCAATTTCCAGGGCCTGAATTTCTTTTCTTAAATCTTCAAGCTCCTTGGGTTGTGATTCAACTTCCAATCTTAAAGAACTCATCGCTTCATCCATCAAATCAATAGCTTTGTCGGGCAACTGTCTGTCATTTATATGCTTGTTGGAAAGTTTGGCAGCAGCCTGAAGAGCGGAATCATCAATCTTTACTCCGTGATGCAACTCATATTTTTCTTTAATTCCTCTTAATATGAGAGTCGTCTCATCCTCGGAAGGCTCACCAACTCTAATGGGTTGGAATCTTCTTTCCAAAGCGGAATCCTTTTCAATATACTTTTGATATTCTTTTTGAGTCGTAGCACCGATAGCTCTTAATTTACCTCTAGCCAAATCCGGCTTTAAAAGATTGGATGCATCAATCGATCCTTCAGCGGCTCCGGCACCAACTAGCGTGTGTAACTCATCAATAAACAGAATATATCTGTCATTTTTCTTTTTAATCTCTTTCATCAGTGCCTTCATTCTGTTTTCAAACTCACCTCTGTAACGAGTTCCCGCAACCAAAGCTCCCAAGTCCAAAGAGATTACCTCTTTTTCCTTTAACGATTCGGGCACTTGTTTTTTTGATATTCTTTGTGCCAATCCTTCTACAATAGCCGTCTTACCGACTCCGGCTTCACCAATTAAAACCGGGTTATTTTTAGTTCTTCTGGAAAGAACTTGCATTAATCTTCTAGTCTCTTGATCTCTTCCGATTACAGGATCAGTCTCTCCCTTTTTGGCAAGCTCGGTCAAATTGATCGTATACTTTTCTATGGTCTGAATTTTTGATTCCGGTTGAGGGTCGGTTATCTTTTCACCTCCTCTTACTTCCGCCAGGGCTTCCTTGAGTCCTTCATAACTCAAATCGACTTCATCTTTATCCTCCGGACCACCTTTTGGGGTGGGTAAAAAGTCAGCTGATTCAATCAAATTTCTTGCAGAAGAGTCAACTTGAAGCAGAGCTAAAAAGAGATGTTCTACGGACATATACTTGTCACCCATTTCACTCGCTTCCTTGCCCGCTTTCTTTAAGACTGCAGCCATAGACTGAGAAAGGAAAAATTGTCCCCTTCCCGGAGTTTTTTGATTTGAAGAAGACTCCAGGGGATTAATTATCTCATCCATTTTCTCCATCTCGTTTTTCACTCTTGTCTTCAATTTGTCGGTATCTACACCTTTCTTTTCCAAAAGCGTACTCACCGTCGATTCTTCTTGCGAAAGCAGCGAATACAAAAGATGTAACGGTGATATCTTCTTTTTGTTGTTTTTTCCAGCAACCTTTTGCGAAAAAAGAATTGCTTGTTGTGCCTTGTGCGTAAAATTAGCACCGGGCATTTGAGGCATATTCATAAATTTACTTTGCTAAGTTATCTTAATTTCTGTAGAGTTATATTAACATATTTACCAAAAATTATCAATCGGAAGGTCGCTCTGCTAATTCCAGCTCCACCGTTTCCGAAATCGACCCTCTCATATACTCTATTTCTACGGTATCTCCGGCAGCGTAATCCAAGACCGCTTCGTAAAGCGGATAGTCCGAATCTATTCTTTTTCCGTCCATGGCGGTTATTATATCACCTTCTCTCAATCCGACTTGATTTGCAGGTGAGTCGGGATCGATCGCCGGTTGGCCGGCTCCCCCTCTTACTATCAATGCTCCGTAATCTATGGGCAACCCTCTCATCTCCATTTCATAGCTGTCAATCATGACATATCTGACTCCGATGTAAGGATTTATTATCTCTCCATGTTCCAAAACCGATTCGATCGCTCTCTTGGATTGATTTATCGGAATTGCAAAACCGACATTGTCGGCATCTATATCTTTGGCGGTGTTTATTCCTATAACTTCACCGCGAAGATTAAGTAGTGGTCCACCCGAGTTTCCGACATTGATTGCCGCATCGGTCTGAATCATTCCCTCCAGTCTCTCCAAAGACCATCCGTCTCTGGCCCAAATATCCCTAACCAATCCGGAAACTACTCCGACGGAAACCGAATTTTTAAGCTCACCCAAAGTATATCCGATAGCGATTGCCGTCTGACCCAATCTCAATCCGTCAGAATCACCGAGTTCAAGAGCTCTAAAATCTTCTCCTTCAATCTTTAAAAATGCTAAGTCTCTCATTGAATCTCTGGAAACTACTTCCGCCTCATACTCTTCTCCTTCATGAGTAATCACCGTATAATTTTCATCAGCCTGAACTACATGCCTGTTAGTTAAAATATAACCGTCAGACGAGATGAAAAATCCGGATCCACTTATCGAATCTTCAAGCTCAATCGAGACCACTGATTTTATCGCCTCTTCTACCGTATTGATCACCATCTCTTCATGAGTCACTTTCGGCTCATAAAAATCAATTTCTTCGGGTTCTCTTTGAGCTTCTTCTATCGGCTCTTCTTCTAATCCGTTTTCAAAATCAAGATCAAGAGAAACTCCCAAAAAGAGGCCGGCAATAACCGCCACGATAAATATTGTTATGGTTGTTTTTCTGCTTACGAATGTTTCGTCCTTCATGGTTTTCGATTAATTTAAAAAATAAGGAATAAAGATTATTAAACCGATTACAAGTGCCGTAAGTGATATCACCAAAACCGCTCCCGCGGAGATATCCTTTACATTTTTAACCTTTTTATCATAGGTCGGCTTTACTATATCCAGCACTCTTTCGAATTGAGAATTTACCAATTCTATCGAAATCACCGAACCTATTAAAAATATTATCAAGACGGATTCCCATTTTTCAAGAGGAAAGTAGATCACTCCCAGCAGAGCCAAGAAACCGATGGTGATCATAATCCGAAAATTATTCTCAACGCAGCCGACTTTAAGTCCACGGAAACCGTTTTTAAAACTGTAAATTAATTTTTTAAAACTGATCATATCTTTACTTTTAACTTAATTTTAGCATAAAAGGCAAAGCTGATAAAACAATTCTATAAGAAAAAGAATAATTCTTACCGTTACCAAAGTAAAAGAAAAGGCTAAGAACTCGGGAATAAAAAAGGAGAGAAATAAAGATATCAACCCAAAAATCATAACGACCGGTAGAAGTGGAGCTAAAATTAAATTGGAAAGAGGAGCTATAAAGGGTAAATTTCCAAAATAGTAATAGACCAACGGCAGAGTAAATATCTGAGCAGCCAAAGTTATCGATATGGTTTTTGATATGAATTCCGGAACTTTTCTAAAAAACTTGGTAAGTAGGTCGTTGAAATCCGAAAGGAGTCCTCTTTTATATCTTCTCTTTCTTGCGGTTAAAAAGATGTATATCTTTTGAGAAAAAAGAGTGATTCCCAAAGCGGCAAGAAAAGAAAGCTGAAAACCGATATTTTTTAAGATGTGAGGGTTGATTAATACCATTAAAAAGGCAATAAAGGTTAATCCGCGTACCGAATCGGCTCTTCTTTCCATCTTTTGAGCAATTATAAAAAAGGAGCCAATGAATCCGGCTCTTATTGCCGAAGGAGGTGCTCCGACCATGAAAACAAAAAGTGAAAGGAGTGCTAGCGAAAGAAAAGTCTTCCATTTGAAGGTTAAAAAGGATAAAACTCCGGTTATTACTCCGGCAATTATGACTATATGAGTTCCGGAAACGGCCAAAAGATGAGCAACCCCCACTTTGGAAAATTTATCCTGCAACCGATTCGGAAGACGAGTTCTGTCACCCAAAAGAATTGCTTTTATAATTGTCGATTCCGGAAAATCAACACCCTTGGATATTTTGGTTTTAAGCTCTCTTCTAAAGCTGTAAATATAATATCCGGGTGATCTCTTTTGACTCAACATTCTTATTTCCGGATCAAAAAAAATAGCGCTTATCCCGTCTTGCAAAAAGTAATTTTTAAATTCGGAATCGGGTAAAACCGGCTTTCCCGTCAATTCAACTACTTGTCCGTATTGCAGATTTCCGTCGGTATAAATAATAATTTTTTCATTAATCTCTTTTCGGTTTAACTTATCAACTTGGATTACATCTCTGTCGTCCTCTATTACCCGCCCTTTGACGGTAACCTCTTCGCCTTCGAAAAGAGGGAGGATAAAATCGGGTTGAAAAGATTGATAGTAAAAGAGGCCGAAAATTAAAATAAAGACCGGGATAAATAACGACTTCTTTTTTAAAATTAAGGGTAAAAGAAGTAGCGGCAAAAAATAAATCCCCTTAAATAAAGGGGAGATTGCGACTCCGATTATAAAAGCGAGACAGGCGAGAAATACTTTTTTTGACAACGGCACGTATTCTTTAATTATTGCTTACCTTTTCTTGAAAACTTTTCTTTTAATTTATCACGAGCAATTATACCGGCTACCAGAAGAAGGAGAATAATCAGTAAAATAATCTCCATACAGCCGATTTCAAAATCACCGAGAGTGGCTGCCAATCCTTCAACAAGACCCTCTTCTACAACAGGATCTTCATCTCGGGGATCGGTTACCTCTTTTTTGTCTTCATCTTCATCCGGTTTCGGCTGCTCTTTTCTTTCTTCTTCCGGCTCATCTTCTTCATCCATTATTTGGGTTTCTTCTTCTGTTTCTTTAGGTTGGTGCTCATCAACATCAATTTCTCCCAAAACTTCTCCTTCCAAAACCTCAAACTCCCCTTCGGAGCTGATTGCAAGAGAATCATTGTGAGAAACGGCTCTGTAATAATAAGTGCCCGACTCCAAATCAGTTAAACTGACAGAATGAAAAAGATGCTTGGCTTCAGTCTCCGAGGTAAAAAGAAAATAGCCGTAAGAGGGTGGTCCCGATTGAAAATCAAAGAGATCTTCCTCGGTTCCGTAGATTACTTTTGAAGTAGCCGGCCTGTTAGTTACCCAAGTTATAACGGCTCCGTTTTGGCTGGGAAAGTCATTTAATGCGGATATTTCAAGATCATCCTCCTTTGCGGGAGAAGATACCGGAAGTGTCTGCCGGCCTGTTGAAGGCTCATCTTCCCCGTCTTCATCTTCAAGCTCTTCTCGGGGCTCGACTAAAAAATTAAAAGATATTGTTTCATCTTCATAGTTATTATCCGTATCCTGATTAAAGCTTATCGAAAGAGTAAACTCTTCATCTTCTTCATCATCTAAAGTGCCTAAATTGATGGGGCTGGTAAAGAGCTCTTTTAAGTTTTTTTGGTCTTGATCAATATGAACAGTTAATACTTCTGCCAACCTGACTCTTTCGGAGGTAGGTTCCGCTCCAAAGTAAAAGTCGCTTTGAAACCCAAGATTATTTACAACGGTTATTTTTTCGGTTTGAGTTGTGCTTCCGGGATACCAATCTTCAACTTCAAAAAGAGGATCTTCAAAGTCAACTTCAAAGCCCTCGTTTTCAGCGACAACACTTAATGGAAGAAAAACCAAAACGGCCAAAAAAGACAAGGTTATTATATTTTTTATGTATTTATTCATCGTCATTGTCATTTTTATCATTATTGTCATCATCACCGTTTTCACTGTCGTCGCTACCGTCGTTATTGTCGTCCGAGTTATCTTCATCATCTTGACTTCCGGGCTGACCACCTTCTTCTTCCGGATCTTGATCTTCTTCATCTTCCTCTTCATCTTCGCTTTCTTCAGGTTCATTTTCTTCGTCAACATCAGCCGGTTGATTTTCCGAACCATTTTCGTTTCCTTCTTCGGGTTCACCATCTTCACTTTCACTTTCTACCTCTCCATCGTTTTCTTGCTCCTCGTCTTCTTCATCATCATCTTCATCCTCTCCATCGCCTTGGCCGTCAGACTGACCGTCTCCTTCTTCCGCGTCTTGACCTTCTTCGTTTTCCTTGTCATCTTCATCCTTTTCTGTATCTTCACTATCGCCTGCCCCGTCGGGAGATTGCTCTCCTTCGGGGTCACCGTCACCATTATTACTACCCGAGTTTCCTTCCGGTTCTTGACCGGAATCTTCCGAATCTTCATGTTCATCACCTTCTTCTCCATTTCCATTATCTTCCCCTTCTCTATTTTCTGTTTCTTCGATTTCACCGTTTGTTTTTGTCGGGTCATTGCTTGAAAGATTTTCATGGCCGGGTGTACCACAATTTCTTTCTCGGTGTTCTTCTTTCCAATAATCTTTCATATCTTCTAAAGTTCCGTCATCTTCAAGAACGCCTCTGTCACAAGTATACCAATTATCGGCATCACCCCCTTCTCCGGGATTTTCACCTCTTTGCATTGACCAATACTTTTCATCTTCTATATATTTTCCTTTGGGCCAATTACTACTGTTAGTGTGGGGAGTTTTATCAATAATATTACCAACACTGTCTTTCAACAAGACTTGACCATTCTCACTATAATTGCTATCAAAACTCATATTCGCCTTACGAATGTCAACAGAAACATCAAGTGCTGATAAGTTATGATTTTCTTCTCTGGCGGCGATCAATAAAAATTCATTTCCCGGAATGATCGTATCTGTATCAATAGTAATCGGGCTTTCCCCTGCCCCCGCATTTTCAAGCGACCAATCTCCAACATTTATCTTTTCTTCCGTTGTGTTTTTTAATTCTATCCATTGGTCTCGGCTGTGAGCACTTGAGCCCATCCACATAATTTCATTTATCACCACATCTCCAGCATCAACTTCCGAGGCATCGGTTTGCAAAACATTGAAATCCCTTTCTTGGTGAGTGAACCCTTCATATGAAGACAATCCTTCTTGCCAGCTGTCAAAGACAAAATCAAAACTACAACTATCACCCTGCTGTGGTGAGTAGGAGTCCGATAAGGTAACCGTAAACGTTAAGTTATCTTTATTATTCGGGATGAGTGAAATCGGCTCTTCAAAA
>PWGJ01000114.1 GCA_003554445.1 Candidatus Nealsoniibacteriota bacterium
GATGCGGCCAATATCAGCCAAACGGTAAACGGTCAAACTTCAAGAACATTTTCCATTGTTGAAGCTGATGATGAGGTGGTTATAGAGTCCACCGATTCAATTGAAGAAGGTATAGTTGTAATTGAAGAAAATGAACTCAATGAGATTGATATGCTGGAATTTGAACTTACAGCTGAACTGGACATTTTCTTAGAGACTTTAGGTGTTTACCTTGAAGACGAAAGTGGCTACATTGACTATCTTACACTTTACGATGAAGACGGATTCGTAGATGAAATTTATGTCGATGGTAGCGGAGATTACGTCTTTGAAATTGACTTGGAATTTGAAAGTGGAGAAACTTACACTTTCATGATAGTGGGAGAAACTTGGGACATCTTGAGAGAAGAGCAAGGAGGTGTTATCTGGGTTGATGTAATTGAAGACGGAACTTACGCAATTGACATGGATGATGACGATGTTGAAGGTTGGGACATAGATGCCGAAGGTGAAGAGCTTGAGCTTTACATCGTAATGCCGGAATTCAGTTTGATTTCCAGAGATACTACATTGGATCTTTTTGCTGACGACACAAGAGGTGATGGTGTAGTTACCTTTGACATGGAAGCTCTAAATGGTGACATCTTACTTGACTACATTCTCTTCAAAAATACCGGAAATGGTGACTTTACGGATCTGGTTTTAACTTACGATGACGATGAATACACTGATTATGTTGAGATTGATGCAATAGAAAGCGGTATTGAAGATGGTGACGACGCCTCGGCTTATGATGACGGTGATTATGTTTTAGACAGTGAAGATGGAAGCGTTTATGAAGTTGTAAGCCAAGAATTTTCAATTACCGATTACAGAACAAGAAAATTAGCTAAAGTAGGTGATTATGCTTTTGATCTCACGGATATTGAAAAATTGAGAGATGGTAGAGATGTAAGAATTTCTGTAGAAGGAATTATCCAAAATTCCGGATCCAGAGAGCGAGTCAAAGTAATTGACATCGGTTGGAAGGTAGAGGATTATGACGGCAACACCTTTGACAACTACTTTAACTTTTCCGCGAATGATTATGATTTTGTGGACATACTCCAAACTCCCAGAGAGTTCATTGTGAACTAAGAAAAGGAATAAGGATAGAAAAACCGCCAGTAAAAAGGCGGTTTTTCTATTGATTAAATATTTTATTTTTTAACAAGATTACATATAATTAAAAAAAATAAAATTATTAAATTATGAAAAAGATAATATTAGTTATAGTTTTATTCACTACAATAATTCCCATAAATACGGAGGCCTCAAATTCAAGGGACCTCTTTAAAGAGATTAAACAAACAACCGAAAGAATTACTTATCAGCTTGTTGAAAACCCTTCCTATGTAAAAACTCTACATACGGATTCTACTGAAAGCGAGGTTTATCTTGCCGGTAGAGTAGAGGAATTGAATAGCAAAGAAGGAGAAGTGTTTTTTGAGTGGGGAAAAGATAGGGAGATGAAAAACAAAACAGAGCCGGAAGAGGTTGATTCCAGAGGGAGGTTTATCCATAAGTTAGAAGATCTGGAAACCCGTAGAGAACCTTTTTATGTTAGAGCGGTTCTTATTACTGACGAGGGTGATTTTTACGGAGATAAAGTTACATTCGGACTGGATTATTACAAGGACGAACCTCTCGAATTTTCTTCGCGAGCGGTAAGATCAGTTTATTACCACCCAAGAAGAGGTAGGGAAGTTTTATTGAATAAAAATCAGCATGAAGAGCTGGGACTAGCCAGCGTGACAAAGCTTATGACTGCATTAGTTTCTTTGGAAAATTATGATTTGACCGATAGTCTGGATATTGAAGATGTACGCTTTTCCACTGACAGACGATTATCCGGAGCAAGGGTATTTACAGATACCAAGTTAGTCGAACTTCTTTACCCGTTACTTTTGGAATCGAATAACGGAGTAGCTTATGGTTTATCCATACACGAAGGAAGGATCGATTCTTTTACTGAAAAGATGAATCAAAAAGCAGATCAATTAGGGATGAGAGATACTAAATTTAAAAACCCCAGCGGATTGGATGGACACAAGGGGGTAAATAGAACTACTGCTTATGACCTAACCAGGTTAATGAAAGAGATAATCGAAAAGCCACTAATCGGAGAGGTTTTAAGGGAGCAGGATTATATCTTAGAGTCGGAAACCACGGATGCTTATTATGAAATTAAAAATACAAATTTGTTTTTAACCGGTGACTATTTTGAAGAAGATCCTGATTGGGTAAGTCGGATTTGGGGCGGAAAAACCGGTTGGACTTATGAAGCCGGAGGAGCTTTGGTGCTTGTTCTGGAAGAAGAAGACGGGAGGGGATATTATATAAATGCACTTCTTGATGCTTCAAGTCGAGAGAATAGATTCAGAGATATGGAAAAGATGATCGAGTGGATAGAAAATGAGGAGTAGAAAGTTTTTATCAATAAATTAATTCACATTATTGAAAGTGCATCTTAACCGATTACTGATTTAAATTGTGCAGGATCCAACCTTGCACAATAGAGTGACTTTTGTGAATAATCACACAAGGTCCCTATTAATTAATGTAAATAAAATATAAAACCGGCGGATTACCGCCGGAATATCTTATTTATAGGGGCAACTTTTTCCCTAATTCCTTTTTACAGCCGTCACAAGACCTTTGATAAACTTTCTCATTCCGATTTCTATCCTTCTCTTCCTTGCTCAGTCCTTGGCGACAATAATGGCAGATTGGAATCATGTTACCCCCTCCCTTGTTAATTTGTATAATAATATTATAAACTTGTCAACCATTTCGGGAGAGGTCCAACCTCTCCCAAACCTCTCATATCAGGCATATTTCTTCTCGGGAGAGGTCCAACCTCTCCCGAAAGTCTCTCTTAATTATATTAAACTTGAATATTTTTAAATTTTGTAAATAATAAATTAAGATTGTTTTTTAATATTTTAAAATGCAACAAAAAGCAGAAGGTTACTATCATATATATAACAGAGGTGTAGAAAAGAGGAGTATTTTTAATGAAGAAAGAGATCGGTGGAGATTTTTGCAAGCTTTGGCGCTATTTAATAATAGGGAAAGTTACGAAAGAACTCTTTGGAATCTTCAAAATCGGGAAGAAGGTGCAAATATGAAGAGTTTAAAAGGGTTTTTATCAAAACAAGAAAGAGATCCTCTGGTAAAAATTATAGCCGATTGCTTGATGGACAATCATTACCACTTGCTGGTAAAGGAAGTTGCGGAAGATGGAATGGCAAAGTTTATGCAAAAGCTAGGAACAGGCTATACAATGTATTTTAATAAAAAATACGACAGGGAAGGAGCTCTTTTTCAGGGGAATTATAAATCGGTTAGAGTAGATAATGATAAATATCTTCATTATCTGTTAGTTTATATAAATCTTTTAAATCCCGCAGAAATAATTGAGCCCAATTTGAGAAAAACAGGGCCTAAAAATTTAAATAAAATAATTAATTTTGCCGCAAATTACAGATGGAGCACTCACAAAGAATACCTCGGAACGAGGGATTCTTTTATTATTGATAAAGAAATTTTAGGAGAATTTTTTAATACTCCGGAAAAGTATGAGAGTTTTTGCAGACAAGTTCTTGAGGCTGAAAAATATAAACAAGTAAAACATCTAACTTTTGAGTAGGTGAATAGCTAACCTCTCCAACTCGGGAGAGGTTGGGCCTCTCCCGAAATGGTGATGATTTCTGCTTTTAAAAATATTAGGTGGGAAAAAGTTGGAGAAGAGATTTTGGATATCTTTTTCCCCAGGTTTTGCTTTGGATGCAAAAAAGAAGGTGTTTATATCTGCAAGGATTGTGAATTGTTTTTGACCGAAAATAATTTAGTTTGTCCCATTTGTGGCGAACCCAGTTATAGCGGAAAAACGGACCCCGATTGTTCTACGAAATATACTTTGGACGGGCTAGTTTCGGTTTGGGATTATGAGGCGGTGATAAAAAAGGCGATAGTTTCAATAAAGGCAGAAAATCACTATCACGCTGCAGAAAAGCTTATCGAAAGAGCGCTCGCAAACATTATTTTGGAGCAGTCCAGATTTGTCGATTTTTTAGAATTTTTATTGGATGAAGGGGTAGAGATAACATTTGTTCCCGCCCACAAGAAAGGAAAACCCTCGAATCTTTACCAGATTGAAGAAAAAAATCACGCAGAAGAGATTGCTAAAAAGTTGGCGAATATGCCCAAAAAGAATAAAGAAGTCGTTTCTCTACTTGAGAAGGTTAAAGAAACAAAAAAGCAATCTGATTTAAACAGGGAAGAGAGGTTGAAAAATGTAAAAGATGCTTTTGAAGTAAAAAGAGAGAAGCTGCCCGAAAAGCTTATTTTAGTCGATGATGTATTTACTACCGGTGCAACTATGAGAGAATGCGCTAATAAGCTAAAAAGAGGAGGGGTTAAAAAAGTTTGGGGATTTACTTTAGCAAGAACCGTTTAAAATGACTAAAGGAAAAATAAAAATAAAAGACGATAGATATCCGCAAAGATTAAAATCGATAAAAAATCCACCGGAAGAGCTTTATCACAAAGGGAATTTTGACCAGGATATATTTAATAAGTGCTTGGCGGTGGTAGGCTCCAGAAAGATGACCAAGTACGGCAAGAAAATATGCACCAAGCTGGTCTCAGAAGTCGCTAGCAGAGGAATAACCATAGTATCCGGGTTCATGTACGGAATAGACGCAACAGCTCATAAGGCGGCCGTTGAGGCGGGAGGTAGAACTATAGCGGTAATGCCTTGCGGTATAGAAAAAATCCACCCCTCTTATCAAGTTGATTTATATAAAAAAATAATAAAAAAGAACGGACTTATCTTATCGGAGATGTCGGGCAAGAAAAGTCC
>PWGJ01000115.1 GCA_003554445.1 Candidatus Nealsoniibacteriota bacterium
GGCTTGCTATGAAAAACATCAGAAATACACTTGAGAAAGCCAAATACAAGTTAATAATTAAATTATGCAATTGTAAGAAAAAGAATACTAGGGTATTTACTAAACTCTTTACTTTTTACAAGGAGAACTTTTATGTTCAAGGTTTGTTTTCAGGGAGTTCAGGAGATACACAACACAAAAACAGGGGCATTTTCTCAGAAGTTGAGAATTTGGAAAAGATAAAAACAGGTGAAAGAAATAACACCCTTTGGAAAATGTTGGTAAAAGGGAAAGCCATTGGCTTGCTTCCGGAACAGTTAAGGGAACTTGCTTTCAAGATATATGAAAAAATGGAAAACTCCGGAGATACTTTTGAAAAAAGAGATATAGAATATGTTTTGAAATGGGTTCACAAGTTAGAATTTTACAATAAGAGATAGTTATATTATGAGAAAAGGAAAAAACAAGAAAACAAAAACAGAAAAAACAGCCCATAGAGGGTAACTTTTGAAGGATTTTGCAACACATAAAATGTTATAATAAGAAGTATGGAAGTTGGGATTTACACAAGAAGAAAAGAAGTTAGAGAGGCTTTGTTGATTTGCTTCAGTAATGAAGAAATAGCCGATATTGTAAAAAGTCTTTATGAAATTTCTACTAACAAGAAATACAAACCAATTGAAAGGATTAAGGCTAGTCAAACAATACTTGATTATACAGTTGGGAAAATTCAGAATTACAAAGACGGGAAAAACTTAGTAGAAAGTTTTGAGGATTGTGACTAATTAAACTTAATACAAGGTTGTGTTGGTTAGTAATGTCTAAGAAAGAAACAGTTAGTAGTTAATGTAAACACCAAATAAACAACAAACAAGAAAATTCTTCCATAGATAGGATTTTACAGAACTCAAGTTTTACTTCCTTGAAGTCTTATATAGCTTTATAACTACATCACAAACAGTCAAAATGCTAACAAATACTAACATTTAAACACCCTACCACCCTTTTATATTTAAAAAAACTGTATACCTACCACCCCTACCACCCTTAAGACTTTTTTATTTTGGATTAGTTAAGGTGGTAACTCATACTAATTACCTAGATTTACATTTTTGCATTACAAAACTCTATCTTTATACACAGACTAGTTGAGATAGTATTAAACAAAAACAACCTCTTTCTTGAGCCTCTCAGGGCTTCAAATTCTAGCACTAAAGCTATTTTGTAGTGAAATATTACAAAAAAATAACATTCTACTACTAGACATTAAAGTTCTTAAATAAGAAGTAGAGATTCTAGTTGGTTTTGATGTATAATTAAGAAATAAGTTTTAAATGTATTTCTATGGAAAAACAAAAGAAAAAGTCTGTGCCAACTTGGGCTTTAGTGGTTATCATTCTTGGAGTTTTAGCACTTATTGGTTATTTATCTCCTAGTAGTAGTCCAGAAGAAACAGAGGAACCTGTTTCAGAGGTCGTACAGGAAAGAGGAGGGGAACAAGAAGAAGTTGCTTTAGATGATGTACAAAAAGAAGAGGAGAAGGAAGATTTGACAACAAAAGAAAGGATTGAGTTTATAGTTGTAGATGAATTAGGAAGTGAAACAAATATGGGAGAAGAAAGGATCGTTGAGATCCTTGTTTATGAAAATGAGGAGATGATAGAACTAGTATTAAAAGCAGATGAAAATTTAACAACAACATTAACCAAAAGGGGTATGGTTTCAAGAACAAAAGACTTAACAGAGCAATTTTTTAATTCTCTAGACTCATTAAAAGAGTTAGATGTTTTTTGGCAATTGGAGTTAGTAGACAATTATGGGAATTCCTCATTTTCTGATGTAATGGACTTTAGCATAGATAGGGAAACAGCCGAAAAGATAAACTGGGAAAACATAACAAATGATAACTTTGAAGGCTTAACTAAAGTATGGGAACACAATGCAATAAAGTAAAAGCATATCTATCAAGTTGTTACACTGTTTTTCTCTGCTTGTATAGGGCTAATTTTTATTGGTTTATTTTTTAACCTCTTTCCAAATTCTCATTTGTTGAAAGAAGCCAAAAGCAAGTTTTGTCTTTTTCTACAACTTCAAATTTTCTCCATTTTTGCTAGTTATAGGATATTACAAGAGAAAGGACACCTTTTACACACTAGGGGAAACAGGGCTTTATGTTACAGGAATAACAAAAACAAGCAGTTTAGAAAACCGAGTATAAGTGTGCTTATACTGGTAACTAGCCAATGGCCACAGTCAAGGAGTGTTACATAAATGTTATATACAAGGGAAATGGCTTTTTGTTGGCCAGAAGTATTGACCACCCTCAAGGACATCTTGTCTTTAATGGTTAGTCATTGGCTATGTTCAAATAACTACATCAGGAAAACACAAACAAAAATTAAGTTGCCTTTCTATGGCCAGTTGTGCTATCTTAAATTATGGAAGGGAATTTTCTAACAAGTAAAGAAGTTATTCAGCTGTTAAACATTTCTCAAAGAACTCTTACAAGAAAGGTTACTTCTGGAGAGTTGAAAGCCACAAGAAAGAAAGGAAAGTTACATTTTCCAAAAGACCAGTTCAAGGGAATAGTTGAAAAACAAGAGGATAACACAACAAAGATATTTGAAGCATTACAAGAACTTAAGAGCATTCAAGACAATGACCAGTCTTTCAAAACAGTAGAGAAAAGCTTTGAAGCATTGCAAAAACAACTTGAGATAAAAGACAAGGAAATTGAAAGATTACAAGAACAGATAAAAGAAAAGGACTTATATCATCATCAACAATTGGTACAACAACAAGGCTTGACCAAGCAATTACAAGATAGATTTCTTATGTTAGAACAGCCGGACTCTAACAAGCCAAAAGCCAAGCCAAAGAAAAGGAAAAAGAAGAAAAAGAAGGATGGAAGCAACAAAAAGCAACAAGCCAAGAATGTAGCCAATGACCAGAAGAAAGAAAGAAAGGGCTTTCTTAAGTGGCTTCTTGAGTAATTGAGTAAGTAAATATGCTTGACTTTTGTGAAGTACTAGGATATAAAATGGTTGACACGGGACAAGTGGTAGTGTTTAACTCTTAAGACAAGAATAATGTTTTAAGAGGTGAATATTATCACCACAACTTGAATTCATTTTCAAGTTAGATAGATAACAAACCTCACCTTGGTTTGCAAAGAAGGACTGGAAAGCTTAAGCAACTTTCAAAAAACAGTCCTTTTTTGTTTTTTACTGTTTTTCTAGTGTTTTTTACAGACTTTTATTAGAAGTCTTGAAAAGTTTTACCATATGTTATACTATAAAGCAGAGTTGCTTAACTCTGTATTTTATCTATCTAACATCAAAGAAAATGAAAAATGATTTCCAAAAAAGAAACTAAAAAAGAAGGCAACAAAGTTGCTTATATCTCCAATTCTCTTATATTCCACATAGGAAAAAAGCCATTCCGGATATTCAAGCCAAAGAAAACAAAGCCAAATTCTCCGGACTATGCTTTGTTAGACTTAACAGAGGATAAAAGGCTCTCCGGACTTTGGGAAAGAGAACAAGGGCATTTCTATGGAGATATTGTTAACAACTATGGAAAGGAAAAGTTTTGTATAAGATTTCTAGACAAGACCACTGTTGAGACAAGCTCTTTAGAAAGGGCTTTGGAACTCTCCGGCTATATATCTACTAGAAACAATTTTGACACCCTAGAAAGCCAAATGAGAGCCTCTCAGGTACAAAAGAAAGGGGGCTTTGAATGAGAAAGAAGCTATTGAAAAAGGAAACAGAAAAGAGCTATGTAATTTTACAGAATAGGGAAACAAAACAGAATACAACTTATATATTTGAAAAGGGAAACAAGAAGGAACTTGAAAAAATAAAGAAATACTCAGAAAGGAATTGTTGTGATATTTTGTATTCACTTCATACAATTAGGCTTTCTTGTTTAGAGTGGAATACTTATTACAAGACCGGCTTCACCTCTATTTCTTTAGAGAATATATATGAAATGGAAACACTATTTCTTGATATTGATATACCTCTTTTTGAAAACTACAAAGCTTTTAAAAGTGCTTTGAAGGATTTGAAACTAACAAGCTTTGAAGTCTTTGAAAGTGCTTCCGGAAACATACACTTGTATATTCATATTAAAAAGATTTCAGATAAGAATGAATACAAGTCTTTACTTGAAGGCTTGAACTACTACTTTGAAAGTAAGGGCTTTGGAATAGACAAGGCTTGCTTTTCTCCGGTACAAAAAACATACCTTGAAGGCTTCAGAGTGTTAAACAAGAGGGGCTTCAGTAGTAGAAAGATACAAGAACTCTCAAAGAAGGGAAGGAAGCTAACAGCCTTTGAAATTCACAAGCTATTACATAACAAGGGAATTAAAAAACACCGGAAAGAAAGGAGTTTGAAATATGCTATGTATATATTGAAAGAAGAAATTGAAAACTCCAATTCTGAAGCTCTTTATTTGACCTCTTTGGAGAAAAAGCACCTTATACCACAATACACACTTTCAAGGGCATTAAAGAGGCTCTCAGAGGCTCAAGCCATACAATACAGAAGCTCAAGGGGTAGGAAAGGCTTTGTTGAGATTTACAACTACAATGAAGCTCTTTTCAATGACTGTATTGAATGCACTTTAACAAGGAAACAAAACTGGATTGTTTTCAAAGTTTGGCTTGCTATGAAAAACATCAGAAATACACTTGAGAAAGCCAAATACAAGTTAATAATTAAATTATGCAATTGTAAGAAAAAGAATACTAGGGTATTTACTAAACTCTTTACTTTTTACAA
>PWGJ01000077.1 GCA_003554445.1 Candidatus Nealsoniibacteriota bacterium
AAGCCAGTGACGCACCGGAGCTGATCTCGCCCATAGACCCCAATTGGGTATCTCCCTACGATCCTTTGGAATATGACCCCTATCATGACTACAGCCGCCTGAGAGCGGACGCATACGATTATCCGGACGGATACAGATACCCGGCGGAGCTTTACGGCTTACGTGAAGACTATGATCCGGACGATCCGAGTGCCGGACCTCCGGTTGTCGGTCCTCCCGATACGGGCCCTACCGTACCACCGGAAGATCCACCAACGGATACCGACCCGGAAACGGGCATTACGGAGGGACCTCCGGTTGAAGACAGCAACAACCCGGGAATGGAGTGTAGTACGAGTGGATTAGGAAGAACGGATCCGCCTTCGGAAGAAGTTAAGGATATTGCCGGGGTAGACGGCAGAAATCACGGAGAGGTTTATGAAAACTGGCTTAAAAGTCAAGAAGTGAACTCTACTGTTGCTAACAGAATAGCTTGGGCCGGAGGAAGTTGTCATACCATTCCTCCTCTGTTCGAAGAAGGCGATCACCTTCATTGTTGGAGAAAAATGCTTTCAACTGCAGATGTCTTGGAAGATCTTCATGTCGGTGAGGCGGATGGATTTATCGTTACTTCCGCTTATAGAGATTTGGCATGCAATAATGCGGTTGGAAGCACGGCATCAACCAGTTATCACATGAGAAACATGGCTACCGACATTCAAAGCACCCGGGGAGGGCTCCGTGGTCCGAACAAGGATCTTTATTGGCATCTTGATGCCATTCTTCCTTCCGGAACCGGTCGTTTGGAGTATTATCCGCCAGCTCCGGGCAGGGGCGCATTCGTACATATCGATACCAGATCGGGAGGATGGAGATCGCATATTAACAATGAACAAAGCCCCATTTACGAAGAAGAAAACCCTCTATTAAGCTTGGAAGATAACAATTTTTCTTCCCGGTTCAGTCACAGTCAAATTTTGGATGGCGAAAAATCACAAGTCTTGGGCGAATCGGTCTCGGGAACTCAAATAAATCCGAACGCATACATGAAAGAAGAGTACGACCTTCAAGAATGGCTTGATGAGCAAGATAATCCTTTCAAGCTTTGGGATCAGGCTTACCCTTTCCAAAACTTGGTTCTGCAAGATCAAGTCCCCTTCAGAGAAGAGTTGAGATGGATTCAGCAATGGTATCACTTGAGACCGGAAAGAAGACCCGTTCCCGCCTCGACTTATCAATTAAAATTCGGGTCCGGTTTCAGAGTTAATCTGGAAACGATCTCCAGATTCGGCCAGCCGGTGCTTGAAACATGCCACCCTCAATTTGTCGATTCTTTTCACGTCGACTTGGGAGAAGAAGAGCTGGTAGACTTACCGGTCTGTATCTATAAAAGAAGGGTGACCGAAGGTCATGAAACTCAACACATTTATCCGGAACCCAATTTGCGTGACAGCGAAATGGAATTTTTCACTCTTCCACAAGAAGAAGAGGTTGATATATACTCTTGGAATGTAGCTACCTGCCGGGATTCGGGTCAGACCGACTGCACCGATTTCAGTCAGATGTGGAGACTTCAACTGGATGAAAGAGAAGATCCTCAATTTTTCCCTCCCAGAAATGATGAAGACGTAATTAAAAACATGAGAAATCCCTGGGTTGACGAAGACGACGCCACAATGGGCTTTCCTTTACGAGTGGCCTGGGAAAGACGCTTCGGAGCCAGAAGCTACGTCTACAGAATAGCGAGAGAAGGAGTGGACTGGGAAAGCGATCCCTACGAAGCCATGGATGCCGAAATATTGAGAGGACACTTCGTCAGATACGAAATAGATGAGCTCGACGAAGACGGCTTATTCGACCTGGATGAAGAATATGTTTGGGATATAAAAGCTTGCAGAGACGACCATATAGAACATGACAAAGAAACTCCCCGAGACATACTCGAGTGGGCCGATGAGCATAAAGAGTGTACCGACTGGAGATCCGAAACACACGACGACGCTCCCTTCGAATTCAAGACTACCGGCAGAGCCCCGACGGAGCTCTACAGCCCGGAACCGATAGGTCTTCTCCAAAGAGCTTCTTATCCTCTTAGATTCGATTGGGAAGAAGTTCCCGGAGCCAAATCCTACGCCATAAGAATTTATGATCCCGATCTTTCACCCGGATTCGATCCCTTTCCCGGATGGGAATTCGACTTGGTTCACGAGGGTATTTTGGCAATCGTTCCCGAATCCGAATTTTTCTACTACCGAGAGATATTGCTCAATGAAGAATACGATTATGAAATTTACACCTGTGCCGACAAAGTTCCCGACATTGAATACTGGTTTTTAACTCAAAGCTGGGAAGAGAGAAAAGAAGACCTTCATTGCGGAGATGAGAGTCTGAACGGAATAATTACCCCCACTCTGTTCGGACCTCCCAATCTTTCTCCGGGTGGATCTCCGGAAAGACCGGTGCAACTCCCGATGGAAGAGTCGATCCAGACGATAACCTGGAGCAGTCTCGAAGAGGTCGACTACTATTGGATAAACATAGAAAAAGTTGACGAACCCACATCTTTGACTCAAAAAGCTTATGCTCAAAATGAAGAATTTCCGAAAATAGTCGACACCAACAGTTTCGTATATGATTTTCCGGAAATCGGAACTTATGAAATAGAGGTAAAGGGATGTCTTATGGTGGAAGACGGTGAATGCTTGGACGGTGCACTCGGTTGGTCGGTTCCAAAAGAGCATTACACTCCCGGGGTAGAAAACAGACCCAGATACGTTGAATTGGTTTACGACGTCCAAAAGGGAGGAATCGTTCCTTGTGGCAGGGAGACCAATATATTTTCACCGGAAGAGCCCGTAGACAGCAGAGACGACTGTCGTCCCGTCCACTTCTTTGTTTTCATCGGTCTCTTCATTGAAGAAATCTTGGTGAAAATTCTGATTCCCTATTCTCTGATAATTCTTCTCATCTATACCGGCTATCTTTACTACACCGGATTGGGAAAGCCGGAAACCATGAAAAGAGTCTTCAAAATTTGGAATTATGCCCTCAAGGGATATCTACTGATATTTTTAGCTTGGTTCATTATCGGTATATTTTTAACAATGATCGGTTATCAATTCGGAGTCTGGTGGCAAATTACCATTAACTTGTAAACATATGAAAAAGGATAAGCAGGAAAAGCAAAATGGAAAGGAAACCGTCTTCTACTTGGCTATAATCGCAATCGTTATTTTGGTTTTGGGTGTTCGCATATTTTCACAAGGCAGGAGGATGAGTGATTCCATCGATAGGATTCAAGAAGAAGGGATGGATATAGATTATGAAGAAGAAGAGCCCGGCTTTTTTGATATTGAAACCCAGCAAAATGACGAAGCCGGTTTTGATAAAAGCTACATCTCTGCGGACGGAAAATTAAGCTTCGATTATCCTTCGGATTGGCAAAAAACGGATAATGACGAAATATTGGACCTTTTCAGAGGACTTGACGGCTATCAGTTGCCGGATGATTTCGAGCAAGAGATATCCGAAATCGATGATTTGGAAGACATCGACCCGGAAGAATTTGCATTTTCCGAACCGGGAAGAGAAGACCACCAAGACCTCTTCTCGGAAATGGATATTGATTTTATGGCTATAAAAACGACCTTTCCCAATCTTTCCATTGGTATTATTTCGGTTCAAGAGGTACACTTTGACGAAGAAAAAACTTCCGAAACCCTCGCTGAGACTCTAATTTCCGACCTGGAGCATGAAGACCGGGATACTAAAGTGGAAATATCGGATGTCGAAACCGGAGAATATTATGTCAGAATGAATACTTTAACCTACACTCAAAATCGCCCCGCTTTCAGGTCAAAAAATCTGGCTCTTATCGGAGAAGATAAAAAAGTTTACATAATTAATTTCAACTCCGATTATAGCGGCTGGAACGAATTTGAAAATGAATTCAACAGAATAATATCGTCCATAGATTTCGATGGTCGTTAATTTTTTAAAATATCTCTTTTTATCTCTTTTTATTCTTCTTTTCGGAACGAAGGAGGTTTTTGCGGGTCAAATTCCCTTGGAGATAAACTGGCCCACTTCACCGACGGGGATTTCCCTGGAGGGGGCGACTTTGGCCGAATTGACCGCTTATTTTTTCGAATGGGGTATTTTGATCGGAGTAATTTTGGCTTTCGGAATACTTCTTTATGCCAGTTTTTCATATATAACCACATCCGGAAATGAAGTAAAGCTGAGCAAAGCCAAACAGATGCTGCAATCCGCCTTTTTGGGTCTTTTGCTTCTTCTCGGATCTTGGATTATGATCATTGTTTTAAATCCGGAATTGACCGTCATTACCGAGGTGGGAGTGTCAAGCCCTTTCTACGACGGAGCCTTTCGCATGGACGCTTTTGAAGAAAAAGACCCCTGTGATTATGCCATAATCTCCTATACGATAAGAGGTTTGGACGATAAAACAAGACACACCATGATAGAGGTCGGCGACATAACCACCCTGACTCAAAGACAAAGACATGATGAAAGAGACTTATCGATGGATCCCTTTTTCGGAGTCGCCTGTCAGGACGGGGGAGAAATAGAAGAACACGACTATGAAGAAGATGTTAGATTCATAGAGGCGAGAGTGGTAGCCGACAACCAGCAACTTACCCCGGTATGTAATATGGGCTGTGCTCAAGACCCGGGAGAAGAATGCGACTCGGAGATGTTTATTGAAAGAGAATTCAATATGCC
>PWGJ01000059.1 GCA_003554445.1 Candidatus Nealsoniibacteriota bacterium
AAAAGTAGAGAAGATCAAGAAAAGATGGGACTTGCACTCAGAAAATTAGGAAAAGAGGACCCCACATTTAAAGTTAAAGGAGATATTGAGACCGGAGAAACGATAATTTCCGGAATGGGAGAACTTCACTTGGATATAATTATAAACAGATTAAAGAGAGAGTTCGGAGTAGAGGCGGAAGTGGGAAGGCCTCAAGTAGCTTACAGAGAAACTATCAGAAAACCGGCAGAAGCTGAAACCGAATATGTAAAGCAGTCGGGAGGTAGAGGTCAATATGGTCATGTCGAAATAAAGATTGAGCCGAATGAGTATGACAGCAAGGAAGAAAAAGACAGATTGGAATTCGTTGATGAGATTACCGGAGGTGTTATTCCTCAAGAATATATTCCTGCAGTTGAAAAAGGTATTGCCGAGGTTATGGATGAGGGTGTAGTAGCCGGATATCATATGGTCGGGATTAAAGCGACTTTGGTTGATGGATCTTATCATGAAGTTGACTCATCCAAGATGGCATTTAAAATTGCAGGGTCGATGGCTTTCAAAGAAGCTTGTAAAAAAGCAAGTCCGGTTCTTTTGGAGCCGTTTATGAAAGTCGAAGTAGTTGTTCCTTCTGAATTTTTCGGTGATGTAGTCGGAGACCTTTCCTCCAGGAGAGGAGAAGTCCAAAAAACCGAAAACACCAAAGGTAAGATGGATATTAAAATTGTCAGGGCGAAAGTGCCTCTAGCCGAAATGTTCGGTTACGTTACGACACTTCGATCCCTTACCGAGGGTAGAGGGAATTTCACCATGGAGTTCGAAGAATATAAGCAAGTTCCGGCCAATATAGCTGAAGAGATAAAAGAAAACAGATAAGGCTGGACTTTTTGATAAAATTATTGTAATATAAAAAGCACTGAAAAATTATAAATTAAAAGTATTAAACAGGTATTATCTTGTTTAATTAACTAAAAAAAATTATGGCTGATAAATTCGAAAGATCAAAACCACACCTTAACATAGGTACCATTGGTCACGTAGACCACGGTAAGACCACTCTTACCGCCGCTATATTAAATGTTTTGAGCATGCAGAGTAATTCAGATATGAAAGCTAGCATCGAAGACATTGACTCCGCTCCGGAGGAAAAAGCAAGAGGAATTACCATTGCGGTATCTCACCAAGAATATGAAACTGAAAAAAGGCACTACGCTCATATTGATTGTCCCGGACACGCGGACTACGTTAAAAATATGATTACCGGTGCTGCACAAATGGACGGTGCTATTTTGGTAGTATCTGCAGCAGACGGGCCGATGCCACAAACCAGAGAGCATATTTTACTTGCCAGACAGGTGGGACTTCCTTCTTTGGTAGTATACTTGAACAAGACCGACATGGTGGATGATCCGGAAATGATCGAATTGGTTGAATCAGAAGTAAGAGAGCTTCTTAACAAATATGAATACGATGGCGACAATGTACCCGTTATCAAAGGTTCCGCACTTAAGGCTTTTGAAGCGGAGAGTGCTGACGATGAAGCTACGGAATCGATTATTGAACTCATGGAGGCTTTGGATGATTATATTCCGGAACCGGAGAGAGAAGTCGATAAGCCATTTCTTATGGCTATTGAGGACATCTTTTCAATTGAAGGTAGAGGAACAGTTGCTACAGGAAGAATTGAAAGAGGTGTTATTAACGCCAAAGATGAAGTTGATATTATTGGGCTCAAAGATGAAATTGATCAGACCACGGTCGTAAGTATTGAGATGTTTAACAAAAGTCTTGACAGAGGAGAAGCGGGAGATAATGCCGGACTTCTTCTTAGAGGAACCAAAAAAGAAGATATTGAAAGAGGACAAGTTCTGGCTAAGCCCGGGTCAGTTGAACCTCACACGGAATTTGAAGCCGAGGTTTACATTCTTGACAAGGATGAAGGTGGAAGACACACTCCCTTTTTCAACGGATACAAACCACAGTTTTATTTCAGAACAACCGATGTAACAGGAGAAGTTGAACTCAAAGGAGGAACCGAAATGGTAATGCCGGGTGACACTGCGGAACTTAAAATTAAATTGATTGCACCTATTGCACTCGAAGAAGAGCAAAGATTTGCAATCAGAGAAGGTGGAAAAACTGTAGGAGCAGGAGTAGTAACAAAAATTATCAACTAGAATTCAATGGCCAAGGAAGAAAACCTTAACAAGATCAGAATAAAGCTCAGAGGATACGATCACAAAGTGATTGACAGTAGCGCAGAACAAATTGTAGAAACAGCAACAAGGTATGGGAGTGAGATATCGGGTCCCACTCCCTTACCTACCGAGATTAAAAAATATACGGTTAACAGATCTACGTTTGTTAACAACAAGTCAAAAGAGCAATACGAGGTCAGAGTGCATAAAAGAATTATCGATGTTATGGATGCTAGCCCGAAAGTATTGGATGCACTTAGAAACCTCACTTTACCCAACGGTGTTAACATCGAAGTAAAAATGTAAAGCTTTTCGGCTTTACTTTTTCTTTGAAATTTTAGTTTAATGCTTAAAATTACCGACTAGCTCAATGAAGTTGATAGGCTTTCCGAGTCGGGGGAGAGCCCGACATTTTTGCTTGACGAAATAACCTCGATATTTTTACATCTGAAAAGCCGATATTTGCTTGAAAAATTATGAAATTTATCTTAGGAAAAAAAATAGGGATGACGCAAGTTTTCGATGACAACGGAGACGTTGTTCCGGTGACTCTGGTTGAGGCCGGGCCTTGTGTCGTTACCCAAATAAAAACTGAAGAGAACGATGGCTATAAGGCAGTACAGGTTGGATTCGATAGACTCAAGGAGAATAAAGTTAAAAAACCACAGATGGAAAAACCTTTCCGTTTTCTGTGTGAATTCAAGGCGGAAGTGGATGACCTGAAAGAAGGTGAAGAGATCAATGTTTCAATTTTTGAAAAAGGAGATAAAGTTAAAATTTCCGGAAAATCCAAAGGAAAAGGTTTTCAAGGTGTAGTTAAAAGACATGGATTTGCGGGACAGTCAAGAACGCACGGAACGAAGCATGATGAAAGAAGAGGTGGTTCCATAGGGTCCGCTTATCCGCAAAGAGTAATGAAAGGAAGAAAAATGCCCGGAAGAATGGGTTCTGACAGAACAACTGTTAAAAATTTGGAAATAGTCAAAGTTGATCCGGAGGAAAATACGTTAGCGATAAAAGGAGCCGTTCCGGGTGGTAAAGGAAATATTTTAGAAATAACCGACGCTAAATAATATTGAAAACAAGAATATGAAAATTCCCGTTTACAACAATAAAGGAGAGACCGATAAAAAGACCGATTTACCGGAAGATATTTTTGATTTGAGTGTAAATACCGATCTTGTGTATCAGGTGGTAACGTGTCAGCAATCCAACCGAAGGCAAAATAGCGCCCACAGCAAGGATCGTTCCGAAAAACGCGGTGGCGGACGTAAGCCCTGGAGACAAAAGGGAACCGGGAGAGCAAGACACGGATCAATCAGATCTCCAATATGGAGAGGAGGTGGTGTAACCTTCGGGCCCAGAAACGAAAGGAATTACAAAAAGAAGATCAATAAAAAGGAAAAAAGAAAAGCACTTTTTATGAGTCTTTCGGGAAAAGCGCGGAATGATCTTTTAGTTGTTATAGATGATTTGGAAGTTGAAGAACCGAAGACTAAAGAACTATCTTTTCTGAAGGAATTGCCATGTCAAGAAGGCTCTGTTTTGATAGCGATGGATAAAGTTGATAATAATTTACTTCTTGCTTCTAGAAACTTGCCGGATGTTGATGTAATGGAGGCGAGAAACTTGAATGCTTTGGATGTTTTGAGTTACAAATATATTGTTTTGCCCGAAAGTTCAATCAAAGTAATTAAGGATACATTCATATGAAAAAGGTGATAAAAAAACCGCATATTAGTGAAAAGTCAACCAGACTCACCGAAGAGGACAATTCTTACACTTTTGTAGTGGATAAAGATGCAAATAAAATTGAAATAGCGAGAGCGGTCGAAGACAAATATGATGTTAATGTTGAGAAAGTCACGGTGGTAAAGATTCCGGCTAAAAAGAGACGATTGGGTAGAATTGAAGGTGTAAAGAAGGGTTACAAAAAAGCAATAGTAAAGATAGAAGAAGGTCAAAGCATAGAGATTCTTTCTTCTTGACAAAAAAATTAAATTTGATTTAATAGTAGACGTTTATGAGTCAAAAACCGGACAAAAACAGTCGCCCCCCGAAGTCGTTAACAGTTAGTATGAAAAAATCGGGAGGAAGAAATAATGATGGAAAAATGACTGTCAGAACAAGAGGTGGAGGTTCCAGAAAATTGTGGAGGAAGGTTAATTTCGGGCAAGAAAAGATGGGAGTTAAGGGAGAAGTCGTAAGAATTGATTACGACCCTAACAGGTCCGCTCACCTTGCTTTAATCGAGTATGAAGATGATGATATAGGTTACATCTTGGCTCCTCACGGCATTTCTTCCGGAGACGAGGTTATCGTGGATGAAAATCCTAAAATTAAAATAGGTAACAGGATGCCTCTTAAAAATATTCCAATCGGAACACAAGTACATAATATTTCATTCAATAAAAATGGTGAAGGTAAGATGGTTAGAGCAGCTGGAGCCTCGGCAGTCGTATTGGCTCAAGAAGGTAAACACACTCACCTGAAGATGCCTTCGAAAGAGGTTAGAAAAGTAAATCGTGATGGATTTGCAACAGTCGGAGAGCTTTCCAATCCGGAACACAGATATAAGGATAAAGGCAAAGCCGGAGCCAACAGAAACAGAGGAAGAAGACCGAAGGTCAGAGGTAAGGCAAAGAACGCAGTTGATCATCCCCACGGTGGTGGTGAAGGAGGTTCTACGATAGGCCTTAAACACCCGAAAACACCAACCGGTAAGCCGGCCAAGGGTGTAAAAACCAGAAAGAGAAAGCATACCGACAAGTATATTATTCAAAGAAGAAAGAAAAAGAAGAAATAATTTTTAAAAAATATGGCGAGAAGTCTTAAAAAAGGACCAAATATAAATGAAAGGCTTTTGAAAAAAGTTAAAGATCAAAAGCCGGGTGACGGAGTGATTAAAACTTGGGCGAGAGATGCTGTAATTACACCGGAAATGATAGGTTTCACCTTCGGTGTGTATAACGGTCAAAAACATATTGAGGTTCAAGTTACTGAAGATATGGTCGGTCATAAACTTGGTGAGTTTTCCGAAACCAAGAAGTTTATTAAACATGGTGGTCGAATGCAAAGAGAAGCTGAAAAAGAAAAAAAATAAAGAGTTATGAAAGTTGATGCAAAATTAAATTATTTAAGAATTTCACCTCGTAAGGTCAGATTAGTTGCTGACCTGATAAGAGGAAGAAGAGTTTCCGAGGCTGAGAATCGATTGAGTTTTACGACAAAAAAAGCAACCAAACCTTTGGGTAAGCTCTTGAATTCGGCTATTGCTAATGCTGAGCATAATTTTGATTTAAATAAAGATAATTTATACATTTCGGAAATAAGAGTTGATCAGGGCCCCACTCTCAAAAGATGGAGGCCGCGAGCGAGAGGAGCTACGAATCAGATTCAGAAAAAAACTTCACATGTAACTATTGTGCTTGAAGAGATTGAGCCCGGTTCTGAAATCAAAACCGGCAAGAAGGGAAAGATAAATATTGTTCAGAAAAAGGAGAAGCCGAAAGAGGATATTGATGATGGTAGAAAAGAAAAAGGAACGAAGCCACCCAAAAAAGGTGATAAGACGAAAAAAGAACAAAAAGGTAAAGGAGGTAATATTTTTAGACGTAAATCAATATAAAACATGTCTCAAAGATCCCATCCCAGAATTAAAAGAATAACTACTACGACTGACTGGAAGTCGAAAGGATTTTATAATGGAAAGTATCCACAATACCTCAAAGAAGATCATCTGATCAGAGAGTATATGAATGATAAGTTGGAAGATATGGGGGTTGCGGAAATTGAGATAAGAAGATCCCCTTCCGAATTGAATATTGTAATTCACTCTTCTCGCCCCGGAATCGTTATCGGAAGAGGAGGAGAAGGAGTTAAAAAATTAAAAAGAGGATTGGATAAAATTTTAGATAAAAAGGGATTGGGATCGGATAGAAAAATCAGAATTGAAGTTAAAGAGGTTAAGGATCCTTGGTCCAACGCCTCAGTAGCCGCTAAAGAGATGGCGAAACAGCTTGAAAAGAGAATGCATTACAGAAGAGTGATAAAGCATGCAATGGGAAAGATAACTGCCAACAGAAATGTCAAAGGGGCAAGAATCGAAGTTGCCGGAAGACTAAACGGAAGTGAGATTGCCAGAACCGAACATATTTCGGAAGGAAATTTACCCAGAGAAACTTTAAGAGCCGATCTGGATTATGCATTCGAAGAGGCTTACTGCAAATTTGGAGCAATCGGTGTAAAAGTTTCAATTTACAAAGGAGAAAAATTCAATTAACATGTTAGTACCGAAAAAAGTAAAACACAGAAAAAGGCACAAAGAGATGAAGCGACTCAAGGGAGTCGCCAGCTCGGGAACGAAGGTAGAGTTCGGAACTTACGGACTGAAGACACTGGATCCCAAATGGCTTACCTCCAGGCAACTGGAAGCTGCCAGAAGGGCGATAATCAGATATTTGAGAAAAGGTGGTAAGATGTGGACGAGAGTTTTTCCGGACAAACCCGTAACGAAGAAGGGGTTGGAAGTCCCGATGGGAGGTGGTAAAGGGGCGGTTGATAGATATGTCGCTCCCGTTAAACCAGGCAGAGTGATATTTGAGCTTGACGGTATCGACGAAGAAACTGCGCGTGCCGCTTTTTCCAAAGCTTCCGATAAATTACCGATAAAGACTAAATTTGTAAAGAAAAAATAATGCAACCTGAAAAGTTAAGAGAAAAAAAAGAAGAAGAATTAAAAAATCTTCTCTCTGAGAAAAGAGATAAATTGCAAGAGGTTAAATTTAATCTTTCCTCAGGGAGGGTTAAAAATGTCAAAGAAGCCAGAAATCTTAAAAAGGATATTGCCAGGATATTAACCATTCTAAACGAAGGTTCTTATGAAAAATAAATTAAAAGGAATTGTCGTCTCGGATAAACAAGACAAAACGGTAGTTGTTGAAATCACCGATGTGAAAAAACATCCACGGTATGAAAAAAGATACGAAGTCAATAATAAGTTCAAAGCTCATGATGAAGATAATGAAATGAAAGAAGGAGACGAGGTTGTAATTGAGGAGACAAGACCGATTTCTAAGGAAAAAAGATGGAAAGTAGTTAAAAAGATTAAGAGTTAAAGAGTTATGATTCAGCCGGAAACAAAATTAAAGGTAGCTGACAACGCAGGAGCAAAAGAGATTAAATGCTTCAAGGTTTTGGGTGGATCAAAGAAAAGATACGCTCAAATTGGAGATGTTATTGTTGGCGCTGTTAAAAAAGCGGAGCCGCGAAAAGAGATTAAGAAGCATGATGTTGTCAAAGCGGTGATTGTCAGGCAGAGAAAGGAGTATAGAAGAAAGGACGGTTCTTATATCCGTTTTGATGAAAATGCTGCAGTCGTTATTGATGGAGAAACCAAAGAACCCATTGGTGGAAGAATTTTCGGTCCTATCCCCAGAGAGTTGGCTGATAAAGGTTTTAAAAAGATTACTACCCTAGCTAAAGAGATAGTATGAAGATTAAAAAAGATGACAAAGTTGTTATAATTGCCGGTAAGGATAAAGGAAAAACCGGTAAAGTAATGCATGCTTTTCCCAAAGATAAGCAGGTTATTGTTGAAGGCTTGAATTTGATGAAAAAACATGTAAGACCGAAAAAACAAGGCGAATCCGGTCAGATAATTGAATTTCCCGCTCCCCTTGATGTTTCCAATGTTAAGCTGATTTGTTCAAAATGCAATGAAGCTACCAGGGTTGGAATTGAGCGTGACGGAAAAAATAAAAAAAGAGTTTGTAAAAAGTGTAAAAAGAAATTTGAATAATTATGGAAGGCTTGAAAGAAAAATTCAGAAAAAAAGTTATAGATGAAATGATCGATGAATTCGATTATAAGACTCCGATGGCCGTACCTCGACTGGAGAAAGTGTCGATAAATATAGGAATAGGTGAAAAAATAAAAGGAAAATCATCGGACAAACAGCAAGAGATAATTGATTACGTAGTACGAGAAATCGCTTTAATTACGGGGCAAAGACCGGTAGTGACCAAAGCGAAAAAATCAATTTCCGGTTTTGAAATAAGAAAAGGTGATCCCGTTGGAGTTAAAGTGACTTTGAGGGATGAAAAAATGAATAACTTTGTAGAAAAGCTTATTAATGTTGTTCTTCCCGGACTCAGAGATTTCCGAGGTCTTAACCCCGATTCAGTGGATAATTCCGGCAACTTTACACTCGGCATTGAAGAACATATATCTTTTCCTGAAATTCCGGCTGATGAACGTGATGACATTTTAAGTTTGCAGATTACGATAACAAATACAGCAGAAGAAAGAGAAGAAGGCCTCGCTTTACTTAAAAAGCTAGGTTTTCCCTTTTCAAAATAAATTTTAATAATTTATGGCAACAAAAGCACAAAAAGAAAAAGCGAAAAAAGAACCGAAGTACAGCACCAGGAAAGTTAGAAGATGTTTTCGGTGTGGAAGAAGTAGAGGATATATGAGAGACTTTGGTCTTTGTAGGATTTGCTTTCGCGAAAAAGCAAATGAAGGTGAAATTCCCGGAGTAAGAAAATCAAGTTGGTAAATATTATGACAGATCCAATAACAGACATGCTAAATAGGCTGGAAAACGGTCAAGCCGTTAACAAAAAGACGATTGATGTTCCTTTTTCCAAAATAAAATATCAGATTGCCAAGGTTTTGGAATCGGAAGGATTTATAGAATCCGCAGCAAAAAAGGGAAGAAATCCCAAGAAAGTTATCAGAATAAATTTAAAGTATGAAGATGAGAAGCCGGCAATTACCAACATGGAAAGAGTATCGAAGCCGGGGAGAAGAGTTTACACCTCACTGAAAGACATCAAGCCGGTTCGAGGAGGTTATGGAATTTCAATTATATCCACTTCCAAAGGAATAATGACAAACAAAGAAGCGAAGACAGCCGGTCTGGGTGGAGAAATTTTATGTAAAGTTTATTAAAATCATGTCTAGAATAGGAAAAAAACCAATAAAATTACCCGAAAGTGTCGATTTGGAAATTGATGGCAAAACGGTCAAAGTAAAAGGGCCGAAAGGAGAATTAGAAAGAGAGATAAGGCCTGAAATCGGTGTTGAAAAAAAGGATGACACTTTAGTTTTTAAAATTGAAAAAGAGACTAAAAGAGCTCCCGCATTTTTGGGACTGGAAAGAAGTTTGTCATTCAATATGGTAAAGGGTGTAACCGATGGATTTGAAAAGGTTCTTGAGTTGCACGGAGTAGGTTATAGGGCGAGAATGGAAGGAACTACACTGGTTGTAGAGGCTGGATTTTCTCACCCCGTAAAGATGGAAACTCCCGATGAAGTTGATATCACTGTAGAAAAAGGAAAAATAAAAGTTTCCGGGATAAAAAAAGAGAAAGTAGGTCAAGTTGCAGCCAAGATAAGAGATATCAGACCTCCCGAACCGTATAAAGGAAAAGGTATAAGATATGAGGGAGAAGAGATTATGAGGAAAGAAGGTAAAAAAGCAGTAGGTTCCGAATAAAATTATGTTAAAAAAATCCAGAAAAAGAAGACATAAAAGGATAAGATCCAAAATCAGAGGCACAGAAGAAAAACCTCGTTTGAATGTTTACAGATCAAATAAACATATATACGGTCAGCTTATTGATGACACGACCGGTAATATTTTAGCTTCGGCAAAGGATATGGATATCGATAAAAAAATTGATGATGAAAACAGAAAAGTGAAATTAGCCTTCGAAACCGGTAAGCTTTTAGCGGAAAGAGCTTCAGAAGAAGGAATTAAAAAGGCTGTTTTTGATCGCGGAGGTTATAAATATCATGGCAGAGTGAAAGCTTTAGCCGAAGGTGCAAGAAAAGGCGGTCTTAAGTTTTAAGATAAATTATTATGGCAAGAAAAAAACAAAAAAAAGATAAAGAATTTAATTCGGATGTTTTGGATATTGATAGAGTTGAGAGAATGACCGCCGGAGGAAGAAGGCTTAGGTTTAGAGCTTTGGTCGCCGTAGGTAACAGAAAAGGAAAAGTGGGAGTCGGACTGGCAAAAGGAAACGATGTTGGTAAAGCGATTGAAAAAGCAACCAGAAAAGCTAAAAAAGAGATGATTGAAGTTAAGCTCACGGAAGAAGGAACCATTGCTCATGAAGTGATAGGGAAACATGGAGCAGCCAGAGTGCTTCTGAAACCTCAATCAAAAGGACGTGGACTGGTTGCGGGAGGAGCTGTAAGATCAATTTGCTCAATGGCCGGTGTTTCGGATATATCTTCAAAGATTTTGGGAAATACCAGAAATAAATTAAATAATGCAAAAGCAACAATAGAAGCGTTAAACAAATTAAAAGAATAATGCAACTTCACGATTTAAAATCAAAAGATAAGAAAGATAAAAAGAGAGTCGGGCGCGGTGGTGCTCGGGGAACTTATTGTGGTCGAGGAGTAAAAGGACAGAAAGCGAGAGCGGGAAGCGGCGGCGAACCCATAATCAGAAGGTTTATAAAGCGATATCCTAAACTCAGAGGCTACAGGACGAAGGATGGAAAGAAGAGTGCCGTGGTTAATGTGGTTAATCTTGAAAATGCCTTTGATGACGGAGATGAAGTTACTCCCGAAAGTTTAGTTCGAAAAGGGTTAATCAGAAGAAGGGATGGAAAATTACCTCCCGTTAAGATTTTAGGAGAAGGTAAATTGGAAAAATCTTTAACCATTAAGAATTGTAAAGTCTCCAAAACTGCAAAAGAAAAAATTAAAAAAGCAGGAGGAGATTTTTAAGCTATGATTGAAAAAATAACTCAAATATTTAAAATTGAGGATCTTAGAAAGAGAATTCTTTTTGTTTTGGGAATGCTTGCTATTTTCAGAGTGATGGCCAATATTCCGATGCCGGGCATGGATGCTGATCGCCTTGAAGAGTTTTTTGCTCAATTTCAAATGTTTGAGTTTGCAAATGTTTTTACCGGTGGAACCATGGATAGATTTTCTATCGCCATGCTCGGTCTGGGACCGTACATTACCGCGGTTATTGTAATGCAGCTCCTTACTATGGTTTTTCCGAAGTTGGAAAGAATGTACAAGGAGGAGGGTGAACAAGGAAAGCAAAAGATCAATCAATACGGAAGACTTCTGACGGTTCCTTTTGCTATTATGCAGACCTTTGGAATGCTTACTCTTTTTCAAAATCAAGGAGTTATTGATCCTTTAGGGCCGGTAACTCTTATTTCTTCGGTTTTAACCGTTACGGCCGGTACCGTATTTCTTATGTGGTTGGGTGAACTTATCAGTGAAAAAGGAATCGGTAACGGAGTTTCGATTATGATTTTTGCCGGTATTATTGCCAACGTTCCCGCTCAAATATATGAAGCTATTGTCGGTTGGGATGTAGCGCAGTTGCCGTCTTATATAATATTTTTAGTTCTAGCTGTCTTTATAGTGGCAGCCGTTGTTTTGGTTAATGAAGCCAGAAGAAATATTCCGGTATCATATGCAAAAAGAGTTAAAGGTAGAAAAGTGTATGGTGGATCTTCAACATATATACCGTTAAACATTAACCCGGCAGGAGTAATTCCGATTATATTCGCTCTTTCACTTATGGCGATGCCACCCATGGTTGCTCAATTTTTGGCGGAAGCGGGTGGAACGGTGGGTTCCATTGCGCAGTCGGTAGGTTACTTCTTGGAAAATCCATGGGTTCAAGGATTCGCTTACTTCGGGTTGGTTTTCCTGTTTACATTTTTCTACACGGCAGTCACCTTTGATCCTGAGAATGTTGCTGACAATTTAAAAAAGATGGGTGGTTTCGTTCCCGGAATAAGACCCGGAAAGCCGACTGAGAGTCATATCAGATATATATTAAATCGTGTCCTTACCGTCGGTGCTTTGTATTTAGCGACCATTGCGGTAATGCCACAAATCGTCGCCGGAATTACCGGTGTGGGAACTTTTCAATTCTTAATTGGTGGAGCTTCAATTTTAATTATCGTATCAGTGGTATTGGATACCACCCAGCAAATAAATGCTCAACTTCAAATGAGAGAGTACGAAGAGATTTAAGAATAGATTTTTTGGTCTTAATATAGAAATAAAAGATTAATATCTACTTAATAAATGGAATTTTTAAAACCAAATAAATTTCCAAGCAATCTGTGAAAGGGTTGCTTCTTTTTATTTAAGATAAGATTACAAACAATTAATAAAATATAATATGAAATTAGTTTCATTCATAGGCCGACCCGGTTGCGGGAAAGGAACACAAGCGGAGAGAATTATTAAAAAAACCAGCTGGGAGCCGATTTATACCGGAAAGCTTTTAAGAGAAAAGGCGAAAGATGATGATTTCATGGGTCAAAAGATAGAAAAGGCTCTTTCTGAAGGAAGGCTTATTCCTACGCCGGTAGTGTTTAACATCTGGATGCCGAAATTAATTGAATTCAAAAAAGCGGGTAATGTAGATGGAGTTCTTTTTGATGGAAATCCGAGAAAACTTTATGAAGCAAGAATGCTTGATGAAGTTTTTAAAATGTTCGAGTGGGATGATTTTACCCCAATTCACATTGATATAAGCCGTGAGGAGTCGAAAGAGAGACTTTTGAAGCGAGGACGAGCCGATGATCATGAAGATGAAATTGAGCGGAGATTGAGCTGGTTTGAAAGCGATGTCCAGCCGGTACTGGATTATTATGAAGAGAAAGGTATTTTAAAAACTGTAGACGGTGAGCAATCAATAGAAGAGGTTCAAAGAGATATTGTAAAAGTATTAAAATTAAATGGCTAAATTAAAAGATAAAAAAGAGATTCAGATAATGAGAGAGGCGGGAAGTAAATTGTCAACGGTTATGGAGAGTTTGAAAAAAGAGGTAAGTCCCGGAAAGACAACAAAAGATCTTGAAGAAAAAGCCAAAGAGTTGATCTCCAAAGAAGGCGGAAAACCTTCTTTTTTGGGTTACAAAGAGTTTCCGGCTGCAATTTGCACATCGGTTAACCGGATAGTCGTACATGGAATTCCCTCTGATCGTGTTTTAAATAAGGGAGATATAATATCGATAGATATCGGACTGGAATGGAAAGGTTATCATTCCGATATGGCGGTAACCGTACCGGTCGGAAAAATCAGTCGAAAAGCGGAAAAACTTTTGCGAGTAACAGAAGAATCCTTGGATTTAGCGATAAAGCAATCAAAGAAAGGGAAGAGACTGGGTGATATCGGAAACGCGGTTGAAAAACATGTTACTGAAAACGGACTCGTTGTCGTACGAGGCTTGTGCGGACACGGAATTGGGAAGGAAGTTCATGAAAATCCTCAAATTATGAATACGGGTAGTGCGAATAGAGGGTGGAAAATCAGGGAAGGATTCACTTTTTGCATTGAACCGATGGTTACATTTGAAAATCCCAAAATATATCATGACAAGGAAGGAATTAAAACTGAAAATATATCCGCTCATTTTGAGCACACCATTGCAATAGTGGACGGAAATCCCGAAATATTAACTGCTTGAACATCCGAAAATAGTCCAAACTTAAAATCGCCCTCTTGAGGCGATTTTGTTTTTTTAATCGTTAGAGATAAGCTTCTTGAGTGTATTGACGGAGCATTCTTTCAGAATTAAAGAATGAAGCGTTTATTGCGATGGTATTGCGCATCGTTTTTCGCCAACTGGTTGGTGAATTGTAATACAGGGGTAAAATTTTATTCTCCAACTTAAAATATAGATCGTTTGCATCTCGTTTCAAGATGCTTTGATCATCTGCATCTTTCTCTTTTTTGCCAATTGCCCAACCTGTCTTTTTCTCAATAAAGCCTTCTATCCACCACCCGTCCAAGGTACTGAAATGAGGTACTCCGTTGTGAGCCGCTTTCATCCCGCTGGTTCCCGAACCTTCATTGGGTGGAAGGGGTGTATTCAACCAAATATCGACACCGGGGATTAAAAGCTTGGCTAAGTTTATATCGTAGTCCTCCAAGAAAACTATATCAATTTTATCTTCATACTCTTTTGTTATTTCAAACACCTTCTTTATCATATCTTTTCCTTGCCCGTCGGCCGGATGCGCTTTGCCCGCATAAATAATTTGCAACTTTCCGATATTTTCGTGAATTCTAATCAATTCTTCCATATCGTGGAATAGAAGTGTCGGTCGTTTGTAAGTTGCAAAGCGACGTGCGAAACCGATTGTGAATATATCTTCGGATAATTTTTTGTTTTGTTCTTTATGGATATAATCAATAAGTCTCTTTTTTGCACTTTGATGTGCCTCCCATATTTTTACCGGGGGAATATTAAGCGCATTTCTTAAAGATAAACTGCACCCTCTCCAATTGGGAGTATGTTCATCGAAGAGCTTTTTGAATTCTGGCGCAGTCCAAGTTTGTGAGTGTACCCCGTTGGTTACGGAAGCAATTTCATAATTCGGAAACATTTCAGTTGATACTTTTTGATGTTCTCTGGAAACTCCGTTTATATAGGAACTGAAGTAGATTGCCAGCTTACTCATATTCAGCTGGTTGTCACTTGCGAGCCCCGGAAATTTATAAGGAAAATCGGGCTGCAACCTCTTTACCGCATCCAAAGGAAAAACATCATGACCGGCTTTTACCGGTGTGTGAGTAGTAAAAACTAATTTTTCTCGAATTTCCTCTCTTATTGTCTCAGCTTTTTCTGAATTTAGAGACAGGGGCTTAGGTTCATATTGGGAAAAGAGTTCAATACCTACGAAAGCGGCATGCCCTTCATTGAGATGATATTTTTCAATATTTTGATGACCTAGCAGAGGTAAAAGCTTTACTCCCGCTCTACCTAAAACTATCTCTTGCATCAGTCGATACTCTTGACCACCACCGTAAAGTTGACCGGTTAAATTTCTATACTTTTCTTCGTTTTCATCGAGATCGGTATCCAGAAAATAGACCGGTACGGAGTAGCCACCGTATCCTTCTATTTCATACTTCCAGGCTTGAACTTTAACTTTATCTTTTCCAATATGTATGGTCGTTTCGGCATCCATCTTTTCGAATCCGGAATAATCGTATTCATCTTCTTTTTCTTCCTGCCACCCATCTTCGGTTATAATTTGCTTGAAGTAACCTTTACTGTTGAGGAGAGTTATTCCGAGCATCGGAATTTTAAGATCGGCAGCCGATTTCAAGGTGTCACCCGCCAAAACCCCCAGCCCTCCACTGTAGCTTTTTATCTCATTTTTTATTCCTATTTCCATACTGAAATAAGCAATTTTGACTTCTCTATTTTCGGATTCCATGATGATTTTAATTTTTAAATTAAATAAAATCTATGTTAAATCAGTCTATCAAAAGAAATAGAGTTGGACAAGAAAAGTTAATTTAAGCTTAAGTACGGGGCTTGTTTTTTAAGGGGTTTTTATTTATAATTTTAAACAGTTAAAAGAATTAATTGCAACTTGATGAGTAAGAAGCATATAAATGCAGCCGAAGGGGTAGAAGAAGGTGATTTCCCTTCCGAGCTGAGATATGATTTAGCTTCAAAAAATTGGGTAGTGATAGCATCGGGAAGATCAAAAAGACCGGAAACATTCAAGGAGGAAAAGAAAACAGTCAATAGTTCGGATCCCGAAGATTGCCCTTTTTGCAAAGATGAAAATTACGAGCATGTAGTGGAAGTGGCAACCGAAAAAGGTGTAATAAAACCCAATAAAAAACTTCCCGAAGATTGGTTTGTGGCATCGATTCCGAACAAGTTTCCCGCCTTCATCCCCGATAGCAAGCTGGATGAAAAAAAAGAAAACGGTCTCTACAAAAAAATGAATGCAGTTGGCTATCATGAAGTAATAATCAGCAAGAATCACAATAAATCGGTGGGAGAGATGAGCGTTGAGGAGGTACGTCAAATTTTTAATCTCTACAGAAGTCGGTATCGAGACTTAAAATCGAAAAAGAATGTAAATCATATTTCAATATTTCATAACCATGGAAAAGAGGCGGGTGCATCAATTGATCATCCTCATTCACAATTAGCTACTACACCCCTCGTGGATGTCGATCTCAACTCAGCTTTGGAGTCGGCAAAGGAATATAAAAATGAAAAGGGCAACTGTCTTTATTGCGATATGCAGGGGTGGGAATTGAGAAAAAAAGAGAGAGTAGTGTATGAAAATGATGATTTTTTGGCTGTCTGCCCTTTTGCTTCCAAAGTCGCTTTCCAAACTATAGTTACACCTAAAAAACATTATTCCAATTTTGAAGATATCTCCGATAAGTTGCTCGCTTCATTGGCCGACGCTTTTCAAAAGACCATGAAAAAGATTTATAAGGGAGTCGGCAATCCACCTTACAATTATTATTTACATACCGCACCTTGTGACGGAGAAGATCATGACTATTATCATTGGCACTGGACGATATTACCGAAAACCTCCGTTTTTGCCGGTTTCGAACTCGGTGCGGGAATAGAGATTTCAACAATCAAACCGGAAATAGCAGCTAAACATTTAAAAAAGATATGAAATTATTAATAGGTAACTGGAAAATGAATCCAACCGATCCGGAGGAAGCCGAAAAGATATTTTCTACGGTTAAAAAATCTCCCGGTGATCCCGATGTTGAAGTGGTAATAACCCCTCCGTCAATTTATATTCCACTTTTTAAAGACAGAGGTATAAGCGTTGGCGCTCAAAATATTTATTTTAAAGACAAAGGATCTTTTACCGGGGAAATTTCGGCAAAAATGATAAAAAACTCCGGATGTAAGTATGTAATTGTAGGACATTCGGAAAGAAGAAATATATTTAATGAAACCGATGAGGAGGTCAATAGGAAGGTAAAGACGATTTTAAAAAATGATTTAATACCAATAATTTGTGTAGGAGAGTCCAGAGAAGAAAAAAATAACGGACAAACCGGTAAAGTAATCAGAAATCAATTGAAAAAGGCTTTATCCGACATCGATTCACCCAAAGGTTTGGTAATAGGCTACGAACCGGTTTGGGCAATAGGATCGGGAAAACCGTGCAAGCCGGAAACCGCATTAAAGATGAGACTTTTAATAAAAAAAACGGTAGCACATCTCTTTTCCAGGGATGTTGCCGAAGAGACTTTAATAGTCTACGGTGGTAGTGTTAATTTGGGAAATTGCAGCAATTACACCAAAGAAGCTAAGTTTGACGGATTTCTTGTCTGAGGAGCATCACTAACACCGAATAAATTTGCAAAAATGATTAGAGAAATGTAGTTCAATGAGTATAAAAAAAGGTAAATTTTATAATCCGACCGCGGGCTTAATCCATTTTGATGAAGTTCTTCGGGAGATAACCGATTACATGAAAAAAATGCCCGGCGAAAGTTACAGCATAGTGGTCGGATGTGATTCATCCTCGGAAAACAGGCCCAGCTTTCCTATTGCAATAGTCGTTTTACGTAAAGGAAGGGGTGGAAGATTTTTCTTGAAAAAAACTGATTATTCGGTTATTTCGAGAGATAATTTCGGTAGTTGGAAAGAAAGAATACTGGAAGAAGTCTTTTTATCTTGCAAACTGGCGGTCACTCTTAAGGATGATTTGGAAGTGGCGGTTGAGAGTCTTTCCTCTCAACCCGATTATCAATTTGAATATATACATGCCGATATAGGTCAAAATGGATTAACTAAAGACATGATTAAGGAGGTCACCGCGCTTATTAGAGGTAATGGATTTGAACCTAGAATTAAACCACACTCCTATGCGGCATCAATAGTAGCTGATAGATTCACTTAATTTTTTTAAAAAATATGAAATCTTACGAATTAAGAAACAAGTTTCTTTCTTTTTATGAAAAAAAAGATCATGAAATTGTGAATTCGAGCTCACTCATCCCCGATGATGAATCGGTTCTTTTCACAACCGCCGGAATGCAGCAGTTTAAACCTTTTTATGTACAAGGAGATTCTCCTTACGGTACCAGAACCGTTTCGGCACAAAAATGTTTTAGAACTTCCGATATTGAAGAAGTCGGAGATCAAGACCATCTCACCTTTTTTGAAATGCTGGGAAACTTTAGCTTCGGAGATTATTTCAAAAAAGAAGCGATTTTATGGGCGCAAGAATTTTTAATTGAAGAGCTGGGATTCGATAGAGAAAAACTTGTCTATACTTACTTTGAGGGCAACGAAGAGATACCGGAAGATAAAAAAGCTAAAAAAATTCTTCTTGATTCCGGAATTTCGAAAAAAAAGATATATCCACTTGGAAGAGAAGAAAATTTTTGGGGTCCGACCGGAACTGAAGGGCCTTGTGGACCAACCGTTGAAATTCATTATGTTTTAAAGGATGAGGGTTGTGGACCCGATTGTGATCCAAGTTGTGATTGCGATAAGTTTATTGAAATTTGGAACCTTGTGTTCAATCAATTTTACATGAATGAAGATAAGAGTCTAAAACCTTTAAAACATCAAGGGATAGATACGGGAATGGGTCTTGAGAGATTAGCCATGATAGTTCAAGAAAAGTCTCATGTTTTTGAAACCGATCTCTTTACGCCTCTCAAAAATAAAATTGACAGTTTGACGAATAAAAATGTAGATCAAAGGCCCAAAAGAATTATTGCTGATCATATCAAAGGGTCCGTATTCTTAATTTCTGAAGGGGTCACTCCCTCCAATACGGAGAGAGGATATATCTTAAGAAGACTTCTGAGGAGATCAATGAGATACAGAAAACTTTTAGATTTACCTGAAAACTCTTTGGAAGAAGTAGCTGAGGTGGTTTTTGAAATATATGACGATTTTTATCTTGAAAGTGCAGACAAGAAAAAAGTTTACAAGGTAATTGAAAAAGAAAGGGAAAAGTTTGAAAAAGCGTTGGATAAAGGGCTTAAGGAGTTTCGGAAAGTAACCGAGGACGGATCTTTGGACGGCAGGAAAGCTTTTCATCTTTATAGCACTTACGGATTTCCGGTTGAGATGATTCAAGAGCTTTGTGATGAAAAAGAAATCAGCTTTTCAAAAGAAGGATTTGAAAAGGCTAAAAAAGAGCATATCAAAGTATCGAAGAAAGGAGCTGAAAAAAAATTCGGAGGAGTTAGTAAAGATCCGGAAGAGGAAGAGTTAAAATTACATACGGCTACCCACTTATTGCATGAAGCGCTAAGGAGAGTCTTGGGAGATCATGTAAAGCAAGAGGGGTCCGACATAAATCCCAAAAGATTGAGATTTGATTTTTCTCACCATAAAAGCATGACGGATGAAGAGATTAAGGAAGTAGAGGATTTGGTTAACCGTAAGATAGAAGAAGGCCTTCAAAAAAAGATCGAGGAAATGTCTTATGACGAGGCCATCGAGGTGGGTGCTTTGAGCTTTTTTGAAAAAGAGAAATATCCCGAAAAGGTAAAGGTTTACAGCTTTGTTACCGATGACGGAAAAGTCTTTTCAAAAGAACTTTGCGGAGGACCTCATGTTGAAAATACCGGTCAATTGGGCAAATTCACAATAAAAAAAGAAAAATCATCAAGCAAGGGAGTTAGAAGAATAAAAGCAGTTTTAAAATAAAAAAATGACCCAAAAAATATACGACATCAGACCACCGGGAAAAGCGAGTTCCGGAAAAAGAAGAAACGGGAAAGAAAACAAAAAGAAGAGAGGAATCGGTTTTTTTGCTTCTCTTTTTACCGGATTAATATTGATTTCAGCAATTGTTTTCTTTTTTAGCTTTCGGGTTGAAATAGATATTTGGCCCGCAACTGAAGGTATTGAGCTGGAAGAGGTGGTCGAGGTAGATATTTCCGTCGATAATTTAGATGAAAAATTACCCGGAACTATCTTTGAAACTGATTTTTTGGAAGATTACAGAGAGTTTGAAGCGACGGGAATAGAGGAATCCCCAACGGAAGCCACGGGAATGATTATCATTCAAAATAATCATTGGGATCAAAACCAACCGCTTGTTGAGGGAACTCGATTTGAAGCTGAAAATGGTAAAATTTTTAGATCTAAAGACGGCATACTCGTTCCGGGTAGAACTTATCAGGACGGTGAATCCGTTCCCGGTGAAGTGGAAGTGGAGGTGATAGCTGATGAACCCGGCAGTGAGTACAATATAGAACCGACGGAATTTACTCTTCCCGGACTCAGAGGAGCTCCTTCTTATGAGGGGGTAACGGCAATCTCCGAAAGTCAAATGACGGGTGGAGCGGTAGGAGAAAGGAAGGTTATCAGTGAAGAAGATGTTGAAAATGCTCGTGAAGAAGTGATTAGCTCTCTGATTGAAGAAGGGAGAAGTATTTTGGAAGAGGGGCGAAGCGACAAGTATCTGCTTGAAGAATCGAGCCAATACGGATATGAGATCCAGCAGGAAGAGATTAGCGGGGAGGTAGGAGAGTCGGTTGATAGTTTTAGTGTAAAAATAAGAGCCCGAATCGATGTCTTAACATTTGAGGAAGATCATTTCGATCAATTCTTAATTTCAAAAATTCTTGACCGGGTCGAAGGACCGGAAGAAGGTGGCCTGGAAGCGGAAAAATTGGTTTATGAAGATAGCTTGAGTTTTAATTATAAATTTATGGATATCGACTGGAATGAAGGTCTGGGTGAGTTGGATGTGGAATTTGCCGGAGAGGTTTATTCCGGGATAAATGAATCTCGTTTAATCGATAGAGCGAAGGGGTCTTCCAGAGATGAAGTCAAGGCGCTCTTGGAAAGAGAGGACTTTATAAGAGAAGCAAGAGTTAGGTTCAAACCTTTTGGTTTAGGTAATATTCCGGAAAATAGTGATAGGATAAGAATGGATATTAAGTTTTAACCCCGGACTTGATTTAATCATTATTTCGTTTATAATACTCAACACGAGTTGACAGGAGTAATTTAATTTGTTACTATTTCAGACTGTAATGGGTAAAAAAGAAAAGGAAAAAATAAAGGGAACCGTATTGGAATCATTACCAAACGCCCACTTTAAGGTGGAGCTTGAAGACGGAAGGGAAGTAAATGCCCATCTGGCGGGAAAAATGAGAATTCATAGAATTAAAGTTTTGCCCGGTGATACGGTAACCGTAGAGATGTCTCCCTATGATGATGAAAAGGGGAGAATAATATATAGAAAATCATAGAACTATGAAAGTACGATCCTCAGTTAAAAAAATTTGCAAAGACTGTAAAGTCGTTAGAAGAAACGGCAAAGTTTATGTGCTTTGCAAAAACAAGAGACACAAACAAAGACAAAGATAATTTTTTTTAAATATGCCGAGAGTTGCAGGAGTTAATATACCAGATGACAAACAAATAAACGTTTCTCTGACTTACATCTACGGAATAGGTAGATCTTTGGCGGATGAAATATTGAAAAAGGCGGGCGTAGACAGCGAAATTAAAGCGGGAGAAGCCGATAAAAAAGATCTGAGCAAGATAAGAAAAATAATCGAAAAGGATTATAAGGTGGAAGGTGAATTGAAAAGAGAAAGAAGAGAAAATATAGATCGATTGAAAAGAATCGATTGTTACAGAGGAAGAAGACATAAGAAAGGCCTTCCGGTTCGCGGACAAAGAACCAGAACCAACAGCAGAACCGTCAGAGGAAATGTCAGAAGAACTGCCGGGTCGGGTAGAAAAGCAGCACCACAAGCTAAATAAAATATTTATGGGTAAAAAAAGAGTAGCACAAAAATCAGAAGAAGAACTTCTCGAAGAAAAAGAGAAAAGGGAAAAAGCTATAAGAGAAAAAGAGAAAAAAGCTATCAAAAAATCACGAGTGAAAGCTGGTCGTGTTTATATTAATGCTACATACAATAATACCGTTATTACTCTCACTGACGATAAGGGAGATACGATAGCTTGGGTAACGGCGGGAAGTTTAGGATTTAAGGGGACCAAAAAGGCAACTCCTTATGCAGCTTCCAGAGTTGCTACCGTGATTGGTAATAAGGCTGAAAAGATAGGAATTCAGGAAATTGATATTTATCTCAAGGGAGTCGGATCAGGAAGAAATTCAGCGCTCAAATCTTTATCAAATAGAAAAATAAGAATTAAAAGTATAAAAGATGTAACGCCTATTCCTCACAACGGATGTAGGCCACCTAAACCAAGAAGAGTCTAATGTCAAAAGAACCTAAATGTAAAAAATGCAGAAGAGCGGGTGTAAAATTATTTTTAAAAGGTACCAGATGCACGGGGCCCAAATGTGCTATGGTTAAGAAGAATTATCCGCCCGGAGAAAAAGGAAAAAGAAGAAGTAAAACTTCCGAGTACGGAAAAGAGCTTAATGAAAAGCAAAAATTAAGAAATTGGTATAATCTCAGAGAAAAACAATTTAAAAACTACGTGATTGAGGCGATGAAAAGACAAGGAGGAGAAGAAGGATCGGGTGACATACTTATCAAAAATTTAGAAAACAGACTTGATAATACCGTTTATAGACTGGGTCTTGCTGAATCTCGACCAAAAGCGAAGCAGCTGGTAGGTCACGGACTTATCTTTGTAAACGGAAGAAAGATTGACATCCCTTCCTATTCTCTTGAAGAAGGGGATGTGATTTCAGTGAACCCTAACAAAATAGACAGTCAGCTTTTTGAGAATTTAACCGAAAAATTGAAAGATCAAGATATTCCCAGCTGGCTATTTTTTGATAGAAAAAAATTGGAGGGAAAAGTTACCGGTGAGCCGGTTCCCGAAGAAGTGGAGCCGCCGGTTAGAATGACCTCTATTTTCGAATTTTATTCAAGGTAATTTTCAACATGATGATTTCACTACCTTCAGACCCAAAAATTAAAAGTAAAGATGGAGATAAAAAGGCGACTTTTGAAGTCGAGTCACTCTATCCGGGGTATGGAACGACGATAGGAAACAGCTTAAGAAGAGTCTTACTTTCTTCTTTGGAAGGAGCTGCCGTAACCCAAGTAAAGATGGATGATGTTCAGCATGAATTTTCCATTATTAAAGGAGTTAAGGAGGATGTGATAAACATTATTTTAAATTTGAAGCAGTTGAATTTTAAAGTTTTTTCCGACGAACCTCAAAAAGCGAGTCTTTCGGTAAGTGGTGAGAAAGAAGTCAAGGCAGAAGATTTTGATTTTCCAACACAAGTGGAAGTAGTGGACGGGCAAGCGCCCATTGCTACGCTGACCAGTAAAGATGCAGAGCTTGAGATGGAGATTACGATTGAAAAGGGAATCGGGTTCGTATCTTCCGAAGAGATGAAAGAAGGTAAGGAGCAGGTTGGTCAAATTACCATAGACGCAATATTTTCTCCTGTAAAATCAGTTAATTTTGATGTTGAAAATATGAGGGTCGGAGAGAGAACCGACTTTGATCGATTGACTGTAGAGGTGGAAACCGACGGAAGCATAACTCCCGAAGAAGCCTTTTCCAGATCTTGCGAAACTCTTGTTGAGCATTTCAATCTACTTAAAAAAGTTGCTCCGAAAAAAGAAAAGAAAAAGACAAAGGAGAAGAAAAAAGAGAAAAAGGAAAAAGATACAGAAGATAAAAAGGAGAAAGATGAAAAGAAGAAGACCGATTCCAAAAGTTTGGATGAATTGGAACTTTCTTCGAGAGTTTTAAATATTTTAAAAGATAATGATTTAAGTGTGGATGATTTGTCATCGATGACCGAGGAAGATTTGAAGGATATAGACGGAATCGGGAAAAAGAGTGCTGAAAGTATTTTAAAAGCTGTTAACGGTTGATTTTAATATATGTCCAGAGTAAAAAACAAAAGAAGATTCGGTAGAAAAAAGAGTCAAAAGAAGGCTTTAATGCAGGCATTGTCCAGAAGCTTGATTTTAAATGAAAGAATAAAAACTACCGAAGCTAAAGCAAAAGAATTGAGAGGTTTTGTTGAACCTCTTATAACGGCCGCCAAGGAAGATAGTGTATCTTCAAGAAGAAAAATCAGCAAGCATTTTGATGAGAAAACGGTCACAAAAATGTTTGAAGAAATTGGACCGAAGTACGCGGAGAGGCCCGGCGGTTATACCAGAATAATAAAAATAGGTCCCAGAAATTCTGATGGAGCCAAAGAAGTATTTATTGAATTAGTATAAAAGCTTTAAATATGGAGAGAAAAACACATAAAATTGATGCCGAAGGTAAATCACCCGGAAGACTGGCTTCCGAGATTGCCGTTTTGCTCAGAGGGAAAAATAAACCGACTTTTGAAAAACACAGAGATATGGGTGACCAGGTAGTGGTTGAAAATGTTGACAAACTGAAGTTTACCGGAAAAAAAATAGAGCAAAAAAAATATTATCGACACAGTGGTTATCCTGGTGGCTTGAAAGAAGAAAGTATGGAAGAGCTGCTGGAGGAAAAGCCGGAAGAAATTTTAAAGCGAGCCGTTTTTGGAATGTTGCCCAAAAATAAACTTAGAGATAAGCAAATTAAGAGATTAAAGTTTAACTAGTATGGCAAAAGATAAAAAGAAAAAATATTATGAAGGGATCGGAGGAAGAAAGACTTCCAGTGCCAGAGTTAGAATTTATCCCGGCAAAAAAAGTGACGAATACATTATCAACGAAAAAGAGGTTGATGAATATTTTCAAACAGCCAAGCAGAAAAAGCAGGCTAAAGAAGCTTTAAGTGCAGTCGGGGAAGAAGAGATGAACGTTTCCGTACTGGTAAAAGGAGGCGGTATGAATTCTCAAGCTGAAGCTGTACGCCACGGTTTGGCCAGAGCGCTTGAAGAATATGATGAAGATTATAGAAAAAAATTGAAATCCGCCGGTTATCTAACACGTGATGCTCGAAAAAAAGAGAGGAAAAAGCCCGGCAAAAGAGGTGCAAGAAGATCCCCTCAATGGAGAAAAAGGTAAAGAAACGGTTGAATTTAAGTTTTTTCAAATCACGGCTTTTGACCGTGATTTTATTTGATATTTTAACTGCGCTGTAATATAATATAAGCAGATTTTAAGTTAATAACAGTTCGATTTTCAAATTTCGAACTTTTCAAAATGCCGGATAGACTAATAATTAAAGGTGGAAAGAAATTAAGTGGAGAAATCGACGTTCGAGGCTCTAAAAATGCTGCAACCCCGATGATTGCCGCTACTCTACTTGCGGAAAAAGGAGTTTGCAGAATTACCAATTTACCACTCATTGCTGACGTTTATAAGATGATCAGACTCATTGAGAGTATGGGAGCTGAGGTTGACTGGAAGGGTGAAAGAGAAATTGAAGTTGACGCTACTGAAATCGATCCCGAAAAAATGGATCAAAAATTAGTAGCTCAAATGAGATCCTCAATTTTGGTAATGGGTCCTCTTATTGCTCGATTTGGAAAATTATCAATCAGACATCCGGGAGGATGCCTGATAGGGGCAAGACCGATAGATACTCATCTTAACGGCCTTAGAGACTTGGGGGTTGAGATAGAGACTGAAGAATTCGGGGCTTCTCAATCCAGTGATATGGCAGAGACAAAGAAGTCACATATGTATCACTTGAAAGCGGACAATCTTAAAGGAAAGGAAGTTATTCTGGATGAGTTTTCGGTAACCGGTACTGAAAATATGTTGATGACCTCAGCTCTGGCCGAAGGAGAAACCACCTTGAAGATAGCTGCTGCCGAACCACATGTTCAAAATTTAGCCGACTTTTTGAATAAGATGGGAGCGGATATAACGTCTGCCGGAAGTAATGCATATAAAATAAAAGGAAAAAGCAGTCTTGAAGGAGCTACTCACAGAGTTATACCCGACTATTTGGAAGCGGGAACTTTTATAATTTTAGGGCTTGCGGCAGAAGGAGAGATAGTCGTTAATGATGTCCCTACTGATCACTTGGATTTAACTCTGTCAAGACTTAAAAAGTTTGGTGGAGATATTGAAGAAATTGAAGATGGAATTATTCGAGTCGGAAACAGCGATTTGGAGATAGATAAAATTCAAGCAATGCCTTATCCCGGTATCCCTACCGATTTACAATCACCTTTGGGGGTTTTAGCAACTCAAGCGAAAGGATTAACTCTAATTCATGATCCGATGTATGAAGGAAGACTTAAGTATTTGGAAGAGCTCAATAAAATGGGGGCGGAGATAGTTATGTGTGATCCTCATAGAGCTATAATCAACGGTCCGACCAAGCTGCACGGCACCAAGCTTGACCCTCTTGATTTGAGATCCGGAGCCGCTTTAATAATAGCGGGTATAATTGCTGACGGAACCACCATTATAAAAGATGTATCTCAAGCTGATCGAGGCTATGAAGAGATAGAAAAACGCTTAAGAAAGTTAGGTGTAGATGTTAAAAGAATTAAAGAGTAAATAATATGTTTAAAAGAAAAATAGGTATTGATTTGGGAACCTGCAATTCACTGGTTTTCATGCCGGGAAAAGAGATAACGATGAACGAACCTTCCGTGGTGGCGGTCAGTGTTTCTGAAAATAAGATTCTGGCTGTCGGATCGGAGGCAAAGGAGATGACCGGGAGAACTCCTGATACCATAAGAGTTTACAGACCTCTCAAAGACGGAGTTATTGCAGAATATCGCATAACCGAAGCGATGATTAGATATTTCATAGAAAAAGCACCCGGCTTCAATTTTATCAAACCGGAATTAATGGTAGGTGTTCCGGCCGGTATTAGCTCTACGGAAAAGAGAGCGGTAACGGAAGCGGGACTTTCTGCGGGAGCAAAGGCTGTTTATACCGTCCAAGAGCCGGTTTTGGCGGCAATAGGGGCTGGTATTCCTATAGACTCCTGTTCGGGCCATATGATCGTTGATATCGGCGGAGGAACGACCGAAGTAGCGGTAATATCTTTGGGAGGCGTCGTAGTTGCTAAATCATTACGAGTTGCCGGAGATCGAATGGACGAACAAATCGCTGATTTCATAAAAGAGAGACACAATGTTGCCGTAGGAGAAAAAACGATTGAGGAGATTAAAATAAAGATAGGTAATGCAGTAGCCGAAAAAGATGAAAAAGAGATAGAGGTAAGAGGAAGAGATTTAATTTCCGGATTGCCGAGAATGATAACGGTCTCTTCAAATGAAGTATCGGATTCAATTCAAGAACCTTTAGAAGAGATTATAAGAGTAATTAAAAAAGTTTTGCGTGATACGCCTCCTGAACTTTCTGCCGACATAATGGATAAAGGAATGGTAATTTCAGGAGGAGGTGCGATGATAGAAAATATAGACAGTTTAATTACGCGTGAAACAGGAGTTCCCTCGTTTATTGCTGATGAGCCACTGCTTTGTGTTGCTAAGGGGACGGGAGTGGTTTTGGATAATTTAGAAGCGTACAAAAGGAGCATAATGAGTAAAAAATGAATCTGGTAGGGCACAAGAAGCAAAAAAAATTATTTGACAAGATGGCTTCTTCGGTAAAGATTCCGCATAATCTTCTTTTTGTGGGCCCCGAAGCGGTTGGAAAAAAGAGAGCAGCGAAAGAGTTCATTAAGAGGTTGAATTGTAAGAATTCTGCCTGTGGTGAATGCGGAACTTGTCGAGATATTGAAAATGAAAGAGACAGTGATTTGCTTGTCATAAAAGAAAGAGAAGAGATAAAGATAGATGATATCAGAGATCTTCAAAAAAGATTAGCACTAACCGGAAAGAGAAAAGATTCTTACAAGGCGGCGATAATAGATGAAGCTCATTTGTTAAACAGCCAAGCTCAAGCTTGTCTTTTAAAAACATTGGAAGAGCCGAAGGGAAAGGCTTTAATTATACTTGTAAGTGAACACCCACAAACTCTTCTTGATACGATTCTTTCAAGAATGTGGTCCATAAAATTTTCGCCGGTAGAAACCGAATTAATCAAAGAAGAATTAAAGAAAAGAGGAGCAGGTGAAGAAGAGGCCGAGAAGATATCCCAGCTGAGTTTTTCCAAGCCCGGATTGGCAATAAAGCTTTTCGAGGACAAAGAGTTCAAGAAAAGATGGGTGAAAAAGAAAGATGATTTAAATAATCTCCGAAACTCTTTTTTGGCAGAAAGATTCGAGTATGTCAAGAATTTGGCGAAAGATAGAAAAGAAGCTAAAGAGACACTTAAGATTTGGATTTCACTTTTAAGAAGAGAGATGATTGAAGATGGGGATGAGTCGGAGGTATTAAGAATTAAAAAAGCTTTGAAAGTTATGGAGGATATACTCTTTCTAACTTCAAAAACAAATGTCAATTTAAAACTATCTTTGGAAAAAGTAATAATTAATTTATAAAATTATGAAATATAAAAAATATATAAAAAAAGCCGAGCCGGAGATGGAAAAAGCGATTGACTACCTAAAAAAAGAATTGGATAAAATCAGAGCGGATAGAGCTACTCCATCTTTAGTTGAAGATATCGTAGTTGATGCTTTTGATCAAAAGATGCCATTAAAGCAATTGGCAGCAATATCCTGCCCCGAAGAGCGTCAAATCGTTATTGAGCCTTGGAATCAGGATTATATTAAAAGCATAGTGGATGCTATTCAAAAAGCTAACAGTGAATTAAATCCGATGCCACAAGGAAAATTGGTAAGAATCAATTTACCTCCAATGACTAAAGAGTACAGGGAAAGATTAGTGAAGAAGATTTCAGAGATAAGAGAAGAGGCCAGAGTTTCAGTAAAGAGAGCCAGAGAGGAGGCTTGGAAGAATATTCAAAAAGCAGAAAAAGAAGGAGAGATAACCGAAGATGATAAATTCAGAGGAAAAGATGATCTTCAGGAGCTGACTGATGAGCACAATGACAAGATTGATCAGTTGGTGGAAAAGAAAAAAGAGAAAATTAAATCATGAATATATTAGTAGTTGTAGTCAGTTTAGTTTTACTTATTACCTTGCATGAGCTGGGACACTTTTTGTTTGCAAAGAAGTTTGATGTTAAAGTTCATGAGTTCGGAATCGGAATACCGCCTCGCTTGATTGGAAAAAAGATCGGCGAAACGATATATTCGATCAACTTACTTCCCCTGGGTGGTTTTGTACGTATGTTGGGGGAGGATGAAAGGGTTGATGATAAAAGAAGTTTTTCGGAAAAACCCGCGTGGCAGAGAGCTATTATTCTTGTTGCTGGAGTAGCCAGCTTTTGGATTATAGCCGTATTGATATTTGCATTTGTCGCTTTCGGATGGGGAGTGATGAGTATAGCTCCGGAAGATGCCGAAGTGGATGCATTTCTGCTCGTCAATCAAGTTGATGAAGAGATTGAAAGAGAAAAAGATATAAGAGTTCAGGATATAATTAAAGAGGTTAACGGAAAAGAGGTTTCGAAAACTGCCGATTTCGAAAACTTATTGAAGGAAAACGGTAAAACCATTACGATACAAAGAGGGGATAAAATAGAAGAGGTGGACATAAGTGAATTTGACTCCGATGAAATTTTATCCTTTTTAGGGCTGGTCAGAGCTACCGAAGAGAGAAAGTCTTTAACGGAATCTTTTTCATTCGGGGCTCGTCAAACGATTAATGTAACCAGACTACAGGCTGGCGGGATATGGATGGCTATCAGGGGAGCCATTACCGGAGAAGGTCTCCCGGAAGGAATGGAGTTGGGAGGAGCGGTTATGATCGGGGACATGGCTACGGATGCTCTGGATAGAGGCTTGGGAGATTATCTGATGTTTGTTGGAATAATTGCTACTATTTTGGCTTTTATGAACATACTTCCGATTCCCGCACTCGATGGAGGAAGACTTTTGTTTCTGGCTATAGAAAAAATAAAAGGAAGTCCGATTCCCGTGAGGGTGGAACAAACTGTTAATGCGGTATTTTTCGTACTGCTTTTAACTTTAATGGTATTGATAACGGTCAGAGACATATATAACATTTTTTAGATTTATGAGACAAACAAAACTTTTCACAAAGACAACAAAAGACACTCCTAAAGGAGAGGAGGCCAAGAATGCACAACTTTTAATAAGAGCCGGCTTTATAAACAAAGAGATGGCTGGAGTTTACTCTTTTTTACCTCTGGGACTAAGAGTCATAAGAAAAATCGAAGCGATAATCAGAGATGAGATGGACAACACTTTAAATGCTTCGGAAATTTTTATGCCTGCACTACATCCTCTTGAAAATTATGAAAAGACGGGAAGGGATAATATAGATGTCTTGTTTAGAACCGAATTGGCTACGGGAAGGAGTCTGGTTTTAGGTCAATCACATGAAGAAGTCGTGGTTCCGTTAGCTAAGAATCATATTTTTTCTTATCGTGATTTGCCCGTTTACGTTTATCAAATTCAAAATAAATTTAGAAATGAACTCAGAGCAAAATCCGGTATACTGAGAGGTAGAGAATTTTCAATGAAAGATTTGTACTCCTTTCATGTTGATGAAGAGGACTTGAATCGTTACTACGAACAATCCAAAAAAGCTTATAAGAATATATTTGAAAGAGCGGGAATCGGTGATAGTACTTACATGACCTTCGCCGACGGAGGAACATTTTCCAAGTATTCTCATGAATTTCAAACCGTAACCGAGGCAGGAGAAGATATTATCCATCTTTGTAGCGACTGCGAGGTAGCAATTAATGAAGAAATTATTGATGAGCAAGAAAAATGTCCGGAATGTGGGGAAAAAAGTAAGCTGGTTGAAAAGAAAGCAATTGAAGTCGGAAACATATTTAAATTAAAGACAAAATTCAGTGACGCTTTCAATTTAACCTATACGGATGAAGACGGTAAAGAGAAGCCGGTTTACATGGGTTGTTACGGAATAGGAGTGGGTCGGTTGATGGGAGCCGTTTTGGAGGTTAATTCGGACAAAAACGGAATGATTTGGCCGGAAGAAATCGCTCCATATCAAGTTCACTTGATTCCGATTGGAGACAAGGCCAGAGAGAAAGCCGAAGAGATTTATGAGAACTTTGATCAAGAGATACTTTATGATGATCGGGATACCAGTGTGGGTGATAAATTTGCCGATGCTGATTTAATGGGAATTCCTTACAGAGTAGTAATAAGTGACAAAACTTTGAAAAAAGACTCTGTGGAAATAAAAAAAAGAAGTGAAGAAGAAGAGAAATTAGTAAAAATTGATAACTTGCAAAGTTATGTTTAAAAGTTTAATGGAAAAATTATCCGTGGATATCGGTATCGATTTGGGTACGGCCAATTCTTTGGTTTATGTAAAAGATAGAGGAATTGTGATTTCCGAACCTTCGGTTGTGGCGGTAAATAAGAAAACCGGGAAAATATTGGCAATAGGAGAGGAGGCCAGACAGATGGTCGGTAAGACACCCGCTCACATAGTTGCCACCAGACCCTTGGTTTCCGGAGTCGTTTCCGATTTTGATGTTACCGAGCAGATGCTCAGATATTTTATTGAAAAAGCTAAAAAGGGAAGTTTTCCTCTGAGACCGAGACCGAGATTGGTTGTCGGGATTCCTTGCGGAGTAACCGAAGTTGAAAAGAAAGCGGTAAGAGATGCCGGGAAAAATGCGGGAGCCGGTGAGGTATTTTTAGTTGAAGAGCCGATGGCTGCTGCTATAGGAGCCAGGTTACCGATTCAAGAGCCCGGAGGAAACTTCGTAATAGATATAGGGGGAGGAACTACCGAAGTAGCTGTAATATCTTTAGGGGGGGTTGTTATATCAGAAAGTTTAAGAGTCGCCGGAGATAAATTAAACCAAGATATTATCGATTTTGCCCAGCAAGAGTATAAATTACTTATCGGAGAAAGAACCGCAGAAGATATAAAGATAAATGTAGGATCGGCTTATCCTCTCGATCAAAGAATAGAAACGACCATGCGAGGAAGAAATTTGGTCACCGGATTACCGGAAGAGGTTTTAGTTACCGATCAAGACATTAAAAAAGCTCTTGAAAAATCGGTTGGGGAGATCGTTGACACGATAAAAGCAACGGTAGAAGCAACACCACCCGAGCTTTTAGCGGATATAATGAGTGAAGGAATCTATCTACTTGGTGGAGGAGGGCTTCTAAGAGGATTGGATAAGTTGATTGAAGAAGAGACCAAGGTAAAAACAAAGATAGGTGACGATCCACTTACGGCCGTTGCCAGAGGAGCCGGTTTCGCTCTTGAGCATTTGAATGAGCTTTCCGATGTTCTTTTGGAAGTCGAAGATATAGAGCCACCCAAATAGTTACGTGCGGGCCGGGATTTAAAAGATCCACGCCTCAAGAATTTTCGGTGGGCAGGCAGGCTTCAAACCCAATCCCGTGCTTTCAAAATAGAGGAGAGTTCTTTCAAGAAAAAACTCTCCGCTTCCAGGTTAAAAAAGCCATTTTTTTACCTTAGTCAAAAGATTTAAATCTAAAGTTTTATGCTAAAAAAAGAAACCGTAGAAAAAATAGCCGGTTTGGCTCATCTTGAGATAGAAGAATCAAAAAAGGATAAAATCAGAAAGGATCTGTCTGAAATTTTGGAATATGTAGATAAGCTTAATGAAGTTGACACTTCCGGAATTGATTTCAAATCGATATCACCAATCAAAAACAGATTAAGAGAGGATAAAGTTGTAGATACGGAGGAAAGTCAAAAAGAGAAGATGCGAAGCATGGGCAAAAACAAGGATAATTATTTTCAAATTGAGTCTATATAAAATATAAATTACAAATAGGCAGTATGGATATCGAGAAATTACAAATAGAGGATATTAAAAGCGGATTGAAGGAAGAAAAGTTCAGCAGTACTGAATTAACCGAAGAGTTTCTTAATAAAGCCAAGGAGAAAGATGAAAAGATCTCTTCACTATTGGAGATAACTGAAGATTTAGCTCTTAAACAAGCTAAAAAAGTTGACAGTGATTCTAAAATTAAGGATTTAAGTGGAGTTCCGATAATTATAAAAGATAATATTTTAGTTGAAGGAGTCAAAGCGACGGCCGGATCAAAGATATTGGAACACTTCAGAGCTCCTCATGATGCAACCGTAGTAGAAAAAATTAAAGAGGCCGGAGCAATAATTATAGGTAAGGGGAATATGGATGAGTTTGCAATGGGCGGATCTACGGAGACGTCGGCTTTTTTCAATACCAAAAATCCCGTTGACACCGATAAGGTTCCCGGAGGCTCCTCGGGTGGGCCGGCAGCAGCCGTAGCAGCTGGAATAGCACCCATTTCGCTTGGCTCGGATACCGGAGGGTCTGTAAGGCAACCGGCCAGTTTTTGTGGAGTTGTGGGCTTTAAGCCGAGCTATGGAAGAGTTTCGCGAAACGGTCTTATGGCAATGGCTTCTTCACTGGATCAGATCGGACCATTTGCAAAATCAGTAAAAGATATAAAAACCGTTTTTGATGTAATAAAAGGAAAAGACGAAAAGGATTCCACTTAGGTGGAGGTGGAAAATAGTTATGAAGATCCCGGCAATTTCAAAATTGGGATTCCCAAAGAATATTTTGTTGACGGAGTTGATGAAAAAGTAAAAAAAGAAGTTCGTAAGGTAATTGAAAAAATTGAAAATTCAAATATAGAAGTTATCGATACGACCCTTCCTCACACTGAATATGCACTTGCTTGTTATGAAATAGTTATGGCATCCGAAGTGTCGGCAAATATGGCCAGATATGATGGAATAAGGTACGGTTTGGAGGTTGAACGCCCGGAAGCCGATTCGATAAAAGAAGCATATCTTAAAAATAGGGGTAAATTCGGTGATGAAGTTAAGAGAAGGATTATTCTCGGGACCTATTCACTTTCCAGTGGATATTATGATGATTATTATATGAAAGCGGAAAAGGTAAGGGAATTAATTAAAAGAGATTTTGAAAAAGCTTTTGAAGAAGTTGATGTAGTTTTAACCCCCACAAGCCCGATTCTTCCTTTCGACTTGGGAGAAAAGCTCGAAGATCCACTCTCGATGTATTTAGCGGACACCTTTACCGTTCCCGCTAATTTGGCGGGACTCCCTGCTATCTCGATACCGAGCAAATGTAGAGGATTGCCCGTTGGAATTCAAATAACCGGAGAAAGATTTAAAGATGAAAAATTACTTCAAATAGCGGAAAAAATTGAAGATTTAATATAACCTGCAAGTTAAATGGAGGATTTATTACAATACTTAATTGAGCCTGAGAGCCTGGATCCCGGTATATTCAGGATGATAAATTTTGTCAGATATATTTTTAGTACATTGGGGGACGCAATGTTTATCACCATAATTTACTTCATAGTGAGAACCGGGATGCTTGAGGAGAAATACTTTAAGGATATCTCTGAATTTACAAAAACCTCCGCTTATCAAGACATTAAAATTTCAAAAAATTGGGCCAAGATCAAAGAAAAAGTTGGAAGAGAAGATGAGTCGGATAGAAAGTTGGCTGTTATTGAAGCTGACAATGTGCTGACTTCCGTTTTGAATGATATGGGTTACGAGGGTGAAACTTTAGAGGAATCACTCACTGAAATCGGAAAAGAGATACTCCCGAACAAAAAAGAGCTTCTTTCGGTTCATAAAAAAAGAAGAGATCTGGTCTATGACCCGAACTATGAATTGTCAGAAGAAGAAGCGGGAGAAATGATAGAAACTTACGAACAAACTCTCAAGGATCTGCAGTTAATTTAACTTACCCTTGATTTTTTTTAGATATATATTACAATAGTAGTCAGTCAGGAACTTTATTGTTCTGACTTGTATATCGCGGGGTGGTGGAACGGTACCATGCGAGGCCCATAACCTCGAGGTCTGGGTTCGAATCCCGGCCCCGCAACATTTTTAATTTATTTAATTCAGCCAGGGTAGCTCAGGCGGTTAGAGCGATGGACTCATAAGCCATAGGTCGTGGGTTCGATTCCCACCCCTGGCACCCTGGAACTGGGGGCGTAGATCAATTGGTTAGATCGCATCCCTGTCACGGATGAGGTTGCCGGTTCAACTCCGGTCGTCCCCGCCATCAAACTCCCATTTCGGGAGTTTTTATTTTTATAATTTTTTATCAATTTAATTGGCATAATTATAAGTAATTATAACTTGCTTTTTTAGTTGTTTTAAGGTAAAATGATAATATGATTGATATTGATAATTTGCGAAAAAAAGCTCTGTCCGAAATCAAAAAAGCGGATACTCTAAAAAAAATAAAAGAGCTTGAAAAAAGATACATCGGAAAAGACGGAAAAGTTTCTGATATATTCAAAAAAATTCCTCAAGCCGGTAAAGAAAAGAGAGCAAAGTTGGGAAAAGAAGCAAACAAACTCAAAGGAGAATTGGAAGAGAAACTCAAGAATAAACGTCTGAAATTGGAAAAATGTGAGAAAGAGGAAAAAGTAGAATCTTTTGACCCCACTCTACCGGGTAAAAAACCCGATTTGGGGAGTCTTCATCCGCTCACAACCGCCAGAAAAGAATTGACCGATATATTTGTCGGAATGGGCTTTTCCGTGATTCAGGGTCCGGATATGGAGACGGGTTGGTATAATTTTGATGCACTTAATTTTCCAAAAGATCACCCGGCCAGGGATATGCAGGACACTCTTTTTGTAAAGGGTGAAAAGGAGAAAGTGATGAGAACTCACACCTCTCCGGTTCAAATTAGACACATGGAAGAGAACGATCCTCCGATAAAGGTGGTTGTTCCGGGAAGAGTCTACAGAAATGAAACTACCGATGCTTCTCATGAGATTAATTTTTATCAGTTGGAGGGATTGATGATAGATAAGGATATATCCGTATCCAACTTTAAATCGGTAATTACTCAATTTGTTAATGAATATTTCGACGGAGATGTAAATGTTAGACTCAGACCGTCTTTCTTTCCCTTTACGGAACCTTCTTTTGAGGTTGATATGAGTTGTAGTGTATGCGATGGTTCGGGGTGTTCGGTCTGCTCACAGACCGGCTGGTTGGAGGTTTTGGGAGCTGGCATGGTTCATCCGAATGTAATTAAAAATTCCGGTTTGAACCCCGAAAAGTGGCAGGGATTCGCTTTCGGGATGGGTATGGACAGATTGGTTATGATAAAATACGGCATAGATGATGTTCGCCTTTTTTACAGTGGAGAACTCAGATTTTTAGAGCAATTCTAATTTATTATGAAATTTTCTTATAATTGGTTAAATTCATTTTTCGAAGAGGATTTACCGAAGCCGCAGAAATTAGCGGATAAATTAATGATGCGCTTTTTTGAAGTTGAAGAAGTTAAAAAAGTTGGAGATGATGCTCTTATTGATATAGATATTTTGCCCAACAGAGCTTCGGATTGTTTTTCTCATTTGGGAGTTGCTCGAGAAATTGCTGCCATTTATAATTTAAGTCTGAAAGAACCGGAAATTGAATTTAAATCCGGATCAAAAGAATTAACTGATTTTGTCGATTTAAAGATAAAAAATGAGTTGACTCCTCGCTATGTTCTCAGAGGAATTAAAGGAATAGAGATTAAAGAAACGCCCGAGTTTATAAAAAAGAGGCTTGAAGTTTGTGGATTGCAATCGATAAATAATATTGTAGATATAACCAATTACGTTATGCTTGAGATGGGTCAACCTCTTCATGCTTTTGACGGAGGAAAGGTGGGTGATTTAATTCAGGTCAGAGCTGCTAAAAAGGATGAAAAAATTATAACTCTGGATGAAGAAGAAAAAAGTCTGGATGGGTCGATCTTGGTTATTGCCGACGATAAAGAGCCGATAGGCATAGCCGGAATAAAAGGAGGAAAGGGAACGGAGATAGATGAAAAAACGGATTTAATTTATCTGGAAGCTGCTAATTTTGACGGAAAAACGATACGAAAGGGATCTAAAAAATTAAAGTTGCAAACGGACGCTTCGATCAGATTCTCGCATGGACTCGATCCCGAACTTGCTGAAAAAGCCTCTCGTAGGGCAATAAAGCTGATGGAAAAATATGCAAACGGAAAGCCGCTAAAAGGATCGCTTGATCTATATCCCGATCCGGTCACACTCAAAACCATCGATCTTTCAATTAAAAAAACCGAAAGCTTATTGGGGGTTAAAATTTCTGAAGAAAAGATTATTAAAATTTTGGAAAGTCTTGGCTTTGAAGTAAAAAAAGAGAGCGATTTGGAAGTTAAAATTCCAACTGAAAGAAGAGATATCTCAATTGAAGAAGATTTGATTGAAGAAATTGGTAGGCTTTACGGATATGAAAATATAGAATCCAAAAAACCCAAAGCGGAGGTTGAAGCTACTAAAAAACCGGAAGATCTTTTCTGGGAAGACAGGTTGCGAGAAGTTTTTAAAGCTTCCGGATTTACTGAAGCCTATAATTACACATTCATAGATGAAAAAGTAAAAGAAATATTCGGTTATGATGATTTGGTTGAGATGAAAAATCCGGTCAGCGCACAATACAGATATTTACGACCCCGGTTGATACCTCATTTGATAAAAAATATAAAAGATAATGAAAAACGGTTTGAAGATATAAAAATATTTGAAATTGGTAAAGTTTTTTCTAAAAAAGAAGAGATATCAGTCGGAGCCATTGCTTCGAATCTTAACTTCAGAGAGATGAAGGGTGTTTTAAACTCCTTATTAACCGAATTAAATATTAGTGATGTCGGATACGAGCGGAGCAGTAATAGCTGGGCCGGGGAAAAGGCAGCTAAAGTACTTGTCGGCAACCAAGAGATCGGACAGATAGGAGAGGTCTCAAAAGAACTGACTGAGAAGATGAAGCTGGAGAGCAAACCGATTGTTTTTCAGTTAAAATTGGAAAAAATTGTTAAATTGGCATCAAAGACAAAAAGATATAAAAAGTTTTCGAGATTCCCGGTCGCTATGAAGGATGTTTCCGTTTTGGTTCCGGTTAAGGTTAACTTTGAAGAAGTTTTAACCTTGGCGAACAAGGCCGCGGGAGAAGATCTGATTGAAACGGATTTATTTGATTTATATCAAGGAGAAAAGATCCCCGAAGGAACAAAAAATTTGGGACTCAGATTCCACTTTCAAGCAGAAGATAAAACATTATCAAAAGAAGAGATAGATAAATTATTAGAAAAAATTATATCCAGTTTGGAAGCCAAGTCGGGCTGGAAAGTTAGAAAAAAGTAAAAAAAGAAAAAAATGCCTAAAAAATCAAATTATGACGCAAAAGATATAAGTGTTTTGAAGGGGCTCGATCCGGTAAGGAAAAGACCGGGGATGTACATCGGTTCAACCGGTAAAGAGGGTCTTCATCATATGATTTGGGAAGGAGTTGACAACTTTATTGATGAATTCATGGGAGATTATGGAAGCAAAGGAACCGTAAAGCTTCTGGATGATGATATGGTTCAAGTTTCGGATGACGGTAGAGGAATTCCGGTTGATAAACACTCTCAGACCAACAAATCGGCTCTTGAAACGGTTCTCACCACTTTGCATGCCGGTGCTAAATTCGGATCAAAAGCTTATCAAGTTTCCGGTGGTCTTCATGGTGTAGGAATATCGGTAGTTTGTGCACTTTCCACTTATCTTAAAGCTGAAGTTCATAGAGATGGAAATATCTGGGTTCAAGAATTTGAAAGGGGTAAACCGACCAGCAAGCTTAAAAAAACGGGAAAGACGGATCGAACAGGAACAACGATAACTTTTAAACCCGACCCGGAGATTTTTGACGAGGTTAAATTTGATTCTCAAAAGATAAAGAATCATCTCAGGCAGCAAGCTTATTTGACAAAAGGAATAAAGATAACTTTTACCGATGCCAGAAATGAATTTGAAAAGCCTTACACTTTCTATTTTGAGGGAGGTGTAAAGTCTTACGTCAAGCATTTGACTAAAGATGCCAAGCCGACTCATCCAACAATATTTTACTGCAGTGGAAAATCGGAGGGAATGATCGTGGAAGCAGCTTTCAGATACACCGATGAATATGAGCTTTATGAAGAAAGTTTTGCCAATAATATCAATACGAAAGAAGGAGGTTATCATTTGACTGGATTCAGATCGGCACTTACAAAAACAATAAATAAGTATGCCCGAAACAACAATCTTTTGGGTGAAAATGATGACAATCTGCGCGGATCGGATATAAGAGAAGGATTAACCAGCGTTGTATCGGTAAAAATAAAAGAACCTCAGTTTGAAGGTCAAACCAAAACCAAGCTGGGTAATTCCGAGGCCAGATCGGCCGTTGAAACTTTTGCCGGGGATGCGATTTTAGACTTTTTGGAAAGAAATCCTAAAGATGCCAAAGCGATAATTGAAAAATGTATCCTCTCTGCGAAAGCCAGAAAAGCGGCCAAAAAAGTAAGAGAAACCGTTTTGAGAAAAGGAGTTTTGGACGGTTTATCTTTGCCCGGTAAACTTGCTGATTGTACCAGCAGAAATCCGGAAGAATCAGAGCTTTACATCGTGGAGGGTGAGTCTGCCGGTGGTAGTTGTAAGGGGGCAAGAGACAGAAAGTTTCAAGCCATATTACCTCTAAAGGGTAAAGTTTTGAATGTGGAAAGATATAGACTCAACAGGATACTATCTTCAAAAGAGATAAAATCTCTGGTTGTCGCTTTAGGTACTGCAATCGGTGAAGATTTTGATATTGAAAGCTTAAGGTATCAGAGGATAATAATCATGTGTGATGCCGATTACGACGGTAACCACATAAGGACCTTACTTTTAACCCTCTTTTTCAGATATTTCAAGCCCTTGATCGAAAATGGTTATGTTTATATTGCTCAACCTCCTTTGTATAAGATAAAATCCGGAAAAAGAGTGGAATACGCTTATGTGGAAGAGGATAAGGCTGATATCGTAGAAAACATGAAAGAGGATGGTAGATCCAACATTGATATACAAAGATACAAAGGTCTGGGTGAAATGAATCCCGAACAGCTATGGGAAACGACAATGAACCCGGAAAACAGGGTTCTTTTGAGAGTTACGATTGAGGATGCTCAAGAGGCGGATAGAATATTTGATGCATTAATGGGTAAAGAAGTTGCTCCGAGGAAAAACTTTATCAGAACTCACGCCAAGGACGCGAATAATGTTGACATCTAAATCTTTCTTGATTTATTATTAACCTTGGTGTATAATCCAGGCGAAGGCCTGAAACGAGGCTTTTTTAAATAGAAAATTAGATTTATGAAAACAAAAAAAGTTAAAAATTTTTTTCAGGAAGTAAAAACGGAAATGAAGAAAGTCAATTGGCCCACCAAGGACGAAACAATTAAGTATACGATGGTGGTAATTTTTGCTACGATTGCCGTGGCTGCTTATTTGGGAGCTTTGGACGCTCTTCTTTTCAGAGTTTTAGATACATTTGTGCTTTAAAATATGGCAAAACAAAAATTAAAAAAAGAAAAAAACTGGTATGTAATTCACACCTATTCGGGTTATGAAGAGGCTGTGGCTAGCAATTTAAGACAAAGAATAGAAACGATGGGAATGGAAGATAAGATCTTTAATGTAATCGTTCCCAAGGAAAAGAAGATTAAAATTAAAGACGGTCAAAGAAAAGAAGTTGAAGAAAAGATATATCCCGGGTATGTATTGGTAGAAATGATAGTAACCGACGAGTCCTGGTATGTAGTCAGAAATACTCCGAATGTAAGTGGTTTTGTCGGCTCGGGCACAACTCCGATCCCAATGAGTGATGAAGAGGTGGAGATTTTAAAAAATAGAATGGGTAAAGATACACCGAAACATGAAATTGATGTGGAAGTGGGAGACAGTGTAAAGATAACTGACGGACCGTTTAAGGATTATGATGGGAAAGTTTCCGAAGTTGATCGGGAGAGAGGAAAGATAAAAGTTTTGGTAAATATGTTCGGTAGAGATACTTCGGTAGAATTAGATTCGTTACAAGTTGAGAAAATATAACTGCTTAAAATTATGGCTAAAAAGAAAAAAACAATAGTTAAATTACAGATTAAAGCTGGTCAAGCCAGTCCGGCTCCTCCTATCGGGCCGATGCTTGCACAGCATGGAATTAATATGCAAGAATTTTGTCAAGACTTCAATGACAGAACTTCCGATAGGGGTGATGATGTAGTTCCCGTAGAAATATCGGTTTACCAAGACGGTAGTTATGATTTTATTTTGAAAGAACCCCCAGCTTCCCAGCTCATAAAAAGAGAAGTCGGAATTGAAAAAGGATCAGGGGAGCCCAATAAAAATAAGATAGGTGAGATAACTCGTGAACAATTGGAAGCTGTAGCGAAAAAGAAGATGCCTGATCTTAATACTGATGACTTGGATGCAGCTGTTGAAATCATTAAGGGAACTGCAAAAAATATGGGGTTAAGGATAAAGAAATAATAAATGGATCGAATATCCTTAGATGAATATTTTCTTAAAATTGCCGCCGTTGTTGCTGAAAGATCAACTTGTCGGCGTCACCATGTAGGAGCGGTAGCGGTCCGGGATAAGAGAATTTTAACGACCGGATATAACGGAGCCCCTTCGGGAGCGGATGACTGTTTACAACTGGGCTGTTTAAGGGATGAAAAAGAGATTCCATCCGGAACACGTCACGAAATTTGTAGAGCGATACATGCGGAACAAAATGCGATAATACAAGGATCCCTCCATGGCGTTAGTCTGGAGGGTTCTACTATTTATTGCACTCACACACCTTGTGTTTTATGCGCTAAAATGTTAGTGAATGCAAAAATTAAAAAATTTGTCAGCTACAGTGATTATGCGGACGATTCTTTTATGAAACTTTTTAAAGAGGCAGGTATCGAGTTCGTAAAAAAAGAGAGACCCTCTTCGGAGATAACTTTTTTGGACTAAGATGAAAAAAATTTTAGGAATTTTAGGAAAGCCGGGTGCCGGAAAAGACACCTTTTGTGATCTTTTCAAAAAGAACCATGAATCCGTGGAAATTTTTAAATTTTCGGACCCTCTTTCGGATGTATTGAAGATATTTTTTGATGAAGTTACAAGAGAAGATCAGCAATGGCTGGTTAACAATCTCAGAGACCGATTCGGGAAAGATATATTAGCAAAAGCAATTGAAAAAAAGATTTTAAAATCGGATTCCGATTTCATTCTTTTAAACGGAGTAAGGCTTTTTGAAGATGAAGAGATGGTAAAAAGGTTGGGTGGTGATATAGTTTATATTGAGACTCGACCAAAGTTAAGGTGGAAGCGAATGAAAAAAAGAGGAGAAAAGGCGGATGATGACGTTTCATTTGAGAAATTTTTGAAATTGGATAAGGGTAGATCCGAAAAGGATATTGAAGAGATAGGAAAAAGATCCAAATTTAAAGTGGATAATAACAAATCAGAAAAAGAACTTGAAAAACAAGTTAAAAGATTAATTCAAGAGTTAAATGAGTGATAAATTCATAGTAATAGAAGGAATAGACGGTTCCGGAAAAGAGACTCAAACTAAGCTTTTAATAAAAGCTTTAAAAAATAAGGGCGAAAAGGTTAAATTTATCAGCTTTCCTCAATACGAAGAAAAATCTTCCGGACTGGTAAAGGAATATTTATCGGGAAAGTACGGAAGCTCCAAAGAAGTCGGCGCTAAGATAGCTTCGGTTTTTTTTGCTTGTGATAGATATGATGGCTCTTTCAAGATCAAAAAATGGTTATCCGAAAACAGCTTTGTTATAGCTGATCGATATACGACCTCCAATATGCATCAGGCCGGAAAGATAGAAGATAAAAAGGAGAGAGATAAGTTTATTAATTGGCTTTTCGAATTGGAATTTGATTTTTTTGGAATTCCCAAGCCGGATAAGGTGATATATCTAAAAGTATCTCCGGAATTTGCGATGAAATCCCTCAAGGATAAGGAAAATAAGGATATTCACGAAACCGACATTAATCATCTACAAGGTGCTCATAATGCTTATATGGAACTTGCGAGTAAAGAGGATAATTTTGAAATTATCGAAGTAACCGAAAATGATGAATTTTTGCCTCCGGAAAAAATTAATAAAAAGATATTAAGTACTTTATTTTAATATGAAAAAATATTTATCTCTATTGGAAAAGGTGCTGGAGGAAGGTGCGGACAAACAAGATAGAACCGGAGTCGGAACCCGTTCTCTTTTCGGACTTCAGTCCAGATATGATCTTTCCGAAGGATTTCCCGCGGTTACGACTAAAAAGCTATTTTTTAATTCGGTAAAAGCCGAACTTTTGTGGTTTATATCCGGCAGCAGAGACATAAAGGATTTGCATGAAATGAATTGTCATATATGGGATGCTAATGTCGATGCTGATTATTGGAAAGAAAAAAGAGAGTATAAAACCGATGCCGGTAGAGTTTACGGAGTTCAATGGAGAGATTGGCGAAATCCCGAAGGTGATTCCGTAGACCAGCTGGAAAAAGCTATTGAAAAGCTTAAAAACAACCCTAACAGCAGAAGAAATATAGTTTCCGCCTGGAATCCGGGTGAGCTTGATAGAATGGTGCTACCGCCTTGCCACGCATTTTTCCAATTTTATGTTTCTGAAGACAAGCTTTCTTTACAGATGTATCAAAGAAGTTGTGATATGTTTTTGGGAGTTCCTTTCAACATAGCTTCTTACAGCCTTCTTTTGGAGATGGTTGCGCAAGTTACCGGCTATCAACCGGGAGAGTTTATTCACGTAATGGGGGATGCTCATATTTACAAGAATCATTTTGAACAAGTAAAGGAACAACTCTCCAGAGAGCCTAAAAAATTACCGGAATTAAAGCTGAATAAAGATATTAAAAAGATAGATGATTTTGAAATGGAGGATATAAAGCTAGCAGACTATGACCACCATCCGGCGATAAGGGCAAAAATGGCAGTCTAACCAACCTATTTTGCAGCCCCCGGCGCTGCAAAATAGGGGTAAATACGATGGAGATAATTATAATAGTTGCCAAAAGCAAAAATAATGTCATAGGCAAATGCGGAAAGCTCCCCTGGAATTTTCCTGAGGATCTGAAACATTTCCGGGAGACAACGATGGGTAATTTTGTTATAATGGGCAAGAAAACATTTCTTTCTCTTCCGGGGAAACTTGATGGTAGAAAAGTGATAGTTCTTTCTAGAGACAAAAATTTTAATCCTAGAGATGCTAAAGTAGCCAACTCTATAGAAGAGGCTATAAATATCGCAGAGGGGAAAGTGTTTGTTGCCGGAGGAGAGAGTGTCTATCATCAGTTTTTATCGAAAGCGGATAAGATGATCATAACGGTTATCGATAAAAATTTTGAAGGAGATGCCCACTTTCCCGAATTTGATAAAGACAAGTGGAGACTTGTAAGTGAAAAAAAAGCTAAAAATAAATTATTAATTTTTAAAAAATATAAAAAAGATGAAAAATATTCTTAAGACGATTGATCATACCAATATAGATCCGGAAGCTACCGAAGCCGATATTATTAAAACTTGCAACGAGGCTAAGGAATACGGCTTTCGAGGGGTGGATGTTAATCCTGAATGGGTCTCTTTAGTGGCTGAGGAGCTGGAAGAGACCGATATGAAGGTCATCGTACTCATTGATCCACCTATGGGTCTTAGCAGTCACAAAGAGCGAATGGATGCTTGTAGACGAGCGGTAAAAGATGGAGTTGATGAGCTGGATGTGGTTATGAATATAATTGATCTAAAATATGAAAAGTATGATTCGGTTTTGGATGATTTATCCGAGATCGCCGAGCTGGCGGATACCAAGGTTATTATCGGATCCGGATTTTTAACTGATGATGAAATAAAAAAAGCCTCTGAATTGGTTCAGGAAGCGGGAGCTATTTGTGTAAAAACAGCTACAAATAAAGATCCTCTGGAAAGAAGACAGTTAGAGGAAAAAGCCAAACACGTTAAGATGATGAGTGAAGCGGCTCCCGACTTGCTTGTTAAGGCTTCGGCTAAAATAAGAACTTTGGAAGACGCTAAAATGATGATAGAAAACGGAGCTGATATTATTGGAACGAGTTCCGGGGTTGAAATAGCAAAGGAGCTAAAAGATATGGAAGAGTAATACAAAAATATGCTTAAACCAACAATAGGACTTGAAATTCATGCCCAAGTTAAAACAAAGGCAAAGATGTTTTGCTCTTGTAGTAACTTGTCAAAAAAAGCAGATGCAAACACCAAAGTCTGTCCGGTTTGTTTGGGTTATCCGGGAGCTTTGCCAACAATTAATAAAAAAGCGGTAAAAAAAGTTATAAGGGCTGGAAAAGCTCTCGATTGTGATATAGCTGATTTTTCGAGATTTGACCGAAAAAATTATTTTTATCCCGATTTACCCAAAGGTTATCAAATATCTCAATTGAATTATCCATTATGTGAAAATGGAAAACTGGTTATCAACGGAAAAGAGATCGGGATTACCAGAATTCATTTGGAAGAAGATACCGGAAGCTTGATTCATGAAGACGGAGTTTCTTTAGTTGATTTTAATCGGTCCGGTGTGCCGCTTATGGAGTTGGTTACGGAACCGGATATAAAATCCGGAAAACAGGCGAGAGATTTTGCTGAAGAGTTAAGGTTGATTTTGAGATACTTGGAAGTGTCCGATGCCGATATGGAAAAAGGCCAAATGAGAGTTGAGGTGAACATATCTCTTTCTGAAGAATCTGAAAAACTAGGTACTAAAGTTGAGATCAAGAACCTGAATTCTTTTAAAGTTGTTGAACAAGCGGTTGATTATGAGATAAAAAGGCAGAAGAAACTAATTAATTCCGGAAAAAAGGTAAAGCAAGAGACTAGAGGGTGGAGAGAAGACAGTCAAAAAACCGTCTCCCAAAGAGCTAAAGAAGAAGCACATGACTATCGTTATTTTCCCGAACCCGATTTACCACCTTTGGATTTAAATGAAGAACCACTTAAAAAAGATAAAATTACGTTGGGTAGCGAACTTCCTCAAAACAGAAGAGAGAGATTTAAAGAGGAATATGGTTTGGATGAGGAGCTCTTTGTAGTTGATAAGGCACTAGGGGATTACACTGAGAAAGTGATAAGTGAAGGGCTTAATTGGTTAAAAAATAAAAAAGACAAAGTGACGAAAGAAGAAGAGCTTGAGTTTATCTCACTTTGCTCAAACTATATTCTTTCTGATTTGCAAGGATTACTTGACGGGTCATCGGTTGTTGATGATGACTTTAAGATAACTCCGGAAAATTTTGGAGAATTGATTACTTTGGTTTTTATTGATGAAATTTCCAGTAAAATAGCCAAAAAAGTTTTAAAAGAGATGTTTAAAACCGGAGGAGATCCGAGTCAGATAATAAAAGAAAAGGATTTGGCGCAGGTTAAAGATGAAAGCAAATTAAAAGGAATCATTGAAGAAGTTCTTAAAGAAAACGAATCTGCTGTTGAGGACTTAAAGTCCGGAAAAAGTGAAGCAAAACAATTTTTAGTCGGACAAGTAATGGCTAAAACCAGAGGAAAGGCTGACCCGAAAGCGGTTAACCGAATTCTTGAAGAAAGGTTTTAATTGACAATAATTAAATTAAGTTTATAATAAAGCCACCAAGGAGGTGGCTTTTATGGATGAAAAGTTATTTAAAGAGCTGAAAGAAAAAGGAGAGATAGGTTATAATGAAATCAGTTTAAAGCAATTTGTAGCTCTTTCTGAGTTTTTTAACATTCATTGCGATGGAGACAGTACCAAATGTATTTTAAAAAATATAGATGAGCCGGTTGAGGATGATTTGAAAATTAAAGGAGGTGAAAAACTTAGCTTTAAAGAAAAGGAGGAACTTAAAAGATACTTTAAAGAGGTGATGGGGATAAGAAAGGGAGTGATAACTATCAAGGAAGTGCAGTAGCTAAAAATTTAAAAATATCAAGAGCCCGCCCTCAAAAGGCGGGTTATTTATTTGACATTTTTAAAATAAATGTTATAAATTACAACAAAAGAACTTTAACAATGGAAGGTAAGCTATTTGCTTTTTCAAGAACTGAAAGAAAGGAGGAAAAATAATGAGAAAAGCAGTGATAATTTTGTTAATTCTCGGATTTTTTATCGGTTTTGGAATTCAAGCAAATGAAGTTAACGCTATGGAAGAGCCTCAAGCGCCACGTGTTTCAATAGGCATGGGATATCTCAAAACCCCGACAGCTTCCGGAGCACTTTTTGAAGGCGGTATTCGATTCACTGATGAGTTTTATCTCTTTACGGGAATCGTACCCTTCGATAAGGGTCTCCAATTGGTATCCGTGGGAGCGGATCTTAGGTTTAATGTTGAGAAGCAGGAATTTATGCCGGGAATTGGAATTATTTTTATCGGAACTGACAAAATTACACCAACCGCGTCGTTGACTATTCAAGACGAGGAAAGTGGTATTGGATTTATGCTGAGAGGCGGCTACAACGTATTTTCGGCCGCAGCTTCTCTAAACTTTTAGGAGGTGGAAAAAAATGAAACGTAAGATTTTTCTAATGATCGGATTGTTGGTTGTATTGGGTTTCGTTCTGTCGTCGTGCCAATTTTACAGATCACACTCTGTAGTGCTGGCAGTGGAAGTTGAAGGTATGGGAGAAGTAATGTTGGATGGGGTGACGGACGGAGAACTTAAAGTTGAAGAAGGAACCATAGTGGAATTGAAGGCAGAAGCAAAAGAAGGGTGGAAATTCAGTCACTGGCAGGGTAATGTGAAAGATAAATACAGTTCCCAAACGTCCATTTTAATGGATAAAGATCAATCCATCAAAGCGATATTTGAGGAGAAAGAAAAACCACAACCAAGTTATTTTGAAGTAACAATTCTGGGTTCAAATTCACCGGTTTATCAAGGTGAAGAGATGAAAGTCGATGTAGAAATCAGAAATAGTGGAGAGCAGAAAGACAGTCAAGAGATAAAGTTACTGGTGAGTAATAACCAAAAAGATTATCAAACGATTGCTTTAGAACCGGATGAAAAAAAGGTTATATCACTTTATTGGGAAACAGCTCTGGAAGATAAAGGTCAGTATGAAGCCTTAGTAAAATCGGATAACAGTACTGATACTATAAATCTAGAAGTCAAAGAAAAAGAAGCTGAGGATGTGAAGATTTCCTTCAATTATAGACACTTAGAAGGGGCTGAATACGAATTTACAGCTGAATATCCCGAATCCGGAAAATTTTTCCACTGGAAGTTTCCAGGTGAGAGTTTCTGGTTCAGTTATGAAAGAGATTATGTAGAGTATGAATTCAAGGAAGAGTATAGAGGGCAATCAGTTGAAGTAAAGCTGAAAGTTTTCGATGAAGATGGAGACCAGATAGGAGAGACTTATACAGGAACGGTACAAGTAAAAGAAGCTGAAGTAACTTACCACACATTAAATATAAGTACGGAGGGAGAAGGAGTAGTGTCCGCTGGACACTAATCAAAGAACTAAAACCGGCACTTTTAATTATAAGTGCCGGTCTTTTTTATACATAATTGACAAAAATTAAGTTATTGATATGATTTAATCTACAAGGAGGGATTTAAGTGATTAAAGTCAAAAAAGAGCATCGTAAGGGAAAAGAGATTTTTATTCCGAGAGAAATTCAACCGAATTTTGATGAGAAAGTTTATATTTTTAAACTAGAGGATACTTTCTATTTAATATCGGAATCGGAATGGCTCGATATATTTGATCGAATAGAAAAAAGAGATCAATATTCTCCAAAAAAGAAGCGACAGATAAAGAGAATGTACTCTAAAAGATCGAGAAAGGTGAAAATAAAAGAAGATGGAAGAATCTTAATCCCGATTAAGTTCAGAAAATAAAAAAACTCCCGAACGGGAGAGTTAAATTAAGGGTTTAAAGCCCTTAATTTTTTATATAACTACCCACTCTCTCTTTTGCTTCTTTAAAAGTTTCAACCCAAATTAATCTATCGTCTTTCTTTAGCCAATTTTTTTGTTTTTTTGAAAATTGTTTAGTGTTTGTTTTTATCTCTTCTATAACTTGATTTTCACTTTTCTCTTCTTTGAAATGAGGTTCCCATTCCTTATATCCGATAGTTTCCAACGGGGTTCTGTTATAATTGTTTAAAAGTTTTCGAGCTTCATCTTTTAAGCCTTTGTTTACCATTTTATCGACACGCTTGTCAATCCTTCGATGCAACTCTTCCTTTTCTATTTTTAAAGCCAACATCAATACCGGATAATTCAGGGGTTCCTTGTTCAATTCGGGAACCGGTTTTCCGGTTTTTTCTATTATCTCCAATGCTCTAACCAACCTACGCTTATTGTGTTTGTCTATTGACTTAGCTCTTCGAGGATCTTTATCTTTCAGCTCTTCAAAAAGTTTTTGTTCTGAAAGTTTGTTTTTTTTCTTTCTAAAATTCCAATCGGGAGCAACCTGTGGTAAGACCAGACCGTCAACAACGGCTTTAATATAAAAATAGCTACCACCACACAAAATCGGAACTTTATTTTTTTGTTGAATATCCTTTATCTTTTGACGGGCTCTTTTTTTAAAATCAGCCACAGTGAAGGTTTGATCCGGTTCAACCAGGTTTAACAGATGATGCGGAATGCCTTGCATATCATCTATTTTATCGGTTCCGATATTCATCTCTTTATAGACCTGCTTAGAGTCTGCAGAAATAATTTCCGCTCTTTTCAAATGGCTGGCTATTTGTAATGAAAGACTTGTCTTTCCGGCACCTGTCTGACCGGTAATTACAATTAATTTTTTCATACTTAAATCAAATTTCCCTTTAAACCGAAATCGGTTGCTTGAGTAATTTTAGCCTTTTTAAATTCTCCCGAGAAATCTCTTTCGGATTCAACTTTAATTGTTTTATAACATTTGGTTTTCCCGATCAGGAGATTATTCTTATATTCGGTCGGCAGGAAAGTCACGGTATCTCCAATCTTTTTTTTATTTTTATTTTTTGCCGTTTTTTTCAATATTTGAGTTAATTCTTTTGCTCTCCGCTTTTTTTCTCTGTTAGAAACCGTATCTTCAATTTTTGCTGCTTCGGTTTGAGGGCGAGGGGAGTAGCGGGCTATGTATGCCATATCGAATTTAATATCTTGAAGCAGTTTTTTGGTATTTTCAAAGGCTCTTTCATCTTCGCCCGGAAAGCCGACTATTATATCCGTAGTTAAAGTTATTTCGGGAATTTCACTTCTTATATTGGATACGATATCTTTATAATCCTCAATCTTATAAGGTCTGTTCATTGCTTGCAATATATCGTTATCACCTGACTGAACCGGAAGATTCAAATAATCCGTTATTTTTTCGGATGACTTGATCGCTTTTATTATTTTTCCTGAAAAATCTTTGGGGTGGGAGCTGGTAAATCTAATCCAGAAATCACCTTCTACACTGCTAACCGACCTCAAAAGGTCGGCAAAGTCGGGTTTTTTACCTTTATTATATGAATTTACATTCTGACCCAGCAACCAGATTTCTTTAAAGCCCTTTTTAACCAATCTTTCAACTTCTTCAACAATTTCATCAGCGGGCCTCGACTTTTCTCTTCCGCGAACATAGGGAACTGCACAATAACTGCAAAAATTATCACAACCCGTCATTATCGGTATATAAGCAATCGGCTTTTCTCTTTTTGCTTTTATTTCAAAATAATTTTTCTTTTTCGTTAGTTCCTTTAATTCATCAATCTCTTTATGCCACTCATGCAAATTCTTTATATCCATAATATGGTCAAATTCGTCCCCCAGCTTTTTTTGGTCTTCATCAAGAACACAGCCGGTTAAGATAAGAGTTTTTTCTTCCGAAAGTTGATTAATCTTTCCCCGAATACGGTCAACAACCCTCTCTCTCACTGAACAAGCGTTTATAATTAAAAAATCAGACTTCTCTTCAGAAGATTCATAAATTCCGGATTCTTCAAACAGATATGCTATTCTTTTACTGTCATTTTTATTCATCTGACAGCCGTAGGTGATTATATGGTAATTCATATTAACTTTTGGTAATCCACCTTTTTATATGAGTATATTAGTATATATCTTCTCTTTTTTCTTTCAAAAAGCTTCTCCATTGCTCTAAAAACTGTATGAAAGACATAAAAGGTAGGTCAATAAGAGCGCTGAAGAATATGGAGATAATATTGTAGCGCTTCCATTTGTTGGTAAACCACTTTCCAAGCCTTATGACCGGTAGTGCGAATATATCCATCAAAACGTTTAAAAAGTTTTCCTTTTCCGTCATCATATGAAGTTCTTTTGCTCTGTCTCTTATCTTTGTTCCGGCAAACGCGATTAAGGATAAAAATATTATAAATATCAGATAAGAGAGTGGAGGAAAGCTAGCCAAATTCAATACGTAGAAAATTATTGCAATACTGGCAAAAAGGCTCAATGTCCAGATCAGATTTATAATAAAATTCGATATAAAACCTCTTTTTCGTGGTTTCTTAATTTTAAGTTTATCTTTCTTTTCTTTTTTATAAACTATTTTCATCGATTCCAGTATGACTTTATGTAAGTTTTCTTCCGGTGGGGGGCTTATAGTCAAGACAAAAGCGGCCATCAGTATTGTCGGAATAAAGATTGTTACAAAAACCGCTTGAATCGGATAATCATAATCCATCAAGGTTGCAAGTGGAATTTCCAGAGCGTAAAGAGCTGCTACGTTGGTTATGAATATCGAGATCGTAGCATAGGCTGCTGATCTGGATAATCGTGACTTCATAGTCTCAACCCTTTTTTGATAAACCGCCTTTATTTTCTTCTCCAATTCTTGAGGATTTTCTATTGCCTCCTTAGGGGTCTTCGAATTATTTTTTAAGATATCTCCCAGTAGGAGATAGGGGGTGCTGTGCTTTTTGGAAAGATGATAAAATTTAGTTTCCAGTTTGTGATTGAAATAATAATCTATCTTTTCTCTTATTTTATATATCTGAAGGGCAATTTTTTTAAGTTCATCTTGCGATAGATTATGCCAATTGGGGTAGCTGTGCTTAAAAAGATGGTAAGTTATAATCGGTTCATCCAAATTGAAAAGTGCTCTCTGAATTGCAATGTAGAGAAGTGTTTCTTTCGTTTTTGTATCCAATTCATCAAAATAGCCCTTTTCAACTTCAACTCTTTTCTTCATCTGCTCAAACATATATTCAATCAGAAACTTTTCTCCTTTTGATGGGCTAAGAGTTTCTTCAATTTCACAAGATGCAACGGAAGTAAGCCATTGATAGGTATCAACCTTATAATCGCTGTCTTTTTCATCCGGGAGATTGTTAAGTATATAAAGATACTTATCAAGAATTTCTTGAACATCCTCAACCTTGGACTCTTTAATCGTATCGTTGGGAAGATGTCCGGCCCGAATAAGTTCCAAAACTAAAGACTCGGCGTTCACTCCTTTCTTGCCCTCATTTAAAATATTTACCTTCGGGAGAGTTTTTCTCCTTAAAGTTCTTTCGATGGCACTCCTTCTTAAGAGATGTTCACCCTTCCAGTCTATAATACCCCTTATTTTGTCGTAAAAGGATGCAACTCTCTTAGCTATTTCATCTACATGAATCGTTGCTCCCTCTCCTTCCTCTTTTTTTTGATTGAATGCCGACCTGTATTTTTCAGTTAATTTTTCGGTCGACTCGGAAAGTTTTTGCATTTTTATTTTTTTGATTTTTCTTCAATATCTTGCACTAAATCATCTATTGACATTTCGCCGATTTCCTCTCCTCTGAATCTTACATTAACAGATTGAGACTCTTCTTCTTTACTCCCGACAACCAATAAGTAGGGAATCTTTTGCGTTTCCCCATTACGGATTGCTTTGGACAAAGTTTCGTTGATTCCCTCAATGCTGACGCGAATATTTTTTTCTCGTAGCTTTTTTCTAACTTTTTGAGCGTAACTATCTTGTTTTTCGGAGATTGGGATTATCCAAGCTTGAACAGGTGATAGCCATACGGGAAACATTCCTTCGGTGTGTTCAATGTAAACGCCTAAAAATCTTTCCAGTGAGCCCAGAAGCGCTCTGTGAACCATAAAAGGAGTCTCTTCTTCACCTTCGGAGTTTATATAGCTCATTTCGAAGCGGGAAGTAATATTGAAGTCAACTTGAATTGTAGAGAGTTGCCACTTTCTACCCATTGCATCGACTGCATCAATATCTATTTTGGGAGCGTAAAAAGCTGCCTCTCCCTCATCTCTTATATATTCTGTCTGCCCGAAGCTTTTAAGAGCTTCTTCCAAAGCTTTTTCTGCTTTTTCCCATTGCTCGTCAGTTCCGAAATAGTCCTCCTTTTTTTTCGGATCTCTAACTGAAAGTTTGAAGATAAGATCTTCCATTCCCAAAGTAGAATATATGTATTTGGTTATTTTTAAAGCGTTCATTATCTCATCCTGAAGCTGATCTCCCCTACAAATTATATGAGCATCATCTTGAGTGAATCCTCGGGGTCTGGTTAATCCGTGAAGCTCACCGGACTTTTCATATCTGTAGACGGTTCCCATCTCAGCCCATCTTTTTGGAAGTTCTCTATAGCTTCTAGTTTTGGATTTGTACATCTTTACATGAAAAGGGCAATTCATCGGTTTCAACCTGTATTTTTTTTCATCAACAGTGAGAGGTCCATACATGTCTTCGGCATAATGTTTTAGATGTCCGGAACGCTCCCAAAGCTCTTCATTTGCTATATGGGGAGTTGATACTATTTTGTAATCGTTTTTGAGATAGGTATCCATAGCGAAGTCCATGAGCAATTTTCGAAGCATTGCCCCTTTGGGTAGATAGAGGGGGAGTCCTTGACCAACCTCTTCATCGAACATAAAAAGCTCCAGATTTTTTCCTATCTTTCTATGATCTCTCTTTTCCGCCTCTTTTCTCATTTTCAGATAATTGTCCAACTCTTTTTTATTTTCAAACGCAAGTCCGTAAATTCTTTGCATCATTTCGTTTTTCTCGTCTCCTTTAAAGTAAGCTCCGGAAGTTCTATCGATTTTAAATGCCTGAGGATCCAGATCGCCTGTAGATTTAACATGAGGCCCCTTACATAAATCAATAAATTTTCCCGTTTTATAAACAGAAATTTCTTCACCATCAAGATCTTCAACAAGTTCAAGCTTGTAAGGGTCGTCCTTGAATATCTTTTTTGCCTTCTTTTTACTTATAATCTCTTTTTCAAAAGATAAATCTTCCTTGATCTTTTTTCTCATTTTTTTCTCTATCTCTTTAAAATCATCTTCACTTACATCTATATCTTTAAAATCATAGTAAAATCCGTTATCTATTGCGGGACCTATACCTATCTTTGCCTCGGGAAAGATATCCTTTATTACTGCAGCTAATATATGTGAGTACGAATGTCTCTTTTTTTCTAAATTTTTATTCATGGTTTTATTTTATCATAACAATTTAAAAAGAAAAAACCTCTTTGGAGAGGTTTCTTGTGGATTAAAACTACAAGTAACCCCTCGCTACAAAGAGGTGGTTGTCGTCGTTGTAGTTTGTTGAATTGAAAAATTCATTGCCTTTATTTTACAAATCTATTCCAAAAAGTCAAATTAATTGATTCTCTTAATCTTTTCAGCTATTATTTTTGGATTTTCGTCTCTATGATTTACTTTCCCATAAACAAAAACTATATTATTTGAGTCCAGGAGACTCTTATATTTTTGATAAGTGTCGGGAAAGACTATTATTTCGATGCTATCTTCCTTGTTTTTAAGAGTTGCAAAACTCATCCGGTTTCCTTTTTTGGTGGTAATCTCTTTTGTTTTCGAAATCATGCCGCCGATTCGCACTTTTTTATCTGACATTTGTCTCTTTGCCTTTTCTATGCTCATCGCTTTTTTTAATTTCTTCTGATGCTTATCCAAGGGATGACCCGTAATAAAAAGACCTAACAATTCTTTTTCCCACTTTAACTTATCATCAACGGGGGTAGGATCAACTTCATCCAGCTTTATTTCGGATTTGTATGCGTCATTGGATTCAAAAAGCCCGGACTGGCCACTCTTTTCCTTGCTTCTTATCTCTTTACTGTAGGCTAATATTTTTTCCATATTTTTTAAGATTCTGTTTCTTTCCATTAAGCTTTCGAAGGCTCCCGCTTTAGCTAACGCCTCAAGTGATTTTTTATTGAGATGTCGGGAATGAATTCTTGACAAGAAGTCATTTAAAGATTTATATTTTCCGTTCTCTTTTCTATCTTCCACAATTTCTTCCACCAGTTTGCTGCCGACGTTTTTAATTGCAGCCAACCCAAATCTTATCTGATTTTTTTCCGGAACCACACTGAAATAGGTAAAACTTTCATTTATATCGGGTTGTAAAACTTCAATTCCCATTCGCTTACATTCTCCCATCAAAAACCCGAGACGATCTATATTTTTCTGCTCTGCGGTAAGAAGGGATGACATAAATTCTTCCGGATAATGAGCTTTAAGATAGGCGGTTTGATAGGCTACCTGAGCGTAAGCGGCAGCATGACTCTTGTTGAATGAATATTGAGCGAAGGGCTTAATCCAGCTCCAAATTTCTTCTCCCAGCTCTTCCGAATAACCATTTTCTTGCAACCCTTTTAGGAATTTTTTCTTCTGACTCTTGAGTAGAGAGGCAATCTTTTTACCTATTGCTTTTCTTAAAATATCGGCCTCGGCCAAGCTGTAGCCGGCCATCTCTTGAGCAATTCTCATAACCTGCTCCTGGTAGACGCAAACCCCGTAAGTTGATTTCAGAATCGGTTCCAAGTCGGGATGAAGATATTCAACATCTTCTTTACCGTGTTTTCTTTTAATATAGGTTGGAATGTATTGCATCGGACCCGGTCGATAAAGGGCAACCATGGCAATAATATCTTCAATATTAGTAGGTTTTAGCTGTTTTAGATATCTTTGAAATCCGGATGATTCAAGTTGAAAAACTCCGGTAGTATTTCCTTTTTGTAAGAGGTCAAAAGCTTTTTCATCATCAAGGTCAAGATTATCGATATCTATATTTTCATTATGAATTGCGTAAACTTTTTTAAGCGTATCTTCAATAATGGTTAAATTCTTCAGCCCCAAAATATCCATCTTTAAGAGTCCTATGTCTTCTATTGCGTGCATTTCATACTGGGTAACGATTACATTGTCATCTTGAGAGGGGTGTTGAAGAGGTACTCTGTTGGGAAGAGGTTCATTACCGATAACGAGCCCACAGGCATGAGTTGATGCATGACGAACTACTCCCTCCAATCTTTTTGCAGCATCAATTAATTTTTCGGCTTTGGGGTCGGTATTGTATAGTTGTCTGAAATCGGAGTTATTTTCCAAAGTTTCATCCAAATCCTGTCCGGTAGGTATCATCTTTGCAACCCGATCACAATAACCGTATTCATAACCCAAAGCTCTTCCCGTATCTCTGATTGCTGCTCTTGCCGCCATTGTTCCAAAAGTTATTATCTGAGCCACTTTTTCTTTCCCGTAAGTTCGAGCTATGTAATCGATTACTTCATCTCTTCTTTTATCTGTAAAATCAAGATCAATATCGGGCATCGACACCTTGGCTCTTCCGGGATTCAGAAATCTTTCGAAGATAAGGTCATATTTTAGTGGGTCGATATTGGTAATTCTAAGCAAGTAAGAAACCAGAGAGCCTCCTGCGGAGCCTCTGCCCGGCCCCACTACGATATGGTTTTCTTTAGCCCAATTAACAAAGTCCTGAACTATTAGAAAATAGGAGGCAAACCCGGTATCGTTAATTATATTCAACTCATAATCCAATCTTTCTTTCGCCCTTTCAAGATTCTTTTTTTCATACCTGTTTTTTAGATTTTTTTCACATAAATCACGCAAATGCTCCTCGGCGCTTTTTCCGTTGGGTAGTGGTATTTTAGGTAGTCTGGTTTGCCCTAAATTAAATTCAAAATCACAAAGGTCTTTTATTTTTTGAGTATTTTTTATCGCTTCGGGAGTATCAGCGAATATCTCTGCCATCTTCTCCGGGCTTTTCATCGAAAAGTCATCTTCTCTCAAAGATAATCTGTCCGGGTCATTAACATCCGAACCCGTGCTTATGGACATTAAAATATCTTGAATTTCTCCGTCTTCCGGCTTAAGGTAATGACTGTCACAAGTTGCAACCAGAGGTATGTCCAATTCTTCTGACCAACTTTTAAGTGTTTCGTTGACCGTTTTTTGTTGAGATATATTGGGGTGGTGCTGGATCTCAAAATAAAAAGAATCTTTCCCGAATATATTTTTATACTTCAAAGCTAACTCTTTAGCCTCTTTCTTTTTTCCGGACAATATATATTGAGGAATTTTCCCTTGTATGCAGGCACTCAAGGCGATTAATCCTTCCGAGTGTTTCTCCAACAACTTTTCATCTATTCTTGGCTTGTAGTAAAAACCTCTCAGATGTGCCTCAGTAATCATCTTCACTAAATTTTTATAACCTTGATCATTTTTAACCAACAAAACAAGGTGATAGTTTTTATTATCCACTTTGGGTCTTTTTTGCTCCATACCATCTACGGCAACATACAACTCTGATCCTATTATTGGTTTGATGTCTTCATCCTTAGCTTTTTTGTAAAACTCGACTGCGCCATAGAGAACACCATGGTCGGTTAATGCAACCGAGTCCATATTATTTTCCTTTACGTAGTTGATGAGTTCATCTATTTTTGGTAGTCCATCCAAGATGCTATAGTGAGAATGGACATGTAAATGTGTAAAATTCATTAATCGGAAGGTATTAAAAATTGTAACCGCTCTTTAATGATATAAAAAATTAGGCTAAAAATAAAGATGAAAAAGAAAAAAGAAAAGATAATAGGAGTTGATGAAGCGGGTAGAGGACCGTTAGCGGGTCCGGTTTTTGCCGGAGCAGCTTACATAAAAGAAGAGCCCGAATTTTTAAAAGAGATAAAAGACAGCAAGAAGATATCGGAAAAGAAAAGAGAAAGACTTTATGATCAAATTATAAGGAGTGAAAAAATAGTTACTTCCGTAGCTTATATGAATTCGGATGTTATAGACTCCATTAACATATTGGAAGCGACAAAGCTGGCCATGAAAGAGGCAGTAGAAGGGATAAAAGAGAAAGGATTGGTCGTAGTGGACGGAAATTTTAAGATTCCTATTGAGCGAAAGCAAAAGTCAGTAATTAAAGCGGATGAAAAGATCTTAGAATGTTCGATAGCCTCCATTATAGCTAAAGTTTCCAGGGATAGAGTGATGCGGAAAATGGATAATGAGTTTCCGGGATATGGATTTTCTTCCAATAAAGGATATCCTACAAAAGCGCATAAGGAAGCGATAAAAAAACTGGGCCCAACTAGGATTCACAGAAAATCATTCGAGATGAATTGAATTTTTCTTGCCTTAAATAATATTTTCTGTTACAATAAATAAATGTCTGACAAAGACGTCAATTTATAAGTAGATTTATATTAAAATTATGGCTGTTCCGAAATCCAGAAATACAAAATCAAAAAGAAACAATCGGAGGATGCACATCTATTTAGAAAATCCTCCCCTTACCGATTGCCAGACTTGCGGTGAAAAAGTAAGAAGGCATCATATGTGTAAAAATTGTGGTCATTATAAGGGTAAGCAAGTTGTAGACGTAATGGAGGAACTTACGGAAAAAGAAGAGAAAAAGAAGAAAGAGGAGATGGAGAAGAATAGACCCGATGGACCTTTAAATATGGAGAATTTGTCAAAATAAAAGAATATGTCCTCAAGACATTTGACGAGAAGAATAGTACTTCAAACACTTTATGAGTGGGATTTTTTTGGTAAAGAGAAAGATTACAAGGCCGTATTGGAGAGAAACTTTGAAGAATTCGGACCTGATTTGGATGAAAAAGATTTCGCTGAAGATATTTTAGAGGGCATCTTCAATAATCTTGATGAATTAAATAATATTATAACCACTGCGGCGCCACAATGGCCGCTTGAAAAAACAACGATAGTTGATAGAAATGTTCTCAGAATAGGTCTTTTTGAGCTTATTTACAGTGATGATGAGGAAGTTCCCCCAAAGGTAGCTATTAACGAAGCTATCGAATTGGCAAAAGAGTTTGGAGGAGAAAGTTCGGGAAAGTTCGTAAATGGAGTTTTGGGAACCGTATACAATCAACTGCAAGAAGAAACCGAAGATGACCAGCAGCATGAATAAAAAATTTGAAAAACTTGAAAAAAAACTCGATCTGAATTTTAAAAATAAGGACTTGCTTGTTCAGGCTTTCTGCCATCGTTCTTATCTTAACGAAAATCCTGATTTTGATCTGGGACAAAATGAAAGATTGGAGTTTTTGGGTGATGCAGTTATGGAACTTGTTGTCACCGACTATTTATTTAAAAAATATCCGAATAAGTCGGAAGGTATTTTAACCAATTGGAGAGCGGCATTGGTTAATACGAAAATGATTTCCAAAATTGCCAGAGAATTAAAGCTTGGAAAGTATCTGCTCCTCTCAAACGGAGAGAAGAGAGAAAGAGGAAAAGCTAAACAATATATGTTGGCGGATACCTTCGAAGCTTTAATAGGGGCGATATATATCGATAGTGGATATAACCAAGCAAGAAAATTTATCAAGAAATATCTACTTAAGGAGCTGCCTGAGATTATCTCTTTGGAACTTTTCAAAGATCCAAAATCCGAACTGCAAGAGATTGCCCAGGAAAGATCAGGCATAACACCGGTTTATAAGAAAATAGATGAAAATGGACCGGATCATGATAAAAGATTTCGAATGGGAGTCTTCTTGGGTGAAAAAAAACTTGCGGAAGGAGAGGGAGGATCAAAGAAAGAGGCTGAAGAGGAGGCGGCACAAAAAGCATTAGAAAAGAAGTTTAATAAGTAAATTAGCACACCAGGGCGGATCAATCGGTAAGATTGATGAATGTCTTGGAGAATAAATATGTTAAGAATAAGATTATCCAGAGTAGGACGAAAAAAACAACCCTTTTTTAAGATTGTGGTAATCCCTAAAAGCGCTGCTGCCAAAAGCAGAACTTTTAAGGATGAAGTGGGAACTCATGATCCCGTTAATAAAGAGACCGTAATTGATGCGGAAAAAACGAGAAGTTGGATTGCTAAAGGAGCACAGCCGACTGATACCGTACACAATCTTCTGGTAAAACACGGTGTTATAACGGGGAGAAAGAAGAAGGTTCATGACAAAGATCCGGTAGAAGCTAAGAAAGAAGAAAAACCAAAAGAGGATGAAGAGAAAAAAGAAACTAAAGAAGAAGAAAAAGAAGAAGATGAAGATGGAGATAAAGAAGAAGAAAAAGAAGACACAGATGAGGAGAAGGGGAAGCAAGAAGATGAGGATAAGGAAGAAGAAAAACAAGAAAAGAAAGAAGAAGATAATGATTTAAATTCTTTGGATCTGACCACCAGAATAATAAATTCTTTAGAAGATGCCGGAATAGATACGGTTGAAAAATTGAAAGAAAAATCTGAAGATGAACTTAAAGAGGTGAAAGGTTTAGGACCCAAATCAATTGAAAAAATTATGGAAGTTATCAAATAACTTCCGACTGAATTTGAAAACCCGTCTACTTGACGGGTTTTTAGTTTGTTGACTTTTTTAATTAGCGTGATATATTATCAGTACTAAAAAGAGGAGGTAGATAATATGCTTGAAGATAGCTTGTCTGAGGAAGAAAAAGATTTACTTGAAAGTGTTAGATGTTTTGTTGAAAATGAAAGAAGGAGAGTTGGAGTCAATGAAAGTCAATTGGGAACCGGTCACAGAAAAGAAATCTCTTGCTTTGCTCACGGAGAGTTTAAGAACTTACTATACAGACAGCTAATTTATACTAAATACGGGTACGGTGACTGGATTGGATTAAACGGTGATGTTTTAAGAGAGCTCTCTGAGTATATTAAAAATATAAAAAATTATCGCAATAAGCAGTAGATTCAATCTACTGCTTTTTCATTTGCAAAAGTAAAAAAATCCGCTCATTAACCTTGACATAAAAAGCAAAGGATATAGAATTATAACAGTAGCTTCTTAACGACCCCTTGGGTCGGCGCAAAAGGTCGAGCTACGATTGAATGAATTTAATAATGATCCATTATTATGGCTAAGGATTTTGAACCAGCAAGCGATAAAGAATTTCTTGAATTTATCGTGAAGAACATCGTAGATCATCCTGAAGATGTGGAAATAGAAAGAAAAGTTGACGAAATGGGTGTCCTTCTTTCTCTCCACGTTCACGCTGATGACATGGGTCAAG
>PWGJ01000038.1 GCA_003554445.1 Candidatus Nealsoniibacteriota bacterium
GGACAGGACCGGGATTACTGAACCCACAGAAGAAAAAGCCCTGGTGGAAGCCGCCCCGGTCCGTGAGCATGACCTGGAAAAATCTGTCTCCCTGGTGGGCAGCGTGGAACCCGTGGATCAGCGGATGGTTATCCCGGAGATGGCCGGCGTCGTTGACCGGGTCCATGTCGAAGAAGGGGAAGAGGTTGAAAAAGGCCAAGTGCTGGCTGAACTGGAAGACGATGATTACCGGCTGCAGGTGGAAGAAGCCAGGAGCGCCCAGCGGGCAGCCCAAGCCCAGCTGCAGGAAGCCCGGGCCGGGGCCCGGGAAGCGGAAGTCGCTGAAGCAGAGTCAGCAGTGGACATGGCCCGGGAAAACAAAAAGCAGGCGGAAAAGGAACTGGAAAGGGCCGAAGAGCTTCATGAAGACGGCTTTGCCACCGACCAGCAGGTAGAAATGGCGGAACTGGAATACACCAGCGCCCAAGAACAGCTGAAGACAGCAGAAGCCGCCCTGGACACCATCGAGGAAGGGACCCGGCAGGAGCAGATCGACGCTCTCCAGGCCCAGGTTGACCAGGCCGGGGTGGCAGTCAGGATGGCCGAACAGGCCCTGGAGAGGACGCAGATTACCGCACCGGCCGATGGCACTTTGGCCGTTTTTGAGCTGAAAGAAGGGGAAATGGCCGACGGCACGGCACCTGCAGCGGTACTGCTGGATACAGAAAATATCCAGGTGATTACCTCCCTTCCGGAGTTCTACGTCAACCAGGTCCAGGTAGGAGACAAGGTCCTGGTTGAAATTCCCTCTGCCCGGGCAGATCCCCTCCAGGAACAGGTTCAGCGTATCGGGGAACTGCCCCCCGATGAAGCCCGCTCCTATCCCATGGAAGTGACCCTGTCGGGGGAAGGGCAGAACAACAAGGTTATGGCAGGCATGTTTGCCCGGACTGATGTAACCGTTGACCGGCGGGAAGATATCCTGGCCATCCCCCGGCATGCGCTTGTGGAAGGAGAAGAAGAGCTGGGGGTTTATGTTTTCCACCAGGCCGACTCCCATCCGGCCCGGGCCCGGGAAAGAAACGGCCTGGTCCAGGGGACCGTGGAACTGGTCAACGTGCACACCGGGATCTCGGAAAAAGGACTGATCCAGGTCAAAGAGGGCCTGCAAAAAGGGGACCGCATCGTGGTTGCAGGCCAGGAAGAGGTTTCGTCCGGCGATCAGGTCTGGGCCGAAAAGGTTCTGGATAACCCTGCCCTGGAAAAGCGGGGTGAAGCCCAGTGAGCCTTCCCTCCCTGGGGATCAGGCGCCCGGTAACCGTTTTGATGGTGGTTTTGATGGTGCTCCTGCTCTCCGTCATTTCCATTACCATGATCCCCATCGACCTCTACCCGGAGATGGAACTCCCGGTGGTCCTGGTGATGACCGATTACAGCGGGGCCGGCCCCCGGGAAGTGGAAAATATGCTGACCCGTCCCCTGGAAGAGGTATTATCCACGGTGGACAACCTGGCCGGGATCACCTCTGTTTCCCGGGCCGGGGAAAGTGAAATCATCCTGCAGTTTGACTGGGGCACCGATATGGACTTCGCCGCCCTGGATACCCGGGAACTGGTGGATATGGTGCGGGGAGAACTGCCCGATGGGGTCGATGATCCCGTGGTCATGCAGGTGGACCCCGATATGCTTCCCGTGATTCAGGCCGGTATCAGCGCCGACATGAGCCACCAGGAAATCACCGAACTGGCCGATGGGATTATCAAAAGCCAACTGGAACGTCAGCCCGGGGTGGCCTCGATTAACATCATGGGGGGCCTGGAACGGGAAATTGATATCCTGGTCGACCCGTACAAACTGCTGGGATACGGCCTGGACTATGAAAGTGTCGAAGGGGCCGTGCAGGCCACCAACCTGGATATGACCGGCGGAGATGTGCTGGACGGGGAACGAGAATACCTGGTCCGGGTTGAAGGGGAAATCGAAGACCCGCGGGAACTGGAAAACCTGGTGGTGGGAGAAGCCGGCGGGCTTCCGGTAGAGCTGGGCGAAATCGCCCGGGTAGAGGACACGCTGCAGGAAATGGAACCCATAACCCGCATCAACCAGCAACCTACCGTGGCCCTGGGCGCCCAGGCCCAGAGCGACGCCAATACGGTGGAAGTGGCCCGGAACATCAAGGCGGAGATGGAACGGCTGGAAGAAACCCTTCCCGGGGAAATCCAGTTCCAGATTGCCGTGGACCAGAGCATCTTCATCGAGGATTCCATTGACAGCATTGTGGATATGGGCCTGGTGGGGGGGCTGTTGGCCATGATCATCCTGTGGCTGTTCCTGGGCAATGTCCGCTCCACCCTGGTCATCGCTGCCGCCATTCCCATTTCCATCATCAGCACCTTTAATCTGCTCTACTTCATGGACTATACCATCAACATCATTACCATGGCCGGCTTAATGCTGGGCATCGGCATGGTCGTGGACAACTCCATCATCCTGCTGGAAAATATATACAGAATGCGGGAAGAAGGACTGACAGCCACCAAGGCGGCCATTGAAGGCAGCCATGAAATTTCCGGGGCGATCATCGCCGCCACGCTGACCAGTATCGCCGCTTTTCTTCCCACCATCTTTACCGAAGGGATCGCGGGGATCATCTTTGGCCCCCTGGCCTGGACGGTGATTTTTTCCCTCTTTGCCTCGCTGCTGGTCGCCTTAACCGTAGTCCCCCTCCTCTCGGTCAAACTGGTGGGCAACCATGTGGACGTAAACAAAAAATCCCGGGTCCCCGCCTTCATCGACCGGGCCCTGCAGCAGGTCCTTCAGGTCTACACCCCCCTGCTGAAAAAAGCCCTGACCTCAAGGAAAACCGTGATCATATTATTTGCCCTGCTGCTGGCCTCCTCCCTGCTCCTGGCCCCTTTAATGGGTTTTGATTTTCTGCCCCCCATGGATACAGGGGATATCGCACTGGGCATCGACTTTCCCCTGGGCACACCTCTGGAAAACACAGATGAGCAGTTCCAGGAAATGGAAGCAGAAATCGCCGGGATAAAGGAAATCGATGTGATCTTCACCCGGGTTGGTGGGGGCCGGGGTGACTTTGAAGAAGAAAGTCCCCGCTCAGCCAGCATGGACATCCGGCTGGTCCCCGAGGAAAAGCGGGAGCGCAGCGCCTTTGAGGTCGTCGACGACATCCGGGAAATAATCCCGGAACAGGCGGGAGTCGAGGTGGATATTGACGTAGTAGACCTGGCCGGCGGGGAAATGGAAGCGGCCGCCGATGTGGAAATCCAGATCCAGGGGGACGAGCTGGAGAAACTGGAAAATATCACTGATGAAACCGCAGTAGCAATCCGGCCCGTTGAAGGCGTGCAGGAGGCCAGAAGCAGCTTTGAAGATGTCAGCCCGGAAATCGTGGTGGAACTGGACACCCAAAAGGCCTTCTCCTACGGGCTGACCACCCTGGATGTGGGCCAGTTCATCAGCCGGGTCCTGGATGGGCAGACCATCTCCTTTTTCCGGGAGGAGGGCGAAGAATACGATATTCGGCTGCAGGCCAGGCACCCCCGGGACCTGGACGTTGCTGTGCTGGAAAGCATGCTGATGCAATCCCCCCAGGGAGAAGAGGTCCCCATTGAGGATATCGCCCGGCTCAAAACGGTGGAATCGCCGCAGAGCATCGACCGGCAGGACCGGGTCAGGCAGGGCACAGTTTCAGTGGACGTTGGCGACCGGGATCTGGGCAGCACCGTCGACGAGATTCAGGAAACCATTGACCGAAGCATCGAACTGCCTTCGGGCTACAGCATCAATTACGGCGGCACCTATGAAGATATGACCGATGCCTTCGAAGACCTCACCTTTGCCCTGGCCCTGGCTGTAATCCTGGTCTACATGGTCATGGCTTCCCAGTTTGAATCCCTGCTTTACCCCTTCATCATCATGTTTACCATGCCCCAGACCATCGTGGGCGTGATCCTGGCCCTGCTGCTTACCGGGCGCTCCTTCAGCATTGTCGCCTTCGTGGGGTTGATCATGCTGGCCGGGATCGTGGTCAACAACGGCATCGTCATGGTGGACTACATCAACCTGCTCTATCACCAGAAAGGATTTGACCGGATCAGTGCCGTGGTCACCGCAGGGCGGACCCGGCTCCGCCCCATCCTGATGACCACCGCGACCACGGTGCTGGGCATGCTCCCCTTAACCCTTGGCACCGGGGAAGGCGCCGAGACCCGGGCACCGCTGGCCATCGTTGTTATCGGGGGACTGCTGGTCTCCACGGTGGTAACCCTGATCCTCATTCCGGTGGTCTATACCCTCCTGGACGATTTCCGGCTGGCCATCATGGCAAAGACAAAAAATCTGCCCTGGGCCAAGAAGCTGCCCCAGGGGCAGAACCGGCAGCAATAAGGCCTGCCTGGTCAAACACCCCCGCTTAACTCCGCACCAGGTGGTGGTTGCCTGGTTCTGGTATAATAAAGGTGAGCTTTCGCACCTTTGCCACCGCGAAGATAACCGGAGCCGATGCCGGGAAACGGATACTCCATTTTCTTACTGAAGGAGGTAAACCAGCCCTATGGGAGTCGAAGAGGTAAGACGCTATCTGCAGGAAAAAAACTTTCCGGGGGAAATTGTGGAACACCCCCAGAGCACGGCCACGGTGGAAAAAGCCGCAGCAACCCTGGGAGTAGA
>PWGJ01000030.1 GCA_003554445.1 Candidatus Nealsoniibacteriota bacterium
AAATCCCAGTGGGATAAAAGAATCTTTACCCCCACTCCCCGCGGTTCAACAAAATGGAAGAAGACCATGAACAAAAGAACTTCTTCTGAAAGACGCAACAGCAGGGTAAAGGTTCAGTATTCCTTAGAGCGGGATGGAGTTAGATCTAAATCCCGCTGGCTTATCAGAACCATCATGCGTGATGGAGCTCTTCATGCTGATGCCTGGGTTAAAGAGGCAGAGATGGATGCTGAAAGCTGGGTTTTATCCTGGTTTAATGAGCAGGCTGCTGCTTAAACCAATTGTTCCAGCAGCCATCTAATAACCCAATCTCACACCGGCAATAAATAATTTCAAAAATTATTTACGGCTCCCAGGGGTCTCTCTGTCCTTTTTTAGGCCTTGTAACCTGGCAAAATCAGTTTGAGGAAAGGTTTTTCTTTGGAAACTTTATATTTTGCCAGCCTGTAAACTATTGCTGTAAAAACCCTTGCTTTTGCTGACTTATTTTTCCTTTAGCCGAGAAGGCTCATTTTATATAAATTATGGCATTCTAGCTTATTTAATTTTTTCATTTTATTTTTATCATTGAGTTATTTCAAAGATTTTGCTAACAGCTTCATTTGCATTTTCTGCATAAGCATCCGCACCAATTTTTTTTGCCCAACGTTCAGTAACCGGAGCCCCTCCTACGATCGTCTTAAACTTATTACGTAAACCTTTTTCTTTAAGATAATTTTCTAATTTTTCTGTTTCTTTCATGGTTGTTGTTAGCAAAGAACTAGTACCAATTACATCAACTTCAAATTCCTGAGCTTTAGAAGCAAACTTGTCAACCGGAACATCAGTGCCTAGATCAATAACTTCTATTCCATTAGCCTCTAATAATGAAGCTACTATACCCTTTCCTATATCATGCAAATCACCTTCTACACTTCCTAAGATTACCTTAATAACCCCCTCATTATTACCCGGTTCATTACCAAGTGTTTGATTAAGAATATTTGTAGCTGCTTTCATAGCATCTGCACAGGTCATTAATTGAGGTAAAAATAATTCTCCTCTATCAAACAATCTACCTGCTTCTGCTATTCCTGGAGAAAATCCTTTTTCTATCATTTTTAAAGGATCTATTCCTTGATCAATAGATTTTTGTGCAATTTCTTTGGATTTATTCATTTCTCCTTCTAAAACAGCATTCGCTGCTTTTTCAAAAAGACTATCATTCATAATGGTGTTCACTCCTATAAATTTATTTTTCTTCCAGAAGTTCAAAGGCAAGATCCTTGGCTGAAGCAGCATCTGGTGCCCAGCCGTCTGCTCCTGTCTCATCGGCAAATTCCTTGGTAACCGGGGCTCCTCCTACAATTACTTTGACATCATCTCTTAAACCTTCTTCCTCCAGAACCTCGATGACATCCTTCATCTCCAGCATGGTGGTGGTCAGAAGAGCACTCATGCCCAGGACATGGGGCTTGACCTCCCTGATGCTCTCCACAAATTCATCGGCCTCGACATCGGTGCCAAGGTCGGTAACCTCAAGACCGCCGCTCTCCATCATCATGCCTACCAGATTCTTGCCAATATCATGCAGGTCTCCTGCTACCGTGCCCAGTACCACCCTGCCAGCCTCTTCCCTTTCTTCTTCAACCAGCAAAGGCTGAACTATTTCCATGCCGCCCTTCATGGCCTTGGCCGCCATAAGCACCTCGGGCACAAACATATCTCCAGCTTTAAACCTTTTTCCCACTACATTCATGCCATTTATTAAACCCTGATTGATAATCTCATTCGGCTTTACTCCCTCATCAACTGCCTCCTGAGTTAACTCCATTACCTCTTCTCTATTACTTTTAATTACACTGTTGCTCAACTTTTCAAAATCCACCATTATTATCCCCCTTACTTTAAATTTCACATTTCATTATTACTTAATATTTGCTTTTTCTTTAAATTTTTTTACTGAATTAATTTCTATCCCAAGCAACTCAGCAATATTGATCTTTGCTTCTATTCCATTAGCTTCCCCGGCACCGGGTTGAATTCTTCCTAAATTATATTCTTCTCTTATCTCTCCCATAATTAATGGGTCAGTTAACTCAGAAACATCAATTCCAAGTTTTTTGGCAACAAATTTTTTGGCTTCATCAATTCTCATATTTCGGGTCATTTGCATACGCGCCACCAGGTCTCCGGCAGTGCGAATTCCGCCCATGCCCGAAGCTATGGAATGACTAATTACCATTCCTCTCGCATCTCCACTACCTACCTACAAACCATCCATTTTACCTATCTCTGTCATTGCTACAGAAGCTCTGCTAACTGAATCAATAGGTGGGGTTGCTACCATTGGAACTCCTCCAACCCCCATTCCTACATTTGCGTATACAGGAATATTAGCCACTTCTGAACAAGCTTTCATATAAGTAACTGCTCTTCCAATGTTTTTTGGAATAGATTCAGAGGTATTAATATTTGCTACAGCGCCAAAAATATCTACTCCTGCTTTTTCAGCTAATTTGACCTGTTCATGAGGATATAAACCAGCAAGATTAACCCCTTGATATTCTAGCTTTCCATGAAATCCTAGTATATTTTCACCAGCCATACCTAACTGAATACAAATATCTGGGTATTTTTCTTTGATTTTTTCTATAGCTTTAAATGCTGCATAAACATCAGGTTCTCCAGATGAGCCAGTAGTATCAAAATTTATACCATCTGCTCCGGATTCATACATTTTGCTGCTTACATAAACCATATCATTAATGGCCTGTTCAATCATTCCTTCAAAAGCCTCTCTCGCCTCTTCTATTTTACCTTTTGGCATTAATTCTGCTGGATTTTGATATTGTCCTTCAGGCCTACTGTATAAAGAAAGATTGGGCATTGCACCATAAAAAACAGGTAAAACAGTGGATAACAAACCTTTCTCTAATTCTACTTGTTCTTCACTTACTATTGGTTTGACTTGTTTAAAGCTGTAATCTACATGAGCATGCTCTGCTGTATCCATACAAAATACTCTTTCAAATAACTCTAAATCAGTTATTTTACCAATAGAAACCGGCGTTCTTTTCACTTTTAAATGGCCTGCATCAACAGTTAAAACAACCTCGTTTCCTTTGGTAGTACCAACAAATCGATTTGGGCGACAATAAATTTCTGTTAGCCTATCAACTTCTTTTTCAGATAATTTTTCAATTTTTCCTCGATCTGCAGCATCTTCTGTTCCTTGAATAATGTCTTTCTTAATTTCACTATCAGTCATTTCTACCGCAACGCCATCCCCCATCCTAGTTTGAACCATACAAACACCACCTTTTTAAATTTTTTATCTATAATAAGTTTATTCACAATCATCACTTCTTATTGTGAATAATTTAAAAACCAAACCATTATAACACCAGATAATTTTCCTAAATTGACCTTATAAATTATTTTTGAAAATATATAATAATCAAAATTTTTAAATTACCAATATATAAAAAAATTATAGTTTAATAAAATATAAAATCAAAAATAATCTGCTTTTATTTTCTATAAGTACCATATCATAAATAAAATATATTTTCAACATTAATTTCATAATAAAATATATTTTTCATTTAATATATTTTTTTTATATTTCAGAATTATTTAAGCAATATAATATATGGTTTGCCCACAAAAACTAGCGATTAAGAATCTCTAAAAGCAAAAAATAGCCCAGGTTCATCTCAGCAGAAAAGACAATTTAACCATTTGAACAAAATAATACAGTAAAAAAGGTCCCGGGTGATACATTTTATCATGTTAGTGCTGGTTTATTGCCTTTCAGAAGCTTTTTGAAGTTCATGGCTGCTATTTTGAAGCCGAGAAATAATTTTTGCCTCACTAATCCCATCACAGGCATATTATCAATATCGTAGGTTCTTCCTAAGGCAGAGGGGATGCCCTCAATGCCGGCCCTTAAATTGGTGAGATTTTTGTATTCCTCAGTGCCCATTCTTTCTCTTAACCGGCCGCTCTCATAAGCTTGTTCAGAAAAGCTTACTGAACTGTGATTCTGTCTGAGGTTAATGCGACAATCATCAAGCAAACCGCAATTCTCGCAAGCACTTTTATCGAAGGTAGCATAATAATTGCCGTCGTCTTTGTTTTCCTGATAGTCAGGTTCTCTTCCGGCAGCACAGCCTGTGATTTCTTTTCGGGAATCATCAAGCTCAAAATTTTCATAATAGGACATCTTATCCTGAGCAGGTTTTCTACCTGTCAATTCTCCCGGTATAAACTCTATCCCCAAGGAAGAAGCCTTCTCAGACAGGTCAAAAGAAAAGTAAGTACCGTCCATTAAAAGTTTGATAAAATCAGGATCCTCTTCAGTTTCCTGATCGTCATCAGAATTAGGTGTTTAAATGCAAACTATAGCGGTTGGCTTTAAACTCTATTGTATTGTCTTTTCTCACCTTTCTTGATATAATTTCTTTAGAGATAGAGGACTTTATCTCGGCGCCCGGTATCGGCTTGAGGAATTTCTT
>PWGJ01000095.1 GCA_003554445.1 Candidatus Nealsoniibacteriota bacterium
CTGAAATGGATATCAGAACGGTAGATGGGACTGTATTGGGAGTAGACAAGGGTACAGGGCAGGTTCAGGAGCTGCACCGTGTTGAACCACGTCAAAAAACTGATATGGTGGATGGCGAAGGCAACACGAAAGAGAATGTTGTCATAGGTTCTAGGCGACACAGAGAAGCAATTAGGGATGGTTTCACTGATGTTCACCCCCCTGAAGAGGATACCCATAGAACAATGGAGTCCTTGTATGCTGCAAAGATTCAGGAGATGAACCCTAACGCAACCCCTCAAGAAGTAGCTAAATTAACTGAGGAATTTAGATCCAGAACTCAGCAAAAAGACGGGCAGTCATGGTTTGTCCCGGGAGAGTCGAGACCAGTAACCAGCTTTGATGGTGGACGGACCTATAAAGACTCTGAAGGTAAAAGGAAAAAAATACCTACAACCGGGGCCTTTCCTATAACCACACAGGTAGCCATGCGAGACTTGCAGCACCATGAAAGACAGCAAAGGGTCGCGGAGGAAATGGGCGAGGAAGAGTATGTCACTGACCCGAACGAACTTGATCCTGATTTAGCAGCAAAATTAGGTACAGGCCCGCTATCTTCTTTAAAGGCTGGCATTGACGCATTTTTTGGTGGACTTGGAGCCGATAAGGCTTTCGGGAAAGAGGGGTTCTTCCCGGATACGATGGACTCCAGACACGCTTTAAGAAGGCTATATCATAGAGCATACGGGGTCTTACAGCAAAGCCAGAGAGGTGCTAAGTGGGACATTGAACTTTTAAAAGGTTATTTTCCTGATCCGGATACGTTTTTTAAAAACCCCCCCAGTGAAGCAAGGAAGTTTCGTGACCTCAGAAATATGCTGGATCAGAGAAGACAGTATAATAGGCAGGTAATAATGAGAACAACAGACCCTGAGATGGCGGCTGCACTTGAAGCTGAAAATGTGGAATTAGGTTCTTTGGTACACCTGCTGACTCCCAAAGAAGACAAAATTGAACCAGCAGAGCCTAAAGAAGGGGACCTTGATAGAGAGCTTGAAAAGATGCGTCAGCAGCTTGGATATGGTGAACTAAGGCCTGAGGAGGGTTGGTAATGCCTCAAGAAAAATACACAGCAAAAGACGCACTTCGCCTGTCACAGCAGGCCCGTGATGCAGGGCAGGAAGATAAAGCCAGGGAATTTTTGGACATGGCAGAAAGGTTAAGGGCGAGAGAGACGCCTGATTTGATCCCTCCCCCTGCGGATACCCCCGAGGTCGAACCCACTGGGGCTCCTGCCCACCTGGCTGAAGGGATGGCAAGGGGCCTGGGTGTATTTGCTGATGCACCCGGACGATTCATATCTGGTCGGGCGGCTGTAAGACCGAGTAAATATACACCTGACATAGACGAAACCAAGACCATAGGCGAAGTGTTTCCTGATACAGGAGCTGCTCTTGAAGACCCTTTTTTAGGGTCCGAACACATTCGCAGGGTTATGTCCGATATGGGCGTCCCCACTCCCGAGGAGGAACAGGAGCCAGTACATTTAAGTGAGTACATTGCCCACGGTACAGGGGAGGGCGTGTCCTATTTAGTCCCCGGAACCGGCTTTATTAAGGCCCTGAAGTATGGCAAGGGGTTGGCAGGCAGGGTCTCACGGGATATGTTTGACTCTATGGTTCGACACCCCTGGTTGACTATGGCTGGCGAAACAAGTGCGTCTGCTGCATGGGGGGCGTCTCGGGGGATAGGTGAGCAGCAGGATCTTGGCCCGGGGATGCAGGCAACAGCGGAAATAGTAGGTGGTGTTGCCGGGGGCACGGCTCCAGCAGGGGCTGTCCAAGCACTAAGAAGGTCTCCCATGAACTTGCTTGCGCAAGGATCTTTCAGGTCTTTAAAGCGGTTCAGCATGCCCTTTACAAAGAGGGGTGGCAAGTATCGCGCAGGCGAATTTCTAAAAGCTCAGACTGCTGATCCAGAAAAAACGACACAAAGAGTTTCGCAAAAAACTATAGGTGATTTGCCTAAGCCTGTAGCTTCTCAAGATAGAAGGTTGATAGCTCTTTACAGAGATGTGATGAACAAGGACCCCGTGACAGAAGCCAAGGAGATAGAGCGCATAGGGCAGAGTATGGCCAAACTGGAGAAATCTTTAAGGGGAATGGGCTGGTCTTCACCCGAAATCCTCAGAGACATGACGAAACGCAGGGTGGGCGCAATAGAGCTTTCAATGGATCATCGCATAGCTAAGTATGCCAAAAAAGCACAAGAAAAGCTTCAGGATATCCCTTATGCCAAAAGAAAATCAGCAGAGTCAGAGATTGTGGCAAACGAGCTTGAGGCTGTCCGGGGGCAGGAGCACAAAAGGGTTTCTGACTTATATAAGCCGGTAGACAATATAAATATAGGTTACGAAAATACCCGCAATAAAGTTCAGAGATACTTTGACACCTTGCCCACAGCTCAAAGAGAGGACATCCCAAAAGCTTTGAGTAAAGGCCTGGAAAGAGCAATCAGAGTTGTAAATAAAAAGGGTGACCTTTCACTGCGGAAAAAATTACCCACTGATGGGAATACAACTGTCGAAGAAATGAGGGGTTTGCGTTCCAAGTTGTTGGAACAGGCCAGGCTTGCCAGAAAGGACGGGCGATACAACACTGCCAGGATAGCAGATGATGTTGCGGAATCTATAACTCAGGATATGCAGACTGCTTCTATCCAGTCTGGGTCCCCTGCTGCTGCAAACCTTGAAGTGGCAAATGCGGCCTGGGGGCATTACAAAGATAGGTTTAGCACGGGAGTCGTGGGAAAAATTTTAGGTGTTGATAAAACCGGAGCCCCTAAAATTGATCCTACCATAGTTCTGGACCAGACACTGGCAAGGCAGGGGGCGAGAGGTGCCATTGATGTGGACAAGATTGTTGTTACCCCGGAAGCAAGGGCTGCCACTGAAAGATATCTTGGCAGGAACTTCACTGATTATGCCTTTGATGAAAACATGGGGCAACTAAACCCCAAAAAAGCACGAGACTGGCTCAGGAACAACGAGGAAGTATTGGATGATTTCCCGGAGTTGAGGCAAAAACTTCAGGATGCAGGATCAGCCAGTGAGCTTGCTCAAAAAACACGCACAAAGATGATGAACAGGAAGCAAAGGCTTCAAAACCCAAAGATCAATTCGTCTGCAAGATTTTTGAACAAGGATATTAAAAAAGAGATAAAGGGTATAGTCAACAAAGATGATGTCCGTGCAGCCAAGAATATGATGAATACGGCAAGAAAGGACAAGACTGGAGAAGCTGTTGACGGCGTCAGGGCAACCCTTGTTGATGACATGTTTGAAACTGCCAGGGCAAGGGGGCCACGTAATGAGCATGGTGAAAAGACTCTTTCCGGTAAAACTCTAAAGGACTATCTAAGGAACAATAGCGAAGTCATAAGTGAAACCTTCTCTGCTGAACAGCGCAAGAGGCTCAACCAAATAGCCAATGAGCTATATCAGATAGAAAGGCTGTGGACAGAAGCAGGGGCAGCCCCGGATATGGACATCCAGGACACGGTTGCAAACCTGCTTTCTATCGGCAGCAGGGTTGGGGGGGCTCAAACGGGCAGGTGGCTAGCAGCTTCTTTAGGTGGAGGTACCGTGCAGACCCCGGGCATTATTTCAGGTAAGGCTAGAGCGTTCATGCGCAGAATGTCTCTTGACAAAATGCACCAGTTTATCACAGATGCCGTTCTTGAACCTGATGGTGAGCTTTTCCGTGCCCTCCTAGCCCCAATGGACAAGCCGGGGACAGATGAATTTAGAGCGACTATGCGTACACTTGACACAAGACTAAACGCTTGGCTTGGAGGCCCGGGAAGAAGGGTGTGGGAAGACATTGAGCGAGAGATGGAAGAAGAGAGTGCCAGGGCTGAACAAATTAGTCTCAGAGAGCAACATAGAGAGGCCAGGCGTGAAAGAGCAGGCCAGATACCAGACACCCCCGGCCGCCACCACGGCCGCCCCAACGTACCTAAGCTTGACCTCGACAAGCCCGGCGGAAGAGGAGGAGATATAGGCCGCAGCCAATAAGCCTTCTGTTCCCCATTTTCTAAAAAAATTTTTATTTTTTTTGTCTTAATTGGTTGCGTTTTCTATTAGTCATTTCGTTTTCCTTATTAAAGCATAAAGCATAAAGGAGACCAAAAATGATTAAAATTCATGCAATCATTACCCCGAACGGCTACACAAAGCTTGAACTTGAATCTCAAAGGCATCAGGCGCAAGAAGCTGATGATTTTTATGAGCACATAAAAAAGCACCTACAGGTTCTGGAGGATGCGGCAAAAGCTTGGGAGGATCAAGGCAACGAGTAAAATAAAAGGTGCCCATGTAAGTCTGTGTGAGCTTCCAG
>PWGJ01000041.1 GCA_003554445.1 Candidatus Nealsoniibacteriota bacterium
ATTTAAGCACAAAACGGAAAATAAGAAGTGTCTGAAGAAGCCCGGAAAGATACCAAACAATTTGAGTGCTGTATTGTAAAGGTTTTGTGGGCTGAGAGTTTTGTGATGAGTTCATAATTTTTATACAATAATAAATACCTGTTATTTATTAAAGTAATTATGCCTTTATAGTCGACCTTTAATTGATTATACCACTAATGATAGTGCATAGATAGTGGGGGTGTGTTTTAGTCAAAAAGTTAGATCCGGCTATTTTTAGATGCATAACTAAAAAACGCCTTTTCAGACGTTTTTATACTCTAAAGCTGGAAAATGGGTTTAAATTTATCTTACAAAAACATTTTCTACTTTTGTCCACTCGTCAAATTCAATAAAGTCTCCTTCTCTAATAATCTGCTTTGCATAGGTACGTGCTTCATCCTGATCACCATACTCATTAATTACCTCCTCCCAATCAGCTCTGCTGGTAAAAGGAAAGCCGCCCGGCTGATTAATGCCGTCCTCAACTAAAGAAAAGCTCTCAATAAATCCATCAATGCAGTCATATTCCACCACCGCCATTATTATAATATGGCCATCTTCAAAAGCTATAAGTACCCTATCGTTACCGATAAACTGATAGTAATCCGGAGATTGCCATGTAGTGGATCCAAGAACCGGCCTGGTTGCAATCTCTTGCTCAAACTCATTCCACCCGTCTTCAAATTGGTTAATAATTTCAATTCTTCCGGCCTCATCCGCATCACAAAAAAGTGGCTCCTTATTATTAGCCGGACTTGCAAATTGCCCCGCAATTATAAGCACGGTGGCAATCAACGCTACTGATAAAATTATTAAATATATTTTTTTCATACTTTATTATATCACAAAAACAAAAACCCAGCTAAATAGCTGGCAATGCAAGTTTACCTTTCTTCTTAGAAACTTAATATTATCTATTGTGTTGCAATTATAAAATTTGCAACTAGTAATAATGCTGGAAATATTATTACAATCCCCCAAATAATAAATGAAATTTTCTTATATTCTTTTACCCCTTTATCCTTTTTCAATTTCTCCAGCCTATTCGATAAAAAATAATAGAGAAGTAAAAAAGATAATAAATTTATAACCAGTTGCTCAGGGTCACCCTCTTCGAACATGATTAAAAAAATAATAGATTCCATCAACATCATCACGATCCCTACTAGAAGGAAGGAGAGAGTGAATAAGATCCCCCAATCTAAATTAGAAAAATTTACCTCTTTTTTAGAGTCTTTCTTCTTCTCCTTATTATTCCTTTCAAGCTTATTTTTTATTCTTTTAACAGCAGAATTAACCCGCCAATCTTCTTCTAAATAATCTTCTTTTCTTACTGCTTTTTTTATCTTCTTTTTAGCTTCGTTAGTAGAGGGATTTTTAATTTTATCTTTCAAGGATCTAAAGATTTTATCTTCAATTTTTTTCTTGCCTTTCTTCTCTTCAACTCCAGAAGAATCTTTTTTATCCAAAGATTTTGAAAAATAGAGAGCTATGAACAATATTGCTACGAAAATAATTATTGAGAAGTATTTCATACTTAGTGTTTTTTATAAATATAATTTCTTATTAAATTCTACCACTCTGAAATTCATTAATCAAAAACCCAGCTAAATGGTGGGATAATCTATGCTCCGCGTAGTAGACCAGTTTAAAACATTTGGTTGGGGTAAGATAGAATCAGAAATAAAAAACTTTGAAAGTGTTCTAAGCTGAAATAATTGTCTTTGCGATCATTAAAACACCCCCGAAATTCGGGGGTGTTTTACTTCACTTTCAATTTCATTCTTTAGAGCAAGATAATACCAAAAGGAACTTCATTATCGTCATCGAATACGGGATGATCTTCAGGTAGCCCGGGAAAATCTTCTACATGTTTCATCCAGCCGCCGGATTCATCAATAGTTACACCTCTTTCGCGTTCTTCAAGTGGCTCTTCCGCCTGTGAATTAGCGGGAAAATTTCCTTCGGCATGAACTCCGCCAACAAAGGCGAATGTCATTCCAAGCGCAAAAGCGAATATAAAGCCTAATGTTTTTAACCTTCGCATAAATTGGGTAATTGGTTTTCACACCGACCTTTCTGTTTACACTTTATCATAGAGAAAGCGGGAGTTGTCAAGCCTCAAAAAAGAGCGGTGTTACCCGCTCTTTCAATAATCCGTTTAGTGCTTTCTATCTTCTAAAAATAATCTTCTTCTATATCTTCGTATCCTTCTCCGTTCGTAACGGTAATAACCACATAACTGCCGCCGTCTCGGCTACGCAATTCATCAACCCCATCCGCCTCGGATCCGCTAACATTAATGGTTTTTGAATCCATCAATTTATCTTCTTCATTAAACATTTCCAATTTAACCGTATCAAGCTCATTTCCTGCCACCGCCCAAGTAACTTCAGCTCTGTTCCAAGCGGGATTGCTTGTGTTTTCAATCTCAAATTCAACTATTTCTGGTCCAACCTCCTCGTCTCCGTCATCTTCTTCATCATCATCTTCTTCATCTTTTTCCTCGACAGTTACGGTGGTGGTATCGCTATCAGAAGCAACTTTCTCTTCTTCCATTACGGCTTCCGCGCTTCCTGACATAGTGTAATCTTTGACTTCCGTATCGTCGGTAGTTATCCAAGTCGCCATATCCGTGTAACTTTCACCGCTCTCAAGTGCTACCTCTTTCTCCAATAGGACATCTTCTGTATCATCGTTAACTATATTTACCTCTACACTATCATCACCAACATAATCAAAGTCGCCGGCATTCTCCACGGTTATTTCAATCTCTGCCTTTTCTCCCTTTGTTACCGTATCGCCTTCAAAATGAGTTATGGAAATATCGTGCCTATCCTCAACTTCAACACCAACAGCTTCCGCAGCATTTATTAAGCCATACCCTTGTTTATTTTCATCAAAGCCGATGTCTTCGGCTGTGTCTTGAAGGGGTTCACGAACCTCTTCTTCTGTTTCATATCCTTCCATAGCAAGAACAAGGGCAGCTACACCGGTCACATGAGGAGAGGCCATGGAGGTACCATTTCCTTCATAATATCTACCTCCTTCCCAAGCGGAATAGATATCCGCCCCGGGAGCAGCAAATTCTACCTCCGGTCCAATGGAAGAAAACTCCGCCATTTCATCATCCTCATTAGTAGCACTTACCGCTATAACCTCCTCAAAAGCTGCTGGATAAACTACAGAATCTTCTTCCAAGTTGTTATTTCCGGCTGCAGCTATTTGAATAACTCCTTCTTCGTTAGCATATTCCACAGCTTCCCTTATTGTATTGCCGTAACTATCGCTACTGCTTCCGAGACTCATATTTATCACCTCCATATCGTTATCGGCAGCCCAAATTATTCCTTCAGAAACATCGGAAACGGATCCTCTCGCGTTTCGGTCCAATACTTTTATAGAGTAAAGCTCAACTTCCGTAGCAACACCTATTTTTTCATTTACGGAACCGGCCGTTCCCGCTACATGAGTTCCGTGTCCGTGATCGTCATCCCACGGCTCATCACAATGAGGGTGGGGGCTGCATTCAACTATCGCCTCACCTCCGGCAATGTTGTCTTTTAATGCTTCATGATTTACATCTATTCCGGAGTCCAAAATGCCTACCTTCACTCCTTCACCCGTGCTTTTTTCCTGAGCTTCCCGGGAACCTATCCGCTCAGTTCCCCAAGAACCTTCACCGAGAGCATGCATCTCTCCGTTTTCTTCAACATAAGAAATTCTCGGACTGCGATCCCACGCCTCCATTGCTCTATCAACCGCTTTTTCCGGTAACTCCACTACCAAAACATTAATGTTTTCCAGTTCGTTTACAACCTCTCCACCTCTTGCTTCTATAAACCCGTAATCTTCCGATGTAAAAGTGTCTTCAAGACCGACAAGCACCTCTTCTCTGGATGCTTCCCCTTGAGGAGCTGCTTCCGCTACATGCCAAATCAGTCCACCTGCAAAAAACAAAGCAAGAAGTGATACTGTAAATATTTTAATAATTCTTTTTATTTTCTCCATAAAATGAATTTGAATTAAAATTAGCAATCTCTACTTTAATGATAAAATAGAGCAGTCATATGTCAAAAAGAAAATTAAAAAATCCCGAGAAAAATATTCTCGAGACTTTTGTTTTTCTTATCTCATTAAGGTCTGTCCCTGGGAGTTTCGGGAGTATCCGGTACTTCCGGTGTCGTTTCATCTAAATCTTCTGGTGTTTCCGGCGTTACGGGAGCAGTATCTTCTTCAGCTTCTTCATCATCACTC
>PWGJ01000063.1 GCA_003554445.1 Candidatus Nealsoniibacteriota bacterium
TATTACTTTTCCCACGGGTCTCAGATCGATTGTTCGTCAGGACCCGGATATTATCATGGTAGGTGAGATTCGTGATGAAGAAACGGTTGACATGGCACTCAATTCGGCGATGACCGGACACTTGGTTTTATCCACGATGCATGCAAATGATTCCGCTACCACCTTCCCAAGATTTTTAGAGATGGGCGCCGAGCCGTTTCTGGTTGCTTCTTCGGTTAACGTGGCGATCGCTCAAACACTGGTTAGAACCATTTGCACAGAATGCAGAGAGAGTCACTTTTTGTCGGAAGAACAGTTGGATCTTCTGCAAGAAGAAAAAGAGCTTGCCGCTGCCATAAAAGATATTTCCGGAGAAGATGAGCTCGACAAGGTCAGATTTTACAGGGGAGCGGGATGTAAGTTTTGCAACGGAACCGGGTATGACAGCCGAACGGCTATCTTTGAAGTTTTGGAGATAACCGAAGGAATAAGAAAGCTTATTGTAAGAAAAGAAGCGGCCGAAGTTATTAAGAGAAGGGCAATGAGGGAAGGAATGTCGACCATGGTTCATGACGGAGTTACCAAAGCACTTATAGGAATTACAACTTTGGACGAAATTAGGAAGGTGGCCATGGTTTAAAATTTCAGCGGTAGAAAGTTGTTAGAAAGGATTTATAACCTATTAATTTAGATGGAGAATAAAACGATAATTTTTATAGACAGAGATGAATTCTTCAGAAAGCTCTACAAGAACAAGTTTGAAAAAAAAGGTATGGAAGTGATACAGGACAAGGGGAGGGAGTCTTTGGAAAAGATAAAAGAAAATAAACCCGACTTGGTAATAACCGATGTTATTTTGAATGGAACCGATGGCTTTAGCATTATAGAAGATATGAAAGAAGATGAAGAGTTGAGTGATATACCGGTTATCGTTTTTACAAGCTTGTCGCAGGAGACGGATAAAAAAAATGCAGAAGAGCTGGGGGTTGATGCCTACTTCGTAAAGCAAGACGTTCAAATTTCTGAGATGATGAATAAGGTGACCGAGCTACTTTCAAGTTGATTTAAAAGCTTATCGTTATAATTTTTAATTAAGCGGGTGTAAAAAATATTTTATATGGATTTATTTGAAAACATAAGTTCCCAGGAGAAAGTTGATTTTGTTAATAATCTGTCACTTTTAATACGTAGTGGTAAGCCGATTAACGAATCTTTTGAACTTTTGGCAAAGCAAAATCGAAATCCGGCCTTGAAAAAGGCTTTGGAAGACGCCAAAGAAAAGACCGAGAAAGGAACCCCGATTCACAAGGTTTTTGAAGAAAATCGCCATTTTGGAAATGTTTTTGTCAGTTTTATAAGAGCCGGTGAGCAATCCGGGACTTTGGATAAAAACCTCGAATTTCTAGCCAACTGGCTACAAAGAAACAACAGGTTGAAAAAAGAGATCAGTTCGGCAACCCTTTATCCTAAAATAATTATCAGTTTTGCTCTGATTTTGGGGTCCGGCTTGGCGGTCTTCGTCTTGCCGCAACTACTTCCCATTTTCAATACTTTGGATGTTGAACTGCCGTTTACCACCCGGTTTTTACTTTGGTTTTCCGATATGATTCAAGAAAACGGAATATACATACTTCTAACGCTAATTGCTCTCGGAGTAGGCGGTTACTTTCTTTTTAAGATTAAAGCGGTTAAAAATGCATGGGACGCACTTTTAATTGAGCTGCCGGTAGTAGGTCCGATTGCCAAGGAGTATCAGCTTACCATTGTTGCTCAACTGATAAGCACTTTATTTAGAAGTGGAGTTGCAATTAATGAATCTCTCGATATTATCTCGAGCTCGGTTACCAACATGGAATATGAAAAAGCGATTAACCAAATTCAAAAAAGAGTTGAAAAAGGGACCGAATTTGCTGAGGCAATGGAAGAGCACCCCGACATATTTCCGTCCGTTTTCATATCGGTGGTCGCCACCGGTGAACAAACCGGGTCCTATGGAGATTCCTTTGAATACTTGGCTAACTTTTTTGCCGAAAGAGTTTCAGAAAAAACGCAACGGCTTCCGATCGTGATCGAGCCCATTCTGCTTATCGGTATCGGTATCTTCGTAGCTTTTGTAGCTACCGCCATAATCATGCCGATATATGACGTAACCAGCGGAATATATTAAGAATAAAAGATGATTTTGATAGATAAAAACAAAAAAAGAGCTTTTACATTGGTAGAGATATTAATCGTCATAGCTTTAATAATTATATTTACTTTAATGACACTTCCGGTAGGAATAGATTTTTATAGAGAGCAGATAATAGAGGGTCAGGCTTCTCGCCTTGCTGACAGCTTAAAAATTGCCCAGTCGCGAGCGGTAGCCGCCAAGCAAGACAGTTCGTGGGGTATAGCATTCCATGAGCCCGAGGAAGGGCAATACACCTTATTTAGAGGAGGATCTTACGCTCAAGGAGATGAGTATGATGTCTTTTTACTTGAAAACAATATTACATTGGAGGGCGGTATAAATGAAATAGTATTTCAAAAAAACACCGGCAGACCGATAATAAACCCGGTGAATTAAATATTTAAATCCGTGATTGAAAAAAAATTGAGCTTTAAAAAACAGAACCTAAAAATAACACTCCTTTTTGTTTTTCTGTTTGCTTTTTTGTCGGTTTCTTTCAGCTATGCCGAACAGCAGGTCTGGACGGGAGATCAAAACAATCAGTGTTCAATTCCGGAAAACTGGGAAGGCGGTTCCGTCCCGTCTGCGGGTGATGACATTCTTCTTGACTCTACCTCAAGCGAAGATTTGGATTGGGATGAAAGCTGTCCGGATACCGTTAATTCTTTTACTCAAACTGAGGATTATGAGGGAACTGTAACAATAGAAACGGTTTATGAAGGTGAGGGTAATTTTAACACATTTACAATAAACAATGACCTTACGATTGAAGGTGGTTCTTGGACTCATTTGGCAAATGAAGACGAGCAAATTTACAGATTAAATATTGATGTTGGTGAAAACTTCACTCTTGGAGAAGAAGCCTTAATTGATGTAGGCGGAAAAGGTTTTGCGGGTGGCTCATACATAGATTTAACCGACGGGGCCGGGCCCGGAGGATCGGGAAGAGCTACTGAAGGCGGTGCTAGTGGTGCCGGTCACGGAGGAGAGGGGGGAGAAGGAATCGACGGTCTTCCACCCGGCTCTTCTTACGGGGATGAAATTGAGCCGGTCGATTTGGGATCCGGAGGAGGTTCGGGATCGATACGTGACGGTGGTGACGGTGGAGGTGCTGTAAGGATTAATGTTGGATCCATGACGGAAATAGACGGTGATATTTTAGCAAAAGGGGGAGATGGAAATTTTGCACAAATGGATTCCGGAGGAGGCTCCGGGGGATCCATCTGGATTACGACTCACACGATTCAAGGAGATGGCAATTTGCGGGTTGATGGGGGAAAGGGAACAGATTATTTTGACGGAGATGGGCTTTTTATAGCGGACAGTGGAGGTGGTTCCGGCGGTCGTCTTTCGATAGAATCAGAAACTTATTATTTTGAAGGGTCCGTTTCCGCTGCCGGTGGTAGAGGGTATCAGAGAGGTCAAGCCGGAACACTTAATCCGATGGAAGATTATTTTTGTGATGAAGGAGAGTTAGAAACTGTCTGTTATATTTCATCACATAAGAGCATGTCCGATAGAATTGCAGGAGAAGAATTGGTGATACAAAGAGGTGGATTGTTAGAAGTTCAAGAGGCTGGAGAATATGCTGAATTTGACTTTAGCAAAATCACGGTTGAAGACGGGGGAGTAATTGATTCAAGTGGGTATGGTTTAAATTTAATGGATACCGTTACTTTTAAAGTTTTAAACTCCTCAAGCAGGATTGAGGTAGGGGGCAAATTTAAAGAGGGTAATCTCTCTAATTTAAAGATTGAAGGCATATTTAAAGTTCAGAATTCGATAACCATTAGCAACCTTTCCAATTTGGATTTGAGCGGAAGATTTTCGACTGAGAGAGACATTGAACTTCCATCTCTTAATGAACTGGACATATGGGGTGACGGCCTACTTAAAGCCGATGGCGATATCGACTTATCATCGTTACCCGAACTTGATATCGAGGGGCGAATAGAGGCAGGTGAATCAATTGATTTGAGAAGTTTGATTAACTTAACGTACTCCACACGAACAGATGACATGATTTTGGCAGACTGTGGATATGATTATGATCCTCCGGGATACTATCCTGATAGGTGGAATTATGTTCATGATAACAAACCTCTGGAGGTTGGAGAGGTGAGAGA
>PWGJ01000080.1 GCA_003554445.1 Candidatus Nealsoniibacteriota bacterium
AAAGCGGAAGAGCTTTTAGGCGGAACCTTTGACAAAGTTATCTACAACAATAACTTTCCTAATAAAGAACGGATTGAGAGCTATAAGAGAGATCATGATGAACTTATAGATATGGTAAAACCGAAAGCTGATTTAAATAAGGGTAAATTTATAGGAGCTGATGTTCTAAGGGAGGGAGAAAAAATAATCCATGATGCCGATAAATTAACCAATGTAATCTTAGAATTATGACTAAAGTAGTTATATTAGCTGCCGGATGGGGAACAAGAATGAGGCCACTTACACACACAAGACCCAAGCCGGCACTCAGAGTAGCGGGGAAAACTCTTATTGAGCACAATTTAAGTCAACTTACAGGATTAGTGGATGAAGCGATTTTGGTTGTCGGTTATAAAAGCGAGGTAATTAAAGAGGAGATTGGTGATAAGTTCAAAGGAATAAAAATTAAATATGCAAAACAAGAAGAACCTATTGGAACGGGAGATGCCGCAAGAGCAGCCCTCCCTTTTTTAGAGGACGATTTTTTAATTTTAAATGGTGATGACCTCTATAAACGGAGAGATCTGGAAGAGTGCTTGAAAGAAAATCCGACTATAATGGTTAAAGAAGTTGATAATCCTTCCGGATTTGGGCAAATTGTTTGTGAAAACGGAGAGGTTCAGGATTTAGTGGAAAAGCCGGCTGAAAATGTCAGTAATTTAGTTAACATTGGAGCTTACTATGTTAATAGATCTTTTTTTGATAGGGATATAGAAAAGTCTGAAAGAGGTGAATATGAAATAACGGATTACATTAAAAATTACATTAAAGAACATAAGGTTAATTTTCATGTGGCGGAAAGCTGGGATCCGGTAAGTTATCCTTGGAACTTACTTGAGTCGACAAATCACATATTTGACGATATGGAAGAGGAAAACAAGGGAGAAATAGAAGAAAATGTTTGCATTAAAGGAAAAGTTATTATTGAAAGAGGTGCGAAAATAAAGTCGGGAACCACTATAGAGGGACCGGCTTATATAGGAGAAAATTCTGAAATAGGTCCAAATGCATATATAAGACCCTGGACCAGTATTGATGAAGATGTAAAAATCGGGCAAGGAGTAGAGGTTAAAAATTCGATAGTGGGAAGAAGAACTCAAGTTCCTCATCTTACGTATTTGGGTGATTCAGTTTTAGGAGAGGATTGTAATTTGGGGGCGGGAACCATAGCTGCTAATTTTAAGTTTGATGAGTCTATAATTAAAACCGAAGTTAAAGGTGAAATCATGAATACCGGAAGAAATAAATTGGGCGCAATTTTGGGCGATGAAGTTAAGACAGGTATAAACGTATCTCTTATGCCCGGAGTTATGATCGGAGCTAAGTCCATCATATATCCGCACTCCATAGTAAGAAAAAACGTCGAAAAGAAAACCACATACAAATAGATGAAAAAGTTATTTTTAGGAGTAGATGGAGGTGGAACCAAAACGGATCTTGTTTTGGTGGACGACAATAAGAACGAGGTGGAAAGAGTAGTCTCGGGGCCTGCTAGTTTAAGAAATAATGGAGTGGAAGAATCTTGTAAATCGGTTTTAAGTGGTTTTGACAAACTAGCTAATAAAGATAAAATAGTATCTACTTTTGTCGGCTTTCCAGCAATTCAAGAAGAATATTCGGATAAGGAAGAAAAGATTAAAAGAAGGCTATCTCAAAAAATTTTCGGAAATTTGGAAGTTGGTAGTGATCAACTGGTAGCTTTTAAATCGGGAACTGAAAGCGATAGCGGAATAGTTGTTATAGCCGGAACCGGTGGTGCTGTTAGAGGTTTTAATGGCAAGGATTCGGCAAAAGCTAGTGGATGGGGCTACTTTGGAGATGAAGGATCTGCTTTTTGGGTCGGCCTTGAGGCTTATCGTAAAGTAACAAAAGAGCTTGACGGAAGAGGAGAGAAGACTTTAATTACGGAGATGGTTTTTGATGAGTGGAATTTGAAGGATGGAAATGATTTAAATAAAAAAATATACGAAGACCCGATGAAGATGATTCCGAAACTTTCAATAATGGTTGATTTTGCACAAAGAAAAGGAGATAAAATAGCAACTCAAATCTTAAAAGAAGCAACAGATGAGATATTTAAGGGAGTAGAAGTTGTTTCCGATCAGTTAAAACTCAAAGACTTCCCTCTGGTTTTGGTGGGAGGAATGTTTAAGTCGGGATTTTTGCAAAAAGAAATAGATAAAAAAATAAAGAAGACTAGTAAAAATATAAATATCATAAAACCTAAAAAAGATCCGGTTTTCGGAGCTGCTAAATTAGCAATTTCAAATTATGAAAAGAAATAATTTACAAGAAGATAAGACTCTTTTTGAGTCAATTAAAAAAGAGAGAAAAAGGAGGAATGACACTTTGGAAATGATTCCTTCGGAAAATCATACTTCTCCCGCCGTTTTGGAAGCGATGAGTACTATCTTAACTGATAAGTATGCAGAAGGGTATCCGAAAAAGAGATATTATGGAGGAAATGAATACATTGATGAGGTTGAAGTTCTAGCTCAAAAAAGAGCTCAAAGACTCTTTAACGTTCCATTTGCCAATGTTCAACCCTATTCCGGATCTCCGGCCAATATGGCGGTTTATCTTGCCTGTATGGAGCCGGGAGAAAAAGTTTTAGGAATGAATCTCAAAGCCGGAGGTCATTTGACTCATGGATGGAAAGTTAGTTTTTCCGGAATTTATTATGATTCTGCATTTTACGGAGTAAGTGAAGAAACGGAGAGAATCGATTTAGAAGAAGTGGAAAAGATTGCTAAAAAAGAAAAACCAAAGTTAATCTGGGTTGGTGGGTCTGCATATCCCAGAGAATTTGACTGGAAGGGTTTTTCTAAAATAGCGGACGAAGTGGGGGCTTATTTAGCTGCCGATATAGCTCATATAGCGGGTCTTATAGTCGCCGGAGTTCATGACAGCCCGGCAAAGCATGTGGATGTAATTACTACAACTACTCATAAAACTTTGAGAGGACCCAGAGGCGGGATGGTTATGGTAACCGAAAAGGGTTTAAATAAAGACTCTGATCTTGATAAAAAGATAAATAAAGCCGTTTTCCCCGGACTTCAGGGAGGGCCTCACGAACATCAAATTGCTGCTAAAGCTGTTTGCTTTAAAGAAGCTTTGGAAGATGATTTTGAAGATTACGGAAGAAAGGTAGTAGAAAACAACAAAAAATTAGCGGATGAATTGATGAGTAACGATTTCAGACTTGTTACTGACGGAACGGATAATCATCTTTGTCTTATTGATTTGAGAAATAAAAATATAGGAGGTAAAAAAGCAGAGGAACTTTTGGAGTTGGCGGGGATTACTATAAATAAAAACAGTATTCCAAATGATCCGGCCAAGCCGTTTAATCCTTCAGGAATAAGAATCGGAACCCCGGCTATTACAACCAGAGGAATGGGAGAAAGTGAAATGGTTGAAATAGCTCAAATAATGACTTCGGTATTGGATAAAAAGAGTGAAAAGGAGGCTAAAAAAGCACGAAAGAAAATAAAAAAGATGGCTGAAGAATTTTCATTACCTTATGATATTTAATTGCAAACAATTAGCAAAGAAAGAGTTGACTCGTATTGAAAAGATTAATTTTTCTAATCTTTCATTGGGAGTGATACAGATAGGAGAAGACCCGGTTTCCGAAATTTATATTGGAGAAAAAAGAAAAGCAGCTGAAAAAATAGGAATAGATTTTAACCATTACAAGTTTTCTTCAGAAATAGATTTTAACGATTTGAAGGTAGAAATTTCTGAATTGCCCGATGATGGATTGATAGTACAACTCCCTATTAAAGCGAATTTAAAGACTCAAGAAGTTTTAAATTTAGTCCCTTTTGAAAAGGATATTGATGGACTTAATGAGATTTCCGTGGGAAAATTAATCACCGGGAGGTTGGATATATTACCTCCTGTAGTAGGGGCGGTAGATAAAATATTATCGGAAAAGAATATAAGCCTTAAAGGAAAAAATCTTGTTTCTGTTGGAGCGGGCAGGTTGGTAGGAAGGCCGATGGTAAGCTATGGATTGAGTAAGGGATCTACAGTATCGATAATAAGAAGCAGCACTAAAAACCCAAAAAAGATAACTAAAAATGCGGATGTTATCGTGACAGGAGTTGGCAAGCCTGAGTTTATAGATGAAACCTACATTAAAAAAGGAGCGGTTGTTATAGATGCCGGAACGAGTAAACTTGATGGTAGAGTGATGGGGGATGTAG
>PWGJ01000047.1 GCA_003554445.1 Candidatus Nealsoniibacteriota bacterium
GACCATCCGACAAAGTGGTGATATCCCTCCACTACAGCTTCTAGATCAACAACTTCTCCGTGCTCGTACTCGAAAATACCTTCTCCCGGTTCTGTGACTGAGCCTCCTTCCGTGGATCCTACCGTTAACTCGTAAGTCTTCGATGCAAAATTGGCAGTTATCTCATGATCCGACTCCATAATGATGGTGGTCTCATGCGAGCCAGGATCCTCCACGTTATCAATATCACCAGTCCACTCTACGAAGTGATAACCCGGCCCCGCTGCAGCTTCCAGTTCCACTTCCTCGAAGGCATCGTACTCGAAATTACCCTCTCCAGGCTCGACGACTTCGCCTCCTTCCGTAGACCCTACTGTTAACTCGTATGTATCCGATGCAAAATTGGCAGTTATCTCATGATCCGACTCCATAATGATGGTGGTCTCATGCGAGCCAGGATCCTCCACGTTATCAACATCACCAGTCCACTCTACGAAGTGATAACCCGGCCCCGCTGCAGCTTCCAGTTCCACTTCCGTCCCAAGAGCGTAATCGAACGTACCTTCGCCCGGTTCGACGACTTCGCCTCCTTCCGTAGACTCTACCGTCAACTCATAAGTGTCCATGGCGAAATATGCTGTTATATTATAGTCATCTAACATTTTTAACGTAGTTATGTTAGATTCTGGATCTTCTATACCATCCGTATCTCCCGCCCATGCTAAGAAGTTATGATCCTGGTATGCAACGGCTTCGATGGTTAACTCTTCTCCATGCTCGTACTCGTACGTATCTTCCCCAGGTTCTATCACCTCTCCACCTTCCGTAGATCCTATGATAAGTTCATACACTAGCTTCTCGAAGTGTGCCGTGACCGACTTGTTCTCGTCCATAACTAGCGTTATATTTTTTTCTTCTTTCTCTCCTTCAGTATGATCGCCTGTCCAGTTGACAAAATAAAATCCTTCGTCTGGGATGGCTTGAACTTCGACTTCAGTGCCTTCTCGATATGAGTACAGCCCCGGCTCCGGATGGGTAGTTCCTCCCTGGCTTGAATCAATGGTCAATTCGTAAAAGTCCGAATCGAACTCCGCCGTGATAGAGTAGTTACCGAGCATCTCAACGGACGTATCTCCTAGTTTAGTATTCTCTATGTTCTCAACATCGCCGACCCACTCGATGAAAGCATGACCTTCGTCTGCCAATACCGTAAGCTCTACCTCTTCAAACGCATCATAGGTAAAATTTCCCTCGCCGGGTCCCGTCACGGTTCCTCCTTCACTGGAGTCGAGGGTCAATGTATACGAATCTACGTCGAAATTTGCAGTTATGGTGTAATTGTCGAGTATCTCTATGGTGGGGGAGTTTGCCGAGGGATCCTCAACTTCCTCAACGTCACCGATCCATTCTACGAAATGGTGATGCTCCTCAGCTAGCGCTTCCAACTCCACCATCTCTCCATATGCATAATGGAATGTTCCCTCCCCGGGTTCCAACACTTCGCCTCCGTTCGTTGAGTCTATGGTCAGCTCGAACTCTTGTATACTAAAATGAGCTGTCAATGATTTATGGTCATCCATGGTCAAAGTTATCTCCTTGCTTTCCTCCTCACCTGGAGGAACGTCACCTGTCCATTCATCGAATGCCCAGTCCTCGTCGGGTACGGCCCCTACGGTCACCTCGGCTCCTTCATCGTATGTGTAGGTGTCGGGAGAAGGATATGTGGTCCCTCCTTGGTCGGATTCTATAGTTAAATCGAACGTACCGATGCTTGAGTCCATGACCGCCACGGTCAGATCATGTAACAGTGGAGTCGCGGTTCCGTCGGTCGTACTCAAAACCTGCCTGGTCCACAGATATTTTCCGTCAAGATCATCGCCTGCAGATATGGATGGTATCGTATCATTGTCCTGAGCTTGGTCCCAATCAGAGGGTTCAGATCCATCTTCCGTTATTGCGGTGTACACCGTTATATCCGTATCGGAAGGCACGTTTTGTCCCCATGTTATCAAACTATCCTCAACATCTTCTATTCCATTTAGAGATAACGGTTCGGAGATCCTGACGCCTTCTTCGTGATTATTCAGGTAACTCACTTCTACTGAGCCGTGATCCCCGTGAGATCCAGTACTTCCGCCGGAACTTCCACCTCCCATGACTACTTCCGGATCGGCTATAACATGATCTGGATTCACCCCTCCTCCTCCCGGTCCTCCGGGCGTTCTATCTCCTAGCCCCAGAGGATAGCTCTCGCCACCGTCGCCGCCGTGACCCCCGCCTTCTGCGTCATCGCCACTACCGGAAACCCCATATCCTCCTTCTCCTCCTCTTGCTCCTCCGCCCCCGCCAAAACGATCTCCTAGAACTACAAACTCGCACCCTCCGCCGCCGGCATCCGCAGCGGCTAGAAACGTTCCGTCGGCCCAGATCTCGGTGGAACCGCCTCCGCCGCCAGCATTGTAACCGCCGTCTCCTCCTTCGGATCTGCCCCAGCCACCAGAACTGTTGTAATACCCACCTTCGCCCACCCATATCTCTAATTCTTCGAAATCGCTCACATCTATGACCGCACTGACGTAACCGCCATCACCTCCTTCTTCGTAACCGCCTCCACCACCGCCCGCTCCGAACATCGTGATCTCCATCTCAACTATATCGGATACATCGACGGTCTCGCTCTCTCCCTCAAATCCATAGGTCTCTTCTCGATCCTCCTCCGTATCCAACCTTAGATCGTCTTCTTCAACCCGCAGGTTTTCTATAAAATCATACTCATTCCACTCTTCATGCACTTGTGTAGTCCTAGAGACGTGGGCCGGAGTAAAATAGAGCGTTTCCCCAACCACCTCTTCTCCATAAAGATCCGCAACCGCTTTGAATTCGTACTGTTCCAGCGGCTCTAGATCAGTTATCGTATCACTGAATTCTCCTGAACCAACCTGAACGGGGGTTGTCTCGGACCATGTGGTAGAACCCCGCTTTCTGTACCTGAAGAAAACTTCTGCCGATTTTCCATGAAGATCACCGTTCAGCGTGACGGTATGCGCGTTCATCTCATCTGCAGGAAGAGTTTCGACGCTTTCAACTCTGACTTCTAAAGACCAAGCACCACCTACGTTGTCATCCTTAAGATCGCCCCAGTCTCCTGGATCCTCGGGATCTTCCGTGTTGATATACTGTCCATCTAAAACAAAGGGAGGTATACATCCAAAGGGAAAATGGTCGTCGCCCAAGTCGTCTATCTCAAGCACCGCCCAATACTGTCCAGGATCTTCGACGAGCACGGCTTGGTCCAAGCTCAACTCGACCCAACCGTCTCCCGTAGGTTGGTACTCATCCGAAGAAGCTATCCAATCGCCAGGTGCGCCGCCGTCGTCTTCAGCAACGTGGGCTTTCACATACTCGGCGGCCGCTTCGAAATCGTAGTAAGCTACTTCCGTCATGACGGCACCCACATCATGGGAGAGATCAAGCCTGATCCCTCCATACCAAACCCCCTCTCCTGTCAATCCCCCCGCATTCTCGGGTTCGGTCCGATGTTCATGGTCATAGAGCCAACGCCATTGATCTTCAAGATCATACCGGCTCTCTTCTGTTCCGATAATAGACTTTTCATGGTCCGAATACTTCTGTTCGAAGGGGAGCTCTCCTTCAGGTATATCTTCCTCTTCTGAAACTGAATCAACCGTCGATCCAGCAAAGCCGCTCAGCAACAATATTATAGTTAAACCGAACGCCGTCCAGGGATAAATCGATTTCATGGTTTTCAGAGCTCGTTTGATAAATGAGGGGGCTTCGGTGTATAAAATATTTTAGGATGTTGGTGGAGTTGTTACAAAAAATCGGTCAATATACAAATAGAACTTCCACTATGGCTCTATGATGAAGCCAAAACCGGACCGATGGAAGATTCTTAAGACTTACGACAGTAAGAAAAACGAGGTAAAAAAGGTCGAATTCAACGGCCGAACGTACATAGTTAAAAAATTTCATGAAGAGTTCATCCACGGTCTTAAAGTAGAAGAAAGGGTTTTGAGAGGATGCGCGGAAAGAGATATCCCTGTTCCAGGTATCGTAGATGTTGAAAAAAATATGCTGATACTGGAGTACATACCAGGGGAAGATTGCAAGCTCCTGTTCGATACGAAAAAAGACGAGAGAAAGAAAATGATCTCCAGCATAGCTGCGTGGCTGGGTGATTTTCACCAAGCCTTTGA
>PWGJ01000022.1 GCA_003554445.1 Candidatus Nealsoniibacteriota bacterium
CGGGCGGTAAATACGGCGCCATCTTAACCTCCACCAAGCCCGTTGAAGATTACGAGGACACCTACCTGGCTCTTTCCGCTTCGGTCGGTTCTCTATTTTTAGTCAGTGTAACCGGTGATATAGTCGAGGATGCCGTTTTGAAAGAGTTTACCGCCGAGGAACTTTATTATAGAAATGACCGAATCGAATTCGGCTTTACGATTGAAAACAGGGGCAATGTTCATATAAGACCCAGGGGTGAAATAAGAATCTACAATCAAGACCGAAAAGTCGATACGATTCCGATAAACAAGGTGACTCGCTTCGGTAACATTTTGCCGGACAGTGAAAGGAGTTGGAGTTTTACTTGGAAAGATAAAAACGATATAATGGAAGCGGGAAGGTATAAGGCTGTACTTTTTCTGGAATACGGTGAAGATAGAGATACCATAACACGGGATCTTGATTTTTGGCTTTTGCCGGTCGGAAAGAATTCGGCTGTTGCGATTCTACTCTCTTTTTCCGCATTTCTACTTCTGGTCGTCTTTAGAGTCTTTGAAATATACATTTTAAGAAGTTCGAATGAAAATAGTTAGATTAATGGTAAAAATGGCGATAGTGGCGACAACCACGACCGTTTTGATTCTCTTTCTCTTTTCGTGGCGATTTTATCATGTCGATCCGCTCGACGTTACTCATTATATGGTAGCCAGGATCGGTTCTACGACCGGAACTTCGGCGGAAGTTCCCGAAAATCCCTACAATACGCTGGCTCAAGAATTGAGAGAAAGGGAAGAGGAGCTGGATGAAAGAGAAGAAGTTTTACTCCAAACCCTGGAAGAAAGAGACAGAGAGAATCGATTCATATCCAACCTCATCCTGATATCCATAGTTACTCTATTTTTACTGGTTTTATTCAATTTTTATCTTGATTACCGGACCAGAAAAGAAGAAAGAGTTCTTATAAGTAATTAATAATAAAAGAGGATTTTTAAATGAAATTCCTCCGAAAAAATTCTATATTGATCATAACTGCTGGCCTTTTGGCCGGAATTTTCGCTTTCGGCTCTTTGGCAATAGGACAAACGGGGGGAATAAGAAGTATTACCGATAAAATTTCAACCTCTTGGCCGGAGGTCGAATCGGTTCATGAGATAAGCTTTACCAGCTCGATAGAAATCCCTTCTTCTTCCGAAATGGAAATCGACTTCAAAGGCAAGCCGGAGAGCTCTTTCTACTTTCCTGAAGACTTAGATTATGAAGATATCTCTTTTTCGATAAACGAGGAAGCTCAAGAAGTCGGAAATGAGGCCGGCCCGGAAACGGTCGGTGTTTCGGTTACTCACGGCCAAGACGGTCAAATAAATTTTACTCTTGCGGATGAGCTTACGATTCAAGAAGACGATACGATAGAGATTGTCGTCGGAACGCAAGAAACCAAAATAGCAAATCCACCCGAAAAAGGATCTTATCAGATAAGCATCTCCGTATTTGACCAAAATGAAGAAAAATTCGCCTCCGGAACAACATTGATTGCCATTCTTGATCCGGTTCATCTTGAAACGACCGTGGAGGTTATGGAGCCGATCGTAACCACCGAAGAAGCGATCGTTTTGGGAATTGATACCGCTCTTTTGCAAGGACAATTGGTAAACTTGGGATTGGAAGACTCGGTTCAGGTATTTTTTGAATATCGACAAAAAGCCGAAGAAGAAGAGGAGGACGAAGATTGGATTCAAACCGGCATGTTTACCGTCAATAACAGAACCGACTTCAACGAGCTTTTGGGCGGACTGGAAAGAGGAACGACTTACGAATACAGAGCCGGAGTAGAATGGTATGACGAAGAGGAAGAAGAGGATTTGCGTAATTACGGTGAAATCGTAGAATTTACGACTCCCGAAGAAGAGGGAGGTGAAGGAGACGGAACCGGCGACGGAGACGGAGAAGGTGATGGCGACGGAGACGGAGACGGTTTGGGAGATGGTGAAGAGGATAATGTCGGAGACGGAGAAGAAGACGGCGTCGGAGACGGACCCGAACCCGGAGAAGATCCGGGAGGAGGTGGCGGAACCGGAGGAGGAACCGGTGGTGATATCGGTCCCGACACCGGAGGAGGAACCGCCGGTGGCGACAGAGGACCCGAACCCGGTGGTGAACCGGCCAACCCACCTCCGCCGGAGATAGAAGACCCACCTCCGCATCTGGTTGTTGCCGGATGGGCTTACCCCGGTGGAGAAGTTGTTTTGTATGAAAGCTTAGAAGAGATGCACACGGTTGAAACCGATTCCGAAGGTGCTTTCATAATTGAAGAAAACGAACCTCTTGAAGAGACGCAAAACTTTCTCTTTTTGAGCGAAGATGATCAGGGAAGATCCTCTACGGAAACCACTTTCACCTTGACTATGGATCCTGAAAAAGGGTATGTTATTTCGGACTATCTTCTTTCACCCACGATTGAGCTTGACCGTAGCTCGGTTGATATTGAGCAAGAAGTTTCCATATTCGGACGTTTCGTTCCCGGAGGTGAAGTTGAGGTTCGCTTTTTTGAAGACAATGAAGAAGAAAAAAAGGTAATGGTCGATGTTGACGATCAGGGAGACTGGGAACTTGTCCCCGACCTGGAAGAGTTGGGAGAGGGTCGTTATGACGTCATAGCCAGAGCGGAAGCCAACCAAGAGGAAAGTGCCTATACCAGACCGATAACTTTGTCAGTCGGCGTCGGAGGCTGTGTAGCCGCCGATATTACCGGTGACGGGCGGGTCGCTTTGCCCGACTTTAGTATTATGATGTCGGTTTGGGGAACCGACAGTCCTCAAGCTGATCTCAACAACGACGGAGTTGTTGACCTTACCGACTTTAGTATTTTAATGAGTTGTTGGACCGGATAAGAAAAATAAAAGATGAAAAATATGAACAAAATTAAGAAAAAAGCATTACTGGTCACTTTTTTGACTGCAGCTTTTTTCTTGCCTTTTTTCACCTTCGGTGAGACGGCGGAACTCTTTTTTGAACCGGCCGAGATTGAAAAGAGAATCGATGAAAAGTTCATAGCTGAAGTGAGAGTTGACACCAAAGGAGAATGCATCAACGCCGCCGAAGTTCATCTCTTGTATCCCAGATTCATACTTCAAGCCGAAGAGTTTCTAAGTAATCGCTCCGATTTTACCCTTTGGCCGGAAAGCCCGGAAATACACGATGATATCGGTTTTGTCACTTTTACCGGTGGTATTCCCGGAGGTTATTGTCCCGAAGATGGAGAGTCGGTTCTTTTGGGAGAGATCCTCTTTAAAGTCGGTCACACTCACAGAGAAGTTAGTGGCGAAGCAAGATTTTGGGGCGGTTCCAGAATAATGCTCAATGACGGATTGGCAACCCCTTTGGATTACACCAGAAAAAGAGCCCGATTTACCGTAATACCGGAAGTCGCCGAAGACCCCGAAGATCCACTCTTGAAAAGATTTTTAGAAGATTCCGAAGCTCCCGAGATATTCAATCTTCAACTCAACAGAGATCCCGGTATATTCGGTGGAAAATATTTCTTGATCTTCAATGCCAGAGACGAAGGTTCGGGGATTGATTATTTTAAAATTTCAGAACAAAAAAGGATAGGCTTCATAACCGCCGAAAGTGAAAAATGGGAAAGATGGGAACGAGCGGAAAGTCCTTATCTTTTGCAAGATCAAACCAGAAACAGCGTTATAAAGGTTAAGGCGGTCGACAGAGCCGGAAACGAGACCGTTAAGACCATTCATCCTCCGGTAAGCTGGAGGGATGTCGCGCCTTGGGTGATTGTCATACTGGTGGCACTTTTTGTAAATTGGAGAATAAAAAGAAATAAGGAGGAGATCGACGAAAATAAGATTAAATAATATTTAAAAGACACCCGCCTTTTACCTTAAGGCGGCTTTTTATTTCCCTAATCACAAAAACCAATTCAAACCATCCCCTTCGGGAGAGGTCCAACCTCTCCCAAATAGCAAACAGTTTCAATAATAACTCGGATTTCAACTCAAACCACCTTTCTTGAAGAATCTCGGGAGAGGTCCAACCTCTCCCGAGTACGACTTTTTAGTTTTTATTTTCGGTTAATTTGTCAATATCTAATTAATAAATTATAATCGGTTACACCAAGCTCTCGTAGCTCAACCGGATAGAGCGACTCCCTCCTAAGGAGTAGGTTGCAGGTTCGACTCCTGCCGAGAGCAC
>PWGJ01000014.1 GCA_003554445.1 Candidatus Nealsoniibacteriota bacterium
TGACTATTCATCGGACATGAAGGAGATAAGAGAAAAACTAAACAAGATACATACGGCACAGGAATTGGCATGTAGTAAGATAGACCAAATCAAAGAATGTGTTGACGAAAACGATAAGAGGATTGCTAAGGTCAAAGATAGTTATTTAGGGTGTGAAGCTAGACAGATGGCGGAGATGGGGATGTTTGACAAACTGAGGAGGGATACAGGATTGATGTTGATAGAGACGGGTATCATCGGGACTATGTTAACTGTCGCAACACTTATAATGAGGGTAGTCGGTATTGTTTGATAGTAGGTGGAATTATGGCAATGAGAAGTGCATTTCAGGTTGAAGGTAGGAGAAGACCAGACGAGGGGTTAGCATACAGAGCTTTTAAAGAGCAGACGGAGGAAGATATAAGTCACATAATTGGAGAGGTTGACTCTATAGAAGATTCAATAACTAGGTACAAAATGATATATCCTAAGAATATAGAAGACCAAGTTAGGAGATGGAAGGACGAGCACGGATATATCACGGGTTCAGTAATGAGCCAAGCACGTCAGTATTTGCAAGGAGAGATAACTCTAGCCGAGTTCAACAGGACTATGGCGGACAGAGTGAGGAATTTAACTATAGTTCCGAATGAAGTTGCAGAGGCAATTGACCGAAGTAGAGATTTTAACAAGTCCCTTCATCACATAATGTTTGCGATAGAGTTTCACAATAAAAGACCACCTACTATCATGTGGGAGTGTACTCCACGTGACGAAGTTGAGATAAGAGACGTTGAGTCTAAACCTGTAGCGGAACCAGAGCCTGAGCCTGAACCCGAACCTGAGCCTGAACCAGAGAGGAGAGACATAGACGAACATGCGATTGTACGTAAAATAATGGGAGAAAGAGATGATTTGACACCCACTGGTGCAGAGAAGAAGAAAGAGATTTTGTTACGTATGAAGAGGTTACGACCTACCTACGACCATCTGAGACCAGAAAACCTTACCTTAGAAGGTGCAAAAGACTACATTGTCGAACTAATTGAAACTGTGGATGAACCCTTACCACATGAGTTGATAGTAGGTGAGTTAATAGATTTTGGTATGATAAGAGCAGACATAGAGTCCGCACTAAAAGAGCTAGTTGAAGAAGGTGAGTTGAGAGAGGGAACTGAACCGTTAGTAGGCACTATCTATGGCATAATGCCTAAGCGAGTTGAGGACAGGGAGACCAAAACGATAATGGGCATAGAGATGGACGTCATAGATGAAGACGAAGGCATTTACGAATACCAAGAGGGCGGTAGGATAGTCAGGGTTAAGCAAACAGAAGATACCGACTTTGGTTATAAGGTAATCGAGAGGCGAGAGGCGAACTAAAATGGCTGTATCCGAAGGAGAAATTTATTTCAAAGACGAAAAGGCTCTTGCAGAGTATCTGAAGACGGGAGATGACAGTGGAGCATTTATTAAAAAAGGAGATGACGAGTTCGTACAGTTAAACAAAGTAGTAGACGCAGATACCGAAACCATAGAGAGTGCAATTTACAAATTGTTTATGAAGGAGGAAGAGGAACTCACACATCGAGAGATAGAGGAAGAGCTACCCTTTCTTAGCAGTGACATAAGAAAGACAATATCAGGTTTACATGAGGACGGGTACTTAACGAAGACTACGAAAGACGGTGTGATTGCTGTTTACCCTACGGAGTGGGATGAACCCGAAGAACCTGTAGCGGAACCAGAGCCTGAGCCTGAACCCGAACCTGATATAGACGAACCTAAGAAGATTAAGAAGATAGGGGATTTCGTTAAGACAGGTAGAGATAAGTATCGTGTTAGTATGGAGAAAGAGGATGAGGACGTGAGCGAGGAGGACTTAGATGACGTTGGATACACTGAGCCTAAGAAAGAGTGGGTACAGAAAGCTTTGCCGTTGAGGGACTTGGGATTGCCTAAGAAGAAGCCTGATTGGGCTAGCATAGATGCCAAACCTTCGGAGGAAGTACTAGACGAAGAAATACCGATTTGCTGGATAAAGAAAAGAGATATACGTGAGTTTGGAACAAAGGTAATCGGTGACGGAGATAGAGAAGGTCTTAATCAGAGTCAATATGATAGAGTTCGTAAAGGCATGGAAATCTATAGAGAAGGTAGGGTAAGTCGTATTGACGAGAAGTTATGGAAAGTAATTAGTCGTGAGAAGGAAGATAGAGATGGCAAAATCACTAGGGACATATATTTGATAGGTCTACGAGATGGAGAATACGTACACTTGGACAATAAAGGAAGATACAGAGATTGGGGACAGAGAAAGGATAAAACGGCTCATGGTGTAAACATATAGTAGCTGTTCACATAGCTAGGAGTCTCGATTGTGAAGTTGATATGTTGGACGTTGACAAACAGATAAGAGAAGATTTGAAGTGGTTGGTCAGGTAAACTAATACTTCATCTCTTCCAAACCTTTTTTCAACAATATATTGTATGCAGTAGGTCTTCTTAGGTAGTGCCGTTTAGAAAACTTCTTTACATCAGAGTATGTTTGACGTTCCAACCTAACTTTAAGATGTTTTTGAGGAAGGTTGTAAAGTTTGTTTTCTTCTATGTATTCCTGAACATCGAGTTCTTCTTCGCAATCTAGACCCTTTTTCAACAAATAACCGTACTGCACACATAGGTCTCGATTGGCGTTTTCCTTAATTTCATCCCTTAGAGTGTCATCCATCCGCACAACTATTCTCTTAGTTAACATAGTACCGTTATTAGTTAAGGGATTAAATAAACTTTATTGTTAACATTCCCGATAACAAGCTACAAAACGTTTAAATAATTAGGGACTGTGTTAGTTGTAATGTCAGATAATATTTGGGAGACATGCGTTATTTGCGGTGATGTTCGAGCTACTCCGAAACATATAAAAGTACGTCACGACATGACATATGATGAGTACAAGAAGTTAGTCGAGAAAGAGAAACGTGAAAAGAGGAAGATGAAAGACAGAATAAGAAGACGTAAGAAGAAGATGGTTTGGTAAATATGATATATAATGTAAAAAACGATATGGGTTACCCTTTTCTTCCAGTTGCACTTAAGTTTAATGAGGGTGCGGAAGAGGACATACACATACAGATGTACGAGCTAGGAGAGATAAGTACCACTATGATGATAAGTACGTTAGATTACTGTCAAAGGAAGATGTGGTATACTTATCATACAAAAATCGGTGTGCCTCTTTCTTCCATTTTCAGTATGGAACTAGGAACTATGGTACATGGGGGATTTGAAAAAGCCGTTGGAAAAAAAGTTGTTTCCGATAAGCTAAACGAAATGAATTTAGACATGCACGCAGAAGTAGGACAATCCACGTACATAAAACAAGTCGACAGAGAGTTGAGAGGGAAGGTGGATTTGTTAGTCTTGAACACAGACACGGGTGAGATTACGATATATGATTACAAGTTCACTAGTAGTTATTTTAGATATTTGCCGAAGACCACACACCTGTTACAGTTGCTGATATACAAGTTCATTTTCGAACGTGAATTGTACAAGCACCTAGACAACAGTTTAAAATTCAGTAAACCAGCTCTAGTCTACATCAATCCAGCAGAGAGAGATAACAAATTCAACAAGATTGCTACGGTTGACTCTTACCAAGATGTTGCACAGAACTACTACGAAAAAAAGCGTAAAGATAGACGTATGAAGGACGATGAGTTTGCGTATAGATATGGCGAGTTCAAGAAGAAAGCATTTTACTTTTACGACTCGGAGAATGACGCATATTCAGCGATAAAAGACATAGGTCAATACATACTAGCTGGTTTAACGGTTGCAGGTCAAATAGCACAGAGTTTTGACGAAGATGAATGGGGAGCAAGGTGCAGAGAAGGGTACTTTGCAGGTAGAGAGTACCATGAAGAGAAGAAACGTTTAGCAGAGGAAGGACACCCACTAGCTAACAAAGAATTGTATGGTGAAAAATCGTGGAGATGTCAGTATTGCTCTTATTTTTCTATTTGTGAAGAGCGTAGAGAAGACGTCACACCAAAAACACCAGAGATAGAGTTAATCTCTACTGATAGTAAGAAGTTCGCAAAGAAACACGATGTACCATTGGAAGATTGGGGTAAATAAAAGCA
>PWGJ01000018.1 GCA_003554445.1 Candidatus Nealsoniibacteriota bacterium
AAAAATTGGCTGAACAAGCTAATGGAAGCGTTATGCTCAGATATGGAGACACCGTGGTTTTAGCAACCGTCACCATGTCCGACGAAGATAAAAAAGATGAGTTGGGTTATTTTCCCTTAATGGTTTTTTATGAAGAAAAGTTTTATGCTGCAGGTAAAATCGGTGGCTCCAGATACACCAGAAGAGAAGGTAAGCCATCCGATAGAGCCACACTCATTTCCAGAATGATAGACAGAACGATAAGACCGCTTTTCCCTGACAACTTAAAAAGAGAAGTGGAAGTAATCGTCACCTGTCTCTCTTGGGATGAGGAAAACGATCCGGCGGTTCTCGGAGGCTTGGCTTCATCGATAGCTCTATCAATCTCGGATATTCCTTGGAACGGACCCGTTTCAATGGTTCGCATCGGAAAAGATGAAGATGAATTTATCCTGAACCCTACTTACGAAGAGAGAGAAGAAGGTGATGTCGATGCCGTCTTCAGCGGATTTTTTGATGGTGATGACTATATTATAAATATGGTGGAAAGCTTTTATGACGAAGCTTCCGATGAAGAAGTTTTAAAAACGGCTGAAATAGCTAAAAAAGCAACAAAAAAATTAGAAAAATTTCAAAATGAATTAACGGAAAAATTCGGTAAAGATAAGATAGATTTGGAAAAAGAAAAAGAAACCGATGATGAAATTAAAAATTCAATCGACTCCCTTAAAGATAAGATTGAAAAGGCGATTTATAAAGATCAAAAAGATCTGGACAAAATCAAGGAAGATATAAAAGAAAAATTCGAAGATGAAGAAGAAAAAGAGGCTATCGATTATTTTGATGAACTGAAAAAAGATATTGTCCGTAAAAATATATTGAAAAACAATAAAAGACCCGACGGCAGAAAAGGAGATGAAATAAGACAACTGGAAACGGAAGTCAAACTCCTGCCTCGAACTCACGGAAGCGGTCTTTTTTCCAGAGGAAAAACGAGATCATTATCAATAATTACCCTGGGTCCTCCGGGAGATAAAAAACTTTTTGATAATATGGAAGCGGAAGGCAAAAAACGCTTCATGCATCATTATAATTTTCCTCCCTATTCGGTGGGAGAAACATGGCCTTTGCGAGGACCGAAAAGACGTGAAATCGGACACGGTATGTTGGGTGAGAAAGCGATTCGCTCCGTTTTGCCTGACATCGATGACTTTCCTTATACGATAAGATCGGTTTCGGAAATAATGTCTTCCAACGGCTCAACTTCTCAAGCAGCGATTACCAGCACCTCATTGGCACTGATGGACGCGGGAGTTCCGATAAAAGCACCCGTTACCGGAATATCGATAGGAATGGTTTCCGATGGTGATGATTATCGCCTACTTACCGATATACAAGGATTGGAAGATCATGCGGGAGATATGGACTTTAAAGTTGCCGGAACCAGAAAAGGAGTAAATGCAATTCAGATGGATGTTAAAGTTTTAGGAATAACGATTGAAATAATGAAAGAAGCTTTGGAAAAAGGAAAAAAATCCAGAAACGTCATATTGGACAAAATGGAAGAAGCTCTGGAAGGGCCGAGAGAGGATCTTTCTCCTTATGCTCCGAGAATTTTAACGATGAAGATAGATCAAGATAAAATCAGAGAAGTTATCGGCCCCGGCGGAAAAGTTATAAATGAAATTATAGATGAAACCGAAGTTTCCATCGATATTGAAGATTCCGGAGATATATTCATAACTTCCGAAGACAAGCAATCTGCAGAAAAAGCATATGAGTGGATTAAAAATATAGTAAGAGAACCGGAAAAGGGTGAAATGTTCAAAGGAAAAGTTAAAAAGATTATGAATTTCGGTTGTTTTGTAGAAATTATGCCCGGAACCGAAGGATTGGTTCATATATCGGAACTCGCGGACGGTCACGTCAAAAAGGTGGAAGACGTGGTTAAAGTGGGAGATTTAATCCCGGTCAAAGTTTTAAAAGTAACGAATGACGGAAAAATAGACTTATCACTAATAAAAGCAAAAAAGGAAATTAAAAAGAGGAGGGATGGCAAAAACAAGTAGCCAAGTGCGTACGATGGAAAAAGATATCGCCCTGATCAAGGACGGTAAGCTTCCCAAGCCCAAACCTCGAATTATAAAAGAAAAAAAGACCGAAAATGATTTCGGTGATTTTTCGGATAAATATTTAGATAAAATAAAAAAACATAAAAATAATGCAAAAACGGAGGTAAACCTTTACGAGGAAAATTTGCAAAAACTTGACGAAAGGTTGAAAGAATTGAAAAATGAGATAAGACAGCATGAGAAAGAGGAGGAAGAGATGGAAAATCGAGTTTTCAGAAAAAAGCGGAGAGAGCTTTTGAAAAAGAGAAGGGAGTTGGAAAAGTTAAAATTGGAAATAAGCAAAAAAAAAGAAAAAAGCGAAGAGCATTTAAAAAAATTAGTCTATTTCGAGAAAAAAATAACCGATTCCAACTCCTAATTTTATATAAAAAAATATGTTAAAAATAAAAAAGATAAAAAGTAAAATCCGCCAAATTGAAGATAAATTGAACGATTTGGATCTAAAAAAGAAGCAGCTTTCCAAAAAGAAGTCCGGTTTAGAAGAGTCCGCAAATAAGATAAAAGAAAAGCTTGAAGGTTTAGAAAAAAAACACTCCGAACTGGAAAAAGAAGGGAGTGAAAACGAAGAATCAATGAAAAAACGGTGGAAGGTTGAAGATAAAATTGAAGCTCTTGAAAATGAGCTCTGGGAGTGGGAAGATGAGCTGAAAAAGATACCGGATGAAGAGAAAAATTTAGAAAAAAAAGAGAAAGAACTTCTAAAAGAAAAAGAAGAGCTCGAAGACGATCTGAAAAGGATAACAAAAAATGAGGAGAAAAAGAGTGAAAAAGAGCTGTCCGGAAAAAGTGACATCCAAAAAGAGTTGAAAGAAAAAGAAGCGGAGTTAATAAAAAGAAAGAAAGAGCTGGAAGAAGAATTGGCTTCGGTAATAGAAAGAGAAAAAGAGGTAGAAAAAAAGGGAAGAGAGATAGAGAAAGAATTGGAAGGTGTAAAAGATTCTTCAAAAAGAAAAACACTTCAAAAAAAGCGGTGGATGTTGGAAGACGAAAGAAGAGATAGAGAAGAAAAGCGATGGATGTTGGAGGAGAAAATCTCGGATATTAAGAGAAAAATAAAGCAAAAAGACAGAGAGTACAAAAAAGCGGAAAGAAGAGAAAGAGAGCTTAAAAAAGAAAAAGCTCGAGCACAAGGCCTTAAAGATATATCCGGAGACAAGGGAAAAATAGAAGAAAAATTATCCGAAATAAATTCAAAATTAGAAAAAGCGGTTGCCGAAAAGGAAGATGTTTTGGGAAAAAAGATTCAACTTGAAGAAGAGCTCGAAGTGATTGTAAAAAACGAAGAAGAGGTGGAAGAAAGAGAGCGAGAAATCGAACAAAGAGAAGAAGTGGAAGAAGACCCTGAAAGACAAAGGGAGATAAAAGAGAGACGATGGAGGCTGGAAGACGAAAGAAGAGAGGTGGAAAATAAAAGATGGAACAAAGAAAGAAAAATTAAAAATCTCGAAAAAGATATAGAAGAGATAGAAACTGAAATAGCTCATCTGAGAGAGTTGAGATCGCAACTTGAAATGAAGCTTGATGAGGTTTCTTTTGAAGAAGCAAAAGCTGTTTCCGAAGGAGACGCTCAAAGAGAAGACAAAATCGAACACTTAGCTTCCGAGAAAGAGATAGAGAGGATAGAAGATAGAATTCAAGAACTTACTAAAAAAGAAAAAACTGTCGAAGTGGAAAGAGAAAGCCTTTCTCAAAAAGAAAAACGTACTAAAAAATCGTTAAAAGAAGTTATTGAAAAACTTCAAGAAATAAAAGCGGAAGAAAAAGAGATAGAAGAAAAAGAAGGCCTTGTTGAAAATCCGGAAGAAAAAAGAAAGATAGAAGAAGAACGATGGGATGTGGAGAAAAAACGAAGAAAATGGGAAGAAAAAGAGTGGGATGTTGAAGAGAAATTAAACAGAATAAGGCAGAGAAAACGTAAAGTTGAAGATGAGCTTCAAGATATAGTAAGCAAAAAAGAAGATTTGGAAGAAAAAGTTCGTGCGATTAAAAAGGAGAGAGAGAAAGAAGAGATAGAAAGTGAAAAACATTCCATAAAGAAAGAATTGGATAAAATAAAGAAAGAAAAAGAAGCTCTCGCTGAAAAGAGAGCCGAAAAGAGAGAAAAATTGGAGCGCCTATCCAAAAAACTGAGTTTAATTCAAAATAGAGAGGAAGAGATAGAAGAAGAAAAAGAAGCTATAGAGGAAGAAGAGAAAAATGCCTCAACCACCGAAGAAAAGCGAGCTGTAGAAAGCAGAAGGTGGAGAGTGGAAGAAAGACGAAAAGAGGCGGAAAAAGAACGTTGGAAAGTAGAAGAAAAAGTTGAAGAATTAAAAGAGACTTCCAGTAAGATAGAATTAAGGTATCAACAAATTTTAAATAAAGAAAACAAACTTAAGGATAAAATTGCTTCTCTTGAGGAAAGTAAAGAAAAGTTGGACGCAAAAGCCGAAAAAGAAGAGTTGGAAGCTGAACTCGATAGATTCGACGAGCTCAAGCAGACAATCGATTCGAAAACTGAAGAATTGAATGAAAGAGGTGTTGAAATTGAAAAAAGACTGAGGGAAATAAAAAAACGTGAGGAAGAGATAGAAGAAAAAGGAAAAGAGATAGAGAGAGAAGAAAAATTAGCGGAAGAATCCGATAAAAAGCGAGAGATTGAAGAAAAAAGATGGAAAATAGAAGAAGAAAGAAGAGATATCGAAAGAGAAAGATGGGAGCTTGAAAAAGAACTGGAAAATATAGAAGAAAAGATAGAAGAACTACAACTTATTTCCAGAAGAGAAGACCAAATCAGAAACAAATTAGAAGAATTGAATTTCGCAATAGAAGAAGGTAAATCCAGAAAAGAGCTTCAAAGAGAAGAAAGAGAGAGGCGTAAGAAGCCAAAGGAGAAGAAAAAAGAGCCGGCTGATGACACGGATGAAGGAGATATACAAAAAGAAGACGAGCAAGATACAAAAGAGAGAGAAGAAGAGAGTTCTGATGAGGAAGACTTGGGTAAAGAGATCGAAAATGAAAAAGAAGAAAAAGAGAGAGAAGAATTTCTCAAAAGACTCGAAGATCAGATGTCAGAAAAATCAGAAACTTCCTCTTCTCCTCCGGAGGCCGGTCTGGGAGAAGTTGAAGACTCGGAAGATACTGAAATTCCTTCCCCCGATAAAAAAAGAATGGATGAAGCTTCTGACAAAGATGATGAAAAAGAAGAAAAGAAAGATGAGGTTTCTAAAAATTTAGCTCAAAATCTCAAAAAAGACGACTTCAAAGATAATTTGAGTGAATCCCCGGAACAAGAAAGTGATAAGAAAGATATTTTTGAAAGACCTCCGAGCGCTCCAAAAGCTAAAGAAGAAAAAGATGATGAAGCTCCGATTCCTCCACCCCCTTCTCCCGAAGGTCCACAACAAGAAGCTAAAAGTAAAAAACCTTCGGATAAATCCAAAATGATTGCAAAAGCGGGTGTTCTCGGTGTGGCAATTCTACTCATCTTCGGGATCGGAATGCTTGTAAGATCATTCTTTGTTTCCGAACCCGAACCGGAACCCGAACCGGATCCGGAAATAGTGGGTGTGGAAATAGACCAAACGGAGGATTACACCTACTCTCTGGAAATTGATTTCGATGGAGACTTCGATAGCTTTAATTGGGTCTTGTCAACCGAATATCAAGGAAGAGAAGAAGAGATAGCCACTTTGGAAGGAGAATCCGTTTCACACTCATTCAACCCCGAGTTAACCGGTTTCGATATATTGGTGGAAGTCGAAGGCCTTGATGAACAAAATCAAATAATTAACGAATACAGCACTACGTTTGAAATTGAAGAAGTTTTAACGACAAAGAGATTTTTTCCGATGGGAGAAGATGATGGCGTTAGAGAGTTTTCAACTTCCAATTTGAATGAAGTGCCTATCTTTTTGGAAAGTAGACTGGACAGTAGAGATGAAACAGTCTTTAACGAATTGATTATTTTGAATCAAAACGTGACTCCCAGAAGAGTTATCCATTTGAATGAGTTTTTCCAAGTATTCAATATCACTCCGCCAACGGGCCATTTCCTGGATCTCTTGGAAGATAAATTCACCCTATTTATACACTCCTCCCGGGATGAAAATGTTTTGGGCTTTGTAGCCAAAGTGGAAGAAGGGGAAATGGATGATTTTCAGGATATGGGAATATCTCCCTGGAGAGATGAAATAATCAATGATTTCAGTCAATTTATCGAACTGCACGGCTATTCAACTCAAGATATATCCGAAACCAGAGAAACTACAACCTATGAGAATTATCAAATAGATAAATTCAAGTATATTCCCGACACCTTGGACTTGGAAGAAAATATCAGTTATTGGATTGAAAACAATCTTCCGACCTACATCTACAAAGGAGGAAGCGACCTGAATCATCTGGAAACCGTCGAAGAAAATAATAAAAAAACTTTAGAATTTTCTTTCCAAACCGAAGAGAGCGGATACAGCAATATAGAGCCTGAAGAAGACGAGCCTACATCCCATAATCTGACCCTGGAAGTTGAAGACAATCGCGTCGTAAGCGCCATAACGAATGATGAGTTCAATGAACTAGCCGGAAGCTATCTGACGGATGAAACGGAAGAAAAAATGATAGTGGTGATAAGTAGTGCCGTTCCCGATTCGGGATTGAATGTAAGAGAAGGTCCTTCTACTGATTACACATCTTTCGATAAAGTTAATGCCAATGAAGAGTACGATTACTTGGATGAGCAAAACGGTTGGTACCAAATAGAGATTGAAGAAACCACGGGTTGGGTTTCCCACCTTTATTCCAGCACGACAACTGTTGAAGTTGAGTCGACAGAAAAAGAGCAAGGAGAGTCTGTGGAAGATGCCTCTATAGAGCAGATAGAAAGAGAAGTTGATTTCGGAATACATTTCTCCATTATAGATGATAAATTTGCTCTAACGGGCTCTATGGAAGCTATGAAGGAGATAATCGACAGGCTCGAGGACGATAATTTCAACCAAGAGGGCAACAACAATTAGAAAAGAGTTAATTCAGAGCTTATGAATAAAGAAAAATTTAAAAATAAATTAACGGAACAAAAAAAAGAGCTGCGTACAATGCTGGAGAGATTTGCAAAAGAAGATAAAAAACCGAAAGGAGACTGGGATACTCAATTCCCTCAATTCGACGGAGGAAAACTGGAGGAAGCTGCTGATGAAGTTGAAGAATTCGATTCGCTCAGATCGGTTGAGCATTCTTTGGAATTGAAGCTCAAAAAAACAAATGAAGCTTTGGAAAAAATAAAAAAAGACACTTACGGAAAGTGTGAAGGGTGCGGAAATAATATTGAATTGAAGAGACTCGAGGTTGTTCCCGAAGCGAAGAAGTGCAAAAAATGTAACTAAACTATACCACTCTCTTTAATCTCTTTTTCCACTCTCTTTTTCGGGCGTCCGTATTTTTGCTTTGAAAGTTTCTTTATTGATTTTATCTGCTCCTTATCTCCTTTTTTGGGATAAGGAGCTTTTACTTTGAACGGAGAAGTTAAATTGCCGTTGACTATCATCTTCGTTATGTAATGGTAATTGCTTATATTGGAAAGATCAAAACTTGAAAATTCGGGAGAAAATCTGTTTTCCAAAAACTCCGCGTCATCTTCACCTATCCTATAAGATGCTATAGTTCCGACATTACCGATAACCGCATCTCTAATCTCTTCTTCCAGTTGAGGCATGAATTGGTTTGCCAGGATTAAATTTAGTTTATATTTACGTGCTTCGGAGAGAATTGTTGCTATGCTTTCCGTCGTGAAATTTTGAAATTCATCAATGTAGAGGTAAAAATCTTTTCTCTGTTCTTGAGGTATATTGACTCTTTTCATTGCCGCCATCTGCAATTTGGAAACCAAAATTAATCCAAGTAATGAACTGTTCATCTCCCCGGTAAGTCCTTTTGTTAAATTAACAAGAAATATCTTCCCTTCATCCATTATCTCACTTAAATTAAAGCTGGAATGCTTTTGACCGATAATATTTCTCATCATCTCATTTTCTACAAATCTACCCACTTTTGATACTACATAGCCCAGCATCTTTGACTTATCTTCACCTACGGTCTGTTGCCACTCCTTTTCCCAAAAATTTCTTACCATCGGATCGGTTACTTTGGAAAGCTTTTCTTTCATAAATTCATCATCAGTAAAAATCTTTGGAATTTCAACCAGCGTTCCCGGGTCCTTTCTGTCGGCCATCAAGGCTAGCATTGCATTTCTCATATAATGCTCAAACATCGGCCCTATCATTTCGGGAGGAAAAAGTTGTGTAAATATTGAAATCATTTCGGAAACGGCAAAATCCTTTTGCTCGGGCATTTCCCATTCGAGCATATTTAAGCCACACGGCCTTTTGGTGTCGAAGGGTTCAAACAAAACAACATCATCTATTCTGTTTTTGGGAACATTCGCCAATGTCTCTTCCACTAAATCACCATGAGGATCTATAACTCCGACACCCTCACCCTTTTCCATGTCCTGCCTTATCATCTCTTGCATAAGTGAAGATTTACCCACACCGGTTTGCCCTATCATATAGACATGCCTCCGCCTGTCTTCACGAGAAGCTAAATAAACTTCTTTTCCGGTACCTCTGAAAACTACGTTTCCTATCAAAATCTCTCCTTGTTGCGGCAAATCGGAAGGGGGAGCGACCTCCTTGGTCTTTACCCAATTTATATAAGGAGCATCCATATGCGCCAAAGGAAAATGAAATATACTGGAAAGCTCCTCCAAATTCAAAATCATCTTCTCTTTTTCGTTAAAACGTCTGAAGCTGTAATCTTCTATTATTCTTCTGAATCTTCTTCCTTCTACTTCTTTAAACTCAAACCCGTTAAAACTGGAGAAAAATTGAGAAAATCCACTCTCCAAACTTTTTAAAACATCTTTTGCTTTTCTTTCTTCTCTTGCAGCGGCTATAAGTCTTATATTAACTTCAAAAGCGGGATGTTTTGATTTTTCGGTTATAGCCTCAATAAGGTCTTCACTTTCTTTCAACTCTTTATCGTCTTTTTCTCCCTGAGGATTAATCAAAATTTGAAAAAACTCTTTAATTATTCCGGCTAAAATTCCTTGCTCAATCTTTTTGGTCGCTTGGTTGAAAGTCAATCCTTTTTTTCGTATAAGATCTTTTATTTTTTGCAACTTACCTTTAAAATCGGTTTTTGTCGGTCTGATAACCAACTGAATAGAAGACCCTTCATCTTCGGTTATTTTTGTAAGTGAATTAGCAATGCTTTCCAAAGGATCTTTTTCGAGTCTTTTATAAGTCTTTATCGGTAGAGAATAATGCTTTTTTAATCTTAAATATGCCCCTTTCTCAACCCCTTGGGGTTCAAAAATAGTATAGTCTTCCGGAATCTCTTTCAAGACGGCACCGGAAAAGACTCCTTGAACGTATTTATTAAGAGAATTTTTCATCTTTTCGGGAACGGATATGTAAAAAGATATATCGGAACCGCCCACTTGGGATGAAACTTCAAATGCTATTTCGGGAGCTTTTCCGAAGAAGCTCTCTTTCTCTAAATATAAAAAATTAGAATAAAATTGCTCCATCTTACCTATCAGAGAACGAATTTCTTCGATCGTAAGATTTTCTTCTTTCTTTTCGTATTTAGGAAGTCTAATTAAAAACAAGGACATATTAAGTCCTTTTTTCAAATTGTTCAATCTTTTTTTTCTCAAGATTAATGTGAAAAAAAAGATCACCAATATTAAAAGCGCAACTGCCGGTACAACCGTATGAATTGAAAAAAAATCAAACATCAAAATTTTCTTCGGCTAAGCGATCGCGAAAACGATCAATTATAATTGAGTCGCTCTTTTTTTTGTTTAATTTTTTAGCTTCTTTGTAAGCCTTTTCAAATCCTTCTTTTTTGGCCGTTTCAACCAGTTTTTCAATCTCTTCTTTGTATGCTTCTTTTTTTTCTTTCTTCTCAGCTTCTTTTATTTCGTCATCTCTCCTTCTTATATCCTTTTCATATTCAATTTCTTCTTCTTTTTCAATGCCTTCCTCTTTTTTCTCGGGGGTTCTTTCTATTTCTGTTCGCTCTCCGTCTTTTTCCGGATTTGGACCATATTCAATTGTAGGCTCTTTTTCTGGCATATTGGTTTCATATTAGCATATTGAAGCCAAAACAAAAACTCCCTTGCTGGGGAGTCTTCTTTCTGCTATTGATTATCGCATTGTTTGACCTCTTTGCATATTACTGAAAGGATTGGATGCTCCTCTGGTTTCAAAATGAATATGACATCCACTGGCACCCAAAGTATAGCCCGTATTACCCATGGTTCCTATCTGTTGACCCGCACTGACCGATTGTCCTGAAGAAACATGAATCGATTGCATATGAGCATACAAAGCTTCAAAACCTCCATGATCTATCCAAATATAATTACCGGCTCTGGCAGGATCGCTTCCCGTTCTGGTTACCGTCCCCGCTCCTCCGGCATAAATGGGAGTGCCGCAATTGTTGGCAATATCAACTGCATTGGCGTGTCCCGGATGTGCTCCTTGGGTTACCGTACCGTGCGTAACGGCCGCAAATCCGGTGTGAGTCACCTGAGGAGCCTGCTGAGGAGTCGGCTTTGCGGGTTTTTCCCCATCGGGAATTATCAGTTGATCACCCGGAGTTATTTGAGTTTCATCTTCAATATCATTAAAAGCGATGATTTCATCACCTTTAGCTTTATGTCTTTGTGCAATATCACTTAAAGTGTCACCTCTTTCTACATAGTATAAAACTCCCGTGGTGGGGAGTATTAAAAGCTCTTGTCCGGCACTTAAACTTTCATCAGTTAGGCTGTTAGCCCACTTAATCGTCTCTTCGCTAATTTCAAATTTATCGGCGACCGATCTTAAACTGTCTCCACTTTTTACCTTGTAAGAAATTATTGAATCTCTTTCACTTCTTCCTTCAACTCCCAAAACCTGACTTTCTCGAGGTGAAAAAGCAGTTGATTGCGCTAAAATTGTATCGTTATTTACAAAACTGTACCCTTTTTCTTCAGAGGAGCTTTCTTCAACTTGTAAAAATAAACTGGCATCGGAAAAAGCATAATTTTCCGCCTCTACATCTTGATCAAAGGAGAAAAAGATTAAAAAAATTGAAGAAAAAGCAATAATACCTACTCCGATAAGTAGGCCTTTAAAATTTACATTCAAGTTCTCTCTTTTTTCTTCTCTTTCTCCGTTAAAAATTATTTTCCTCCCACTCTTTCGGGAGTGCTTGGTCGTTTGAGTACGAATATTCTTTAAAAGAAATTTTACTTTCTTAGCTATTGTACCAACCCCTTATTTTTTTGTCAACCTGAGCTGTTAATTAAACTAAAATTATATATAATAAAGTAATGAAATTGACTTCAATAGATAACATAAAAAAAGTTTTAAAGAATAAACCTCTTAAAAAATTGGGGCAAAACTTTCTGATCAATGAAGAGGTAATAGAAAAATTAATTTCAGCTGCGGAAATTAATGATGGAGATAAAGTATTGGAAATAGGACCCGGAGTCGGAGCATTAACGGAAAAATTAACAGAAAAAGCCACGGTAATAGCAGTTGAAAAAGATAGCAGATTAATAGACCACTTAAAAGAGATGGAATCTAAAAGCTTAACGGTACTTAGAGCTGATTTTTTAAATGTTTCACTTGAAAAATATCTTCAAAGTAACTATAAAGTGGTTTCCAATCTTCCTTTTAATGTGGCTACTCCGATAATAAGAAAGTTATTAAAGGAAAATCCTCCTTCTTTAATTGTTGTTATTGTTCAAAAAGAAGTGGCACAAAGAATTGAATCAAAAGGAGAAAAAGAAAACTTCCTGTCGACAATAATAAAATTCAGAGGAGAACCCGAAATCGTGTCGACAATACCCAAAAACAATTTTTGGCCTTCACCCGAAGTCGATGCTTCAATCCTTAAAATTACTCCTCATTCAAAATATTCGAAAAAAGAAGAAGAGTTTTCGAATCTCTTTTTTAAAGTAGTCGAAGCCGGCTTCTTACATCCCAGAAAGCAGATTAAAAACAACTTGACCGGATTGAATAATTTTTCAAAAGAAAACATTGAAAATATCTTAATAAATCTGAACATAGACCCAAAAAAGAGGGGTGAAGACTTAAATTTGGATGACTGGATAAGGGTAACGGATAAATATTTGACTTTAAATAAGAAAGAGAATAAAATTATATAAGCATGAGATTTTACCGAAAAAAAATATATATATCACTTATTTTTTTAATATTTTTCGGATTGATCGGTATTGTTAATGCGCAAGGAAATCCGGATATAACCATAAGTATAACCACCCTCACTGAAGAGGGTATTTCGCTTTCGGCCAGTTGGAGAACGGACGGATCCGCCGATTGGCATCTTTTGGGTGAAGATCCTCTCGACGGAAGCAGTTACTCACATCTGGTCTATAAAGATACCGGCAGAATCGATCATTTTTACGGAGAAGCGGGTCCCAAAGAGATAGAACTTAAACCCTATCATGACGACAGAATAAGAAGAATAATCTGGCCTCATCAAGAGATAACCGGCACCATCCCCGAAGGACTTACCGAGCTGGAAGAATTTCATCGACTCGACCTGAGTAAAAACTTACTGGATGAAGAAATTCCCGACTATGTTGAAGATTTTGACGAATTGAGAAGATTAATTTTGGATCACAATGAATTAACGGGAGAGATTCCCGAGGAGGTTGAGGGATTGGTGGAAATTGAAGTCTTCTCATTGCATGACAATGAGTTAACCGGAGAGATACCCAAAGAAATCGCTCTACCCAATCTTGAAAGACTCTACCTTCACAATAATGAATTTATCGGTTTTGCCGATATCGAAGGAGGAGATTTATCCAATCTGGAAATTCTGACTTTAAGAAATAATGAATTGGAATATCTGCCCGAAGAGCTGGTGGATTTTGAAAGCTTGTATCTTCTTGATTTGCGCAACAATCTTCTTCTGTCTCTATTCGGGGATGTTGAAGACGGTATTAACCTGAACAATCTGGAAAACATTAATGCTTCTCAAAATCTATTGGGCTGTGACGGATATGAACTACCTCAAGAAATTGAAGAATTGGAAGGAATGACCGAACTGCAAAGACACCACACCAGAGAAACCTGGCATCCGAGACGCTTATCAATAGATCTGAGGTATAACTGCCTGCCGAACATTCCGGAAACTGTCGGAGATTTACACGCAATCGATATTTTAAGACTCGACAATAATAATATTACCGGCTTTACTTTTACCGACGACGGAGGAAGTGTGCAACTAAGTACGGGTAGTTCCGAATACGACGAAGCCATTCCTCCCACGATAGAAGGTCTCGCCGAAGAGGACGATGAAATTCCATTTAAAATACTCTCTTTATATAACAATAAGCTGGAAGGATCTATCCCCGAAGAAATCGGAGAGCTCGAGGAGCTTAAAATTCTAAGACTTCAAAATAATAAACTCGAGGAAGAAATTCCGGAAGAACTTTTAAATCTTGAGAATTTAAGATTTTTAAATATTGAAAATAATCTATTGATAATGCCGGAAGACAATTCGGAAGCAGTTTCCGGATCAATGGATAAATTATACAGATTATATGCCGGAAGAAACGAAATTGTTCACTTGCCCGATGAATTTGATGCCGATCGTCTCCGTTTTATGCATTTTGAAGAAAATGAAATGGAAGATCTTCCTGAAAATTTCGGAGATAATTTTCAAAGTATTCAGGAATTGACTCTTTACAAAAATCTATTAACGGAATTACCGGAGAGTTTTGAAAACTTGAGTGGAGGAACTCTCGATCTTTTTGTCGGAGAAGAAGATACCGGCATCTATTACTTGGATCTGGGAACCAATTTAATTGAACAGTTTCCGGAAGAAGTCGTGGTTTTGGAAGATTTGGAGTATTTGAATCTTTCCCGCCAATCGGGACAAGCCAACACAACTCCTATCAGAGGAACTATGGAGGGATCGATTCCCGAAGAAATCGGAAATTTAACGGAGTTGGAGATATTTTTAATACAAAATAATGAACTGGATCGTCTGCCGGAAGACGGCTGGGACGGATTAGCTAATTTGATTCATTTTTACGCACAAAGTAATCTTTTGGAAAATTTACCTCCTAACATGGGTCAGCTTGCCTCTTTGGAAAGACTTTACTTGAATAATAATTTGATAACCGATCCGATTCCGGATGAGCTCACCGAAACCGGCAATCTTCTCAGAGCTTATCTTCAATACAATGAAATAACCGGTCCTCTTCCTCAAAACAGTAGCTGGAATCAATTGGAGCGCTTTTTAGCCGATGATAACGAAATAACCGGCGGTATCCCCGATGAATTCGTCGGTAATTTGGGTTCAGTAGTTTACTTCAGTATCTATAGAAATGAATTAAGCGGATCGATCGGAGAGGATATCGGAAATATGCAATCTCTACGCTGGTGGGATATGGCTCTAAATCAAGGAAGAAACTCGGATGGATTAACCGGATCGATTCCTCAAAGTGTCGGAAATCTTACCGATTTGGAGATGTTTGATTTTAATAATAATGCAATCACGGAAGTTCCGGATGAAATAAATGATCTATCCTCGCTCAGATATATATACGGATTTGAAAATCAGATAAGCTCTTTTGTTGATAATATAGGCAACTTGAGCAATTTAATAGATTTTGATTTTCATACTACTGACGGTAATAATAGTATTCCCGAATTTCCCGAAGAAGCGGAAACCTTACCCAATTTAAGGTATTTCAGTTTGGGAGAAAATGAAACGGTTTCCGGAGAAGTGAACTGGGAAGAGTGGTCCGGGAGCTTTCCTCAAGACATGCTTTTTCTAAACAATAATGACCTGGATGGAGATTTAAACGACGGACTACTTGAAGAAGCCAACCAAATGGTTTCTTTCAATATAAGAAATAATAATTTTGAGGGAGATTATCCACGATATTAAGCTTGGGCAAATATGAAAAAAATAGAATTTAAATCTTTTCTTTTGGTTTTATCCGGAATAATTCTCTTTTTGGTAATGATAGTTACTTTTACCGATTTTACCGATTGGCAACAATTGAGAGGATTGCTCTATCCGACAATGACCAGTGATGAAATAAGCGGGACAAAACAAAACAGATTGCAGGTATTGGCTTTCAAAAATACTCACCTTCCAAATAAAGAATACGAGTTCGATGACGAATACAATATTTCGATCTCACAAATAGTTGAAGATTTTACGACTCCGGGTTTGAATGCGGGAGGGACTACTCCTTACGTAGTCGAATCAAATCAAGATATGAAAAATATAATTCTGGAAGCTCCCCCTTCAAATTTTGTCGGCTGGTCGGGTTGTGATGCGGATACGGGAACCAGATGTCAAATTTCGGTAACCGATCACCAAAGAAAAAAAGTGGAAGCTCACTACAGCGTTCCCGAGCCTCGTGATCCTTTGCAACTTTTCAGTGTAAGTAATAATCCGATCGGAGGAGAGTTAACCGATGAGTGGGTTAATGCCAATCCCGAACTCGTTTACAAAGCGGCTTATGTAGAATTGGAGGGGGAAATTCCGCCTACGATAGGCAGTTTGAATCCCAGACTGCAGTTGACTTTGGGTGGAAACGAACTCGAAGGACCAATTCCCGGAGAAATCGGTGATTTAACTGCCACCGACTATATAGGTCTGCAAAAAAATCAACTCGAAGGACCGATTCCTCCTGAAGTCGGTAATCTTTCTCCCATATATTTTTTAGCTTACATGAATGAGCTTGAGCAAGAGATTCCGGAAGAGATGGGAGATATGGGATCCAGAGTGGAAAGATTGGAGCTTCACGATAATAATTTGACCGGAACGGTGCCTGCAAACTTAGCCGAAGGAATAAACGACTTAACTCCCAGTGAACTACGTCTATATAATAATCAGCTGGAGGCGGCCGAAGACGGTCTTATTTCCGAATCGAATATCGACGGATTTAATTTTCATAACAATAACTTTAATGTTTCAAGCAGTATGGATGTTTTATGGGACGCCGCCGAAAGATCGGGGACTTATATCGATTTTTGTGAAAATCCTACCGACGGTGGAACCATCTATTACGATATTGACGGAGAAATCGTAAACACAAATATAAGAGATGCGGTAAATGCAGCCCTGGAAGAAGGTTGGGATGTCTATATTCCCATAGAATTGAGGCAACGATATCGAGCATACTGCCATTGGCGAGGAGGACCATCTTGTAGCGGCGGTGGTTCATGTTCCATAAATACGGATGAAGATGGAAACTGTACCGGTTGTAGTTTGAGTGCCAGTTGTGACCCGCCAATATGCTCCAACTTCGCTGAACCACCCCCGGGAAGTGTCGATTGCGCCAGGCTCACCGACCCGATTGAGTCTCCTGAAGACGTAGACCCCAATTCCGTGGGAATTCCCGCTGACGGCCTTCAAGGATTAAGACATGTCTATCATTACGACAGTTGTGAGTGGTGGGTAGGTCCCGGAGACGATTGCCGTCCGGTTTGTGATCATGACTTTAGTTGTGGTGGTTGTGATGATTGTCCTCTAGTTTACGACCAAGGCTGTTATCATACCGGTGATTTTGAATATGAAAGTGATCCCAATGATCCTTCTCAAGATGAGCCTTTCAGAGGAATCTGTGATACCGTTCATACTCTTTATTAAAGTATTAAAATGAGTAAAAACAAACAAAAATTAGCTCTGCTTTTAATCCTGACCGGCCTCTTTTTGGTGTCAGTAACAGCTTTTGGACAAACCACCCAACTTCCTCCCGATTCCGAGCGTCCGGGAGAATCTATAATAGAAGAGCTTCCCCAGCCTACGGACCCACCCTTGGATCCTTGCCCTTACCCGGAGAGAGAACCCAGATTCGTCTACAGAGAAAAAGTAGTTCACGAAGAGAGACAATTCAGAGCAGAGCATACCGGTTGCGGTGGAGACATAATGATGAGAAAGTGGCAAGTGGTCGGTATAGAAATAGGGCGATGCGAGGGAACACAGCCCAATCCGGACTGCTCAAACCCGACATGGAGAGATGAGTTCATCTACTTTTA
>PWGJ01000064.1 GCA_003554445.1 Candidatus Nealsoniibacteriota bacterium
ATGTTTTGAATGTTGATGACGAGCATGTCGATTACTTTAAAAAATTTTCCGCCGAGAGAAAATACGGATATGGATTCGAAGGTGACTTCGATGATCTTATAGAAGTTAAAGCAAGCGGACTTAAAACCGAAGCGGAGGGATTGAGTTTTGAGGTCGACGGTGAAAGATTCAATCTTTCTCTTTTGGGTGAATTTAATGCCTATAACGGACTTGCTGCAATTTGTGTCGCTCGCGAAATGAATGTTGATTCGGAAAATATAAAGAAAGCATTCAGAGATGTCAGCGGAATCCCGGGACGAATGGAAAAGGTCATTGAAGAAGATTTTACTGTTTTTGTAGATTACGCCTTTACCCCCAACGCTTTAAATAAAGTTTATAAGTCGATAACCGAAAAGATGAGTCCGAACAATTTAATAACCGTTTTGGGTTCTTGTGGCGGAGGTCGAGATAAATGGAAACGACCGGTCTTGGGTGAGATAGCGGCTGAATTCGGAGATCGAATAATCGTTACGAATGAAGATCCTTACGATGAAGATCCCATGGAAATAATCAATCAAGTCGCTCGGGGCGCGGGTGAAAAAGCGGAAAAGATATTGGATAGACGAGAAGCGATAAAAGAAGCGCTTATTTCGGCAAAGAGAGGTGACGTTGTCATAATCACCGGTAAAGGGTCCGAGTCTTGGATACAAGTTAAAAACGGAGAAAAGATTCCTTGGGACGACAGAGAGGTGGTCAGAGAAGAATATCAAAAAATAAAAGAAGAAAAAGCGGGAGCTTAATTTTACCGCTCATATGCAAAATAAATTTACAAAAATAAATAAAAATTTGTGGGAAGTGCCCAAGGACCACTTCTCTTTTATGCGTGTTCCGGCAAGGCTTTATGGAACCGAAAAGGTGCTAAACCAAACTGAAGATAGAGCTTTGAAGCAGTTAATAAATATAACTTCTCTACCGGGCGTGGTTACACATGCTGTCGCTATGCCGGACATACATTCCGGTTACGGTCCTCCGATCGGTGGAGTGGGAGCTACTTTGGCTGATTCGGGTGTTATTTCCCCGGGTTTTGTCGGCTTTGATGAAAATTGCGGAGTGAGACTTTTATCTTCGAATGAATCGATTGATGATATTGAAGGATATCTAAACAGGATTGCCGACGAGATATTTGCAAAAGTTCCTTCCGGAGTCGGACGTGGCAGAGCTAAGGCGATGAACATGAGTGATATTGAAAATGTTTTGGATTACGGTTCGCAATGGCTTGTTGAACAAGGGCACGGAAACAAAAGAGATGTTGAATTTTGTGAAGGAAACGGTAATTTGGTTTCGGATCATGAGAAAGTGTCTAAAAAGGCTAAAAAAAGAGGGTTGGATCAAGTGGGAACCCTGGGAGGAGGAAATCATTTTATTGAAGTGCAGGCGGTTGACCAAATTTATGACAGTGAAAAAGCTGAAATATTCGGTCTGGAAGAAGGTCAGATTGTAATCATGATTCATACCGGATCCAGAGGGTTGGGACACCAAAATTGTAAGGATTACCTCAAAAAAGCAAAAAAATCAACCAAAAAAAATAATTATAATCTACCCGATAATCAACTAAACTGCATTCCTTTTAATTCTAAAGAAGGGAAGGATTTTTATTTGGCTTTGGGAGGAGCTTGCAATTTTTCATTTGCAAACAGACAAATGATAACCGATACCGTGCGCCAAGCTTGGAAAAAGATATTTTCCGGAAATCTTGATTTAATTTATGATGTTGCTCATAATACTGCGAAACTTGAAGTTCACGAAGTGGATGGTGAAGATCAAGAATTGGTAGTTCACAGAAAAGGAGCAACCAGAGCTTTTCCTCCGGGAAATAAAGAATTACCGGATAAATACAAGGAAACCGGACAACCGGTGATAATGCCCGGCAGCATGGGAACTTGCTCCTATGTGTTAGCGGGATCCAGAAGTGGAACTCCGAGTTTTTACTCAACTGCTCACGGGGCAGGTAGAAAGATGTCCAGAACAGCGGCAAGAAAAAACATATCAAATGAAAGCTTGTTCAGCTACCTTAAAGAAAAGGGAATAATTTTAAAATCTCACTCCAAGCAAGGAGTAACCGAAGAAGCACCCGGTGCTTATAAGGATATAAATGAGATTGTTGACGTAGTCGTTGAAGCCGGTCTATCCGAAAAAGTTGCAAAAGTAAGACCTCTGGCAGTTATTAAAGGTGAATAAAAAATAACCAAATTGAAAAATGAAGATAAAAGATATTTATAAAAAAGCGATTGAAGAAGGAAAAAAAGCTGATTTTCGGGACAAAAAAGAGATAAAATGGAAACTGTCCAGAACAAAAGAGGAGTATGAAAGTTTAAGTGATGAAAAAAAGGAATTTTTTGACAAGGAAAGGTTGGAAAATCCTTACAGTGACACTCGTATTTTACACGGTGACCCCGATACCGAAGTAAAAAAAGTTATGGTTGGAATCGACATCGATGGTGAAGAATTGCTTTTAGCCGATAAGTTGGGTGATATAGATCTGGTTATATCCCATCATCCGCGAGGAAAAGCTTTGGCCGGTCTGGATGACGTAATGGATTTACAGATAGAAATGCTTGCTCATTACGGTGTTCCGGTTAATATAGCGGAAAAGCTATTGAAAAAAAAGATAAAAGAGGTTTCAAGAAGCCTTTCTCCGGGAAATCATCAGAGAGCAGTGGATGTTGCTCGTCTTTTGGATATACCCCTTATGTCAATTCATACTCCTTGCGATAACATGGTGGCCGAATTTGTTGAAGATAAGTTAAAAAAAGAGGAGCCGAGACTACTGAAGGATGTTTTAAGTTCTTTGAGAGAGATACCGGAATACAGAGAGGCGGAGAAAATAGGGGCCGGCCCCAAAATATTTGTCGGTAATAAAAAAAATAGGGCAGGTAAAATAGTATTGACCGAAATAACCGGAGGAACCGAGGGATCGGCTGAAATTTATCAAAAATTAGCCGATGTGGGAGCCGGAACAATAATAGGAATGCATATTTCGGAAAAACATCGCAAGGAAGCCAACAAAGCCCACATAAATGTAGTTATTGCCGGGCATATGTCTTCGGATTCGATAGGAGTCAACCTCTTTTTGGATAAACTTAAAGATCTGGAGATAGTTCCTTGTTCGGGATTCATTAGATATAAAAGAGGTTAGATGAGTAAAGCTTGGAAAATTTTTGTAATTGAACTATTCTTTTTTGCAGCCACTCTGCTTTTAGGGGTTTTTGTCACTCTCCGAATTGAAAATATATTTCAAATAACCGAAGCCGCTAACGGCTACTCGGATTCTTTTTCTTCAACGGCATTTGTGGCTTACTTTTTGCTTGCCAGTTTCATAATGTATATGATCTCCAAAAGTGAGAGATTCAAGAAAGGAAGAATTCTCTTTTTTCGATTCGCCTTTTATTTTTCGGTCTTTTTGGGAGCGATGATAACATTATCTACGGTCTTTTATGAAATTTTTGCGATGTTAATCATAATTATATTACTCATTTTTTGGAGTAAAAGACCGATTATCGCTCTTCATAACCTATTAATAACTCTTTCTATTTCGGGAATAGGTGCCGTTATGGGAAGAATGTTCGAACCTTTGATTATTGCCGGCCTTTTAACTCTTTTTTCTATTTATGACTTTATAGCGGTTTACAAGACAAAGCACATGGTAAAGATGGCTACTGAAATGATAAAGACCAAAGCAATCATGGGGCTGGTCATACCTTTTTCATTTTCAGATCTTTCGGATGATTTAGAAAAGAAGAAAAAGAAAGAATTTATGGTTTTGGGGGGTGGAGATTTAGCATTTCCCTTATTTTTAATATCATCGATAACTTTAACTTACGGACTCTTTGAAGGAGTTGTAATGGTTGTCTTTGCCTGTTTGGGACTCTTGTCTTCCTTTTTACTTTTTGTTACTCAAAAAGAAAAAAAGCCGATACCCGCATTACCACCGATAGCTTTATTGTCACTTATAGGTTATCTCGTTATTGCCTTGGTCTAAAAATTTAATCACCTTTCTCTTTAATCATATAGCTATCTTTTAATTTATACCCGTTTTTTCTCCAATAATTTCTGGCTCCGATTCCGGAGATGACACTTATTTTTTGAGTCGGAGCTAATTTTTCCGCCTCTTTAACAAGTCTTTTACCCAACCCCTTATGCTGAGGAGACGCTTCTAAAACTTCCCCATCCTTAATCATAGTTTGTTGGCCGTATGTGTGAATTTCACGAATTATTGTGGAGTTTTTGAGAACTTCAGGATAGGGATTGCCGGGAACTCTCATTCTCAAAAGACTGAAGAGTTTGGTTCGCTCTCGATTTTCAAAAGTTAGAATTATCTCTTTTCCGTCTGAAGCTTCAAACTCTTGTTTGAATAATTTGAGATCTTCTTCCGGGTCGTAGTTGTCTTTTACTTCTCTACACCTGATGCATTTACATCTCCATCCTTCCTTTTTCGCTTTCTCATGTAATTTTTCTCTTAGGTTGGAAGTTCCCCCTCCGGCAACTACGTATTGAGAGGGGATGTCTCTTATTACTCTCTGAATTCTTACCCAGTAAGGAATTATATCTTTTTTAATTTTTGAAAGTAACCGGATCAATTCATCTGTTGTGTAGGGTTCGTATTCTCCTTTTTTATAAAGTTCGTAAAGCGGAGCTTCTTTGAGTACCATGCAGGGATAAATTTTTAAAAAGTCGGGTTTAAAGTTTTTGTCCTCAAAAAGCAGTTTCATCATTTCGACATCTTTTTCAAAATCAGATCCGGGAAGATTGGGCATCATCTGATAGCAAACCTTGAATCCGGCATCTTTTAGGAGTTTCGTTGCTTTTATGACTGCTTCCGGGTCATGTCCGCGTTTATTTTTTCTTAAAACGTCGCTGAAGACGCTTTGTACTCCGATTTCGACCATTGTTGCTCCCAGCTTTCTCAAATGGCTTATCTCTCTCTTCGTAATATAATCCGGCCTGGTTTCAATCGAAAGAGTAACCATTTTTCGTTTCGCCTTTTCATTTTCCTCTTGCGCTTCTTTCAATGTCTCCGCCTTTTTTCCGTTTAGAGCTTCGAAACAGGATTTTACGAATTCTTCTCTGTAATTTTTATCATAGTAAGACCATGTTTCCCCGACTATTCTCAACTCTACCTTATCCGTGGGGTGACCGGTTTTAGTTAAGGATCTTATTCTGTTTTCTACTTGTTTTTTAGCGTCGAAGGCATTCAATTTAGCTCTCATTACTGCCGGCTCGTCATCCAAATAACTTTTGGGCACTCCTTCTTGAGTCGGACAATAGAGACAATCACCCGGACACTCATAAGGTTTGGTAAGAACCGAAACGTTAACTACTCCGGAAAGAGACCTTACCGGCCTTAGCCTGAGTGCGGCCTCCAGTCTTTGGTCTTTTGCATCCATACTTCTGTAAATCTCAATAAGATCCGTGTTGGGTGGGCAATTTACACCGTATTTTTTACAAACATTTCTTTTTGTTTGATCGACTACTTCTCGGGATATCTTCTCCTTTTCAAGCAGTCTTTTAACAATTTCTTCTGCTAGATTCATAAGTTTTTATTAGGTGGTTCATTATAGCCCATCGGCTTTCATATTCAAAATTTAATCGATATTAAAAATAGTTGATCAGTTTGCTTTAAATAAAGCAGTCTTTATAATATAGTTGTATGAATTTTGACGAATACATATTAAAAAAGACCGAAAAAGATTACGATCTCATCAGTGATAAGTTTTCTGAAACGAGAAACAAGCCTTGGAAGGAATTCGAGTTTTTGTTTGAAGAGATGCCGGAAGGAGTCAGGGTTTTGGATCTCGGATGCGGCAACGGTAGATTTTACCAAATCTTTAAAAAGAAAAAAGTTGAGTATGTCGGAATCGACAAGTCCGAAAAATTGATAGAGAAGGCAAAAGAAAATTTTCCCGAAGCCGATTTTGTGGTCGGAGACGGACTCGATATGCCTTTTTCAAATGATGAATTTGATTATGTTTTTTCAATTGCCGTGTTTCACCATATACCGTCCGAAAAGATGAGAATCAAATTTTTAAAAGAGATAAAGAGAGTTTTAAAAAAGGACGGAAAATTAAGACTATCCGTCTGGAATTTAATTTCAACCAACAAAAAGATATATTTTAAAAATATAAAAGAGAAGATAACCGGAAAAATCGGGTTAAGAGATGCTTTTTTGCCATGGAAAAACAATCAGAAAGAAGTTGTAACAAGAAGATATTATCATTTTTTTAAAGAAAAGGAATTGGAAAAGTTAGCTGAAAAGTCGGGTTTCGAAGTGGAGAAGATTTTTAGTAAAGGGAAAGGGGTAAAATCAAATATATTTCTTTTTGCAAAAAATGAGGATTAAATATATAGCTCCCGGAAAAATTGAGATCAATGATAAGAGATATCGAGATCCGGTTCTTGTTTCTTCGGAAGGAGTTGTTTTTTCTTGGGAGGAAAATTTTCACCTGAAAAGAGAGGATATAGCTGAGATCTTGAAGGAGAAACCCGACATGCTTATAATTGCAGCCGATTCCGATCTTTCTTCCGTATCTCCGGAAGGACAAAGCTTACTAAAAGAGAAAGATGTTATTTTGGTTATGGATCAAACTAATGAAGCCATCAATGCATTCAATAAAGCAAAAAAGAGTAATAAAAAGATCTTAGCACTCTTCCCTCTTCAAGAACTTGACAAATAGAATAAAAAAGATAACATTATATCACTATGAACAAGAAAGCTCGCCCGGTAAAGAAAATTTACGAAAGGTCAATTTGTATCCCTTTTATTAACAAAAGGCTTTCCCGGGAGCGTTGAATCTTGAAGATCATCGATAAGGTTATCAACCTCCCACTAACAAGGGGAGGTATTTTTTATGAACAAGAAGTACCATTTAACAAAGGAAGGATTGGAGAAAGTGAAAGAGGAGTTAAGCGATTTGATCGACGCCAGAAAAGAGAAGACAAAGGGAGAAATTCCGGATGTTTTACACTCGGAAGATCTAAATCCGGAATATTTGGATTTTAGAGAAAAGATGCAATTTTTAGAAAAAAGAATATCCAAATTGCAAGACGTTATTAAGAGCACGGAAATAATCAAACCTCCGAAGGATAAATCCAAAGTTGAGCTGGGCGCTAAAGTTACCATAGAAGCTGATGGAGAGGAGGATGAGTTTATGATAGTCGGTTCACTCGAGGCGGACCCTTCGGAAGGAAAGATATCCAACGAATCTCTGGTCGGAAAAAAGCTTATGGGTAAAAAAGTGGGTGATAAAATTACAGTTTCTTCAAAAGTTGAAACGGTTTACAAGATTAAAAAAATAGACTATTAAGATGAAAGATATATTTAAATTTATTTCCGAGCTGGGTAAATTAAAGAGTGACGGGCGAAGAGGCTGGAAGCTACACGGGATTGAAAACCCGGAAACCACCGCGGCTCACACTTTCCAGATGGCGATGATAGTTTGGGCGGTCGGTAGAAACAGGGATGACTTGGATCTGTCAAGAGCGATAAAGATGGCTTTGATGCACGATATATGCGAGATTTATTCTCCCGATTTAACTTCCCACGATGCGGTTTCAATAGATGAAGAAAAAGAATTCACCAGAAAGGATTTGAAGAATTTGGAACCAAAAAAAGGTAGGCCTACGACCGAGCAAAGAAAAAAATTAAAAAAAGTCAAAAAAGAATTGGAAGATGAAGCCATTGATAAATTAACCGCGGATCTTCCTAGTGACTTTAAAGAGGAAATTAGTGATCTCTGGGAAGAATATAAAAAGAAGATTACTAAAGAGGCTAAATTCGTCAAACAAGTTGACAATATAACCAATTTGATTCAAGGAATGGAGTATTGGAAAGAGGGATGTGATGAAATTGAATATAAGTTATGGATCAGAAGAGCTAAAGAAACAATAGACGACCCCGATTTGAAAGATTTGTTGATTGAAGTGGAAGATTCACTTTGATTTCAAAATGTATAGACCGAACAAATTAATAGGAAATTTTATATTAGCGGATTTTTTTCTGCAATCGGGATGGGGCTTCGTAGGTCCCGTTTTTGCTATTTTTATGATGGAGAATATCTCCGGAGCCACAATTGGAGCAATCGGAGTCGCGGCCGGGATTTATTGGATTACGAAATCAACAGCTCAACCCTTTTTCGCCAGAACGATGGATATTATAAAGGGTGATGAGGATGATATTAATTTTTTAATTATCGGTTTGGTGGCTTTGAGTGTTTTATCTTTAGCTTATCTTTTAGCTACTAACATTTGGCACATATTTTTGATAGAATTATTGAGAGGTATAGCTCAAGCTTGTGTTGTTCCTGCATGGTATGGAATGTTCACTCATTATATGGATCAGGAATGGAGATCCTTCACTTGGGCTCTTCATAGTACTTTTATCGGCTATGCTCTCGGCTTTACGGCGATATTCGGGGGTATGATTGCGGATAGGGCCGGATTTAATTTTGTCTTCTTTCTGGTAGCTTTGTCCGCTCTGATTTCGGCAATAATAGTTTATAATTTAAAAAGAAAAAATTTAAAAATATTAAATGAAGAACAAGAAGTTAGCTAAATTATTAAATAGAATAGCCGACTATCTGGAGATGGATGATATCGATTATAAACCTTTCGCTTATCGAAGAGCGGCCTCTTCTCTTTTGGAGTTGGAAGACGATATTGAAAAAATTTATGAGGAAAAAGGAAGAGAGGGTATTGAAAAAATTTCGGGAGTGGGCCAAGCTATAGCTGATAAAGTTGAAGAATTTTTATTAACCGGCGAGATAGAGCATTTGGAGAGGTTAAAAACTAAATTTCCGGTTCAAATGGAAGAGCTGTTGAGAGTGGAGGGATTAGGCCCGAAAAGCATTAAAAAACTGTATGAAGAACTTGAGATAAAAAATCTGGAAGAGTTGAAGAAAGAAGCCGAGAAGGGATCAATAGCCTCCCTTAAGGGTTTCGGGGAAAAAACCGAAAAAAATATTTTGGAAGCGATAGATTTTCTGAAAAAGGATGAAGGTAGTTGGGCTTTGGGAGAAGTTATGGAATTTTCCAAAAAGATATTCAACGAACTGAAAGCGATGAAAGAGGTCAAAAAGATAAGCTTTGCCGGATCCTTAAGAAGAAAAAAAGAGCTTGTCGGTGATGTTGATATACTGGTTTCGGCATCAAAGACCGAATCGATAATGAATAAATTTACTTCGTTTGAAAATATTGAAAAAGTTCTGGGGCAGGGAGAGACCAAAGCTTCAATAAAACTGGAAGAGGGCTTTAATGTTGATTTGCGAGTTGTTGAAAGAGCGAGCTTCGGTTCAGCTTTGCAATATTTTACCGGTTCAAAAGAGCATAACATACGGACAAGAAAGGTAGCTATTTCAAAGGGATTTAAATTAAACGAGTACGGACTTTTCAAAAACGGTAGAAGAGTTGCGGGCAAAAGTGAAGAGGAGATTTATTCAAAACTGGGGATGAGCTTTATTCCGCCCGAAGTTAGAGAAGATCGAGGTGAGATTGAAAAAGCTATGAAGGGTGAAGATTTCAACCTCTGTGAAGTTTCGGACATAAAGGGGGATCTTCACACTCATACGACTTGGACAGGCGGAAAACAGAGTGTAAAAGAAATGGCAATTGCAGCTTACGAGCTGGGTTATGAGTATATAGGAATAGCGGATCACACCAAATACTTGCAAATAGAAAATGGTCTAAACGAAGAAGAATTAAAAAAACAGAGAGAAGAAATTGAGAGAGTTAACCTTGAACTTGAAGATGAAGGCTTTCAAATTAAAGTTCTTCAAGGGTGTGAGGCGAATATTTTAGAAGACGGATCTCTGGATATCGATGACGAAAGTCTTGAAGCTTTGGATTATGTAATAGCGGGTATACATTCTCATTTTAAGCTACCCGAAGAAGAGATGACTGAAAGATTAATTAGAGCCATCAGACATCCGCAAGTGAATATAATATCTCATCCGACCGGAAGACTTATTAAAAAAAGAGAGTCATTGAGCTTGGATGTCGAAAAGATTATAAAAACGGCAAAGGAAGAAGGTGTCGTTTTAGAGATAAATTCTTCTCCGCATAGATTGGATCTTTCAGATCGTTATATCAAGAAATGTGTAGAAAACGATCAATTTTTAATAATAAATAGTGATGCTCATCACAAGGATCAGCTCGAAAATATTAATTTCGGGGTAGGACAAGCGAGAAGAGGATGGGCTCAAAAGGAAGATATAGTAAACAGTAAAAAATTGGAAGAACTTATTGACATCTTGAAAAAATGAAAAAAAGAATTCTTCAATTGTTGATAATTACCCTGTTAATTACGACTATAGCTGTCGGAGTTTTTTACTTTGAGAAGCCGGAAGATAAAGCTTTCGGAGTGGAGAAGGTTAAAAATTCGGTTTTGGAAATTCACTGCCCTTTGCAATTTGAAGACGGACGCTTCGAATCCGAAAATTTGAAGGATCACTGCGAAATGGATTTACCCATAAAAAAGTTTAAAGCTCAGCTTTACGACCTAAAACTGGTAGAGGACAGGGTTGTGGGTTTTTTAGAGACTTTTGACGGTAACAGTAGAAGTTATGAATTAATTTCCGTGGATGAGTTCGGTAACTTTACAAGTAGAAAACTTGAAGAGGAGCCGGACAGGCTCGCTTTTCAAGAAGACTTATTCATTGTTTACCCACAAAAGATCAGTTTTAAGGAGCTCGAAAGCAAGTTTATCAAGATTACGGATGAAACGGAGAGATTGGACAGCCTAAAGTATCAGTTTTCAATTGAAATTCCGATTAACTGGAGTTATGAAAAAGAGGAAGGAGTTTACATTTTCTTTCATGAAGATTTTGAGAAGTATTCATTTAAAATGGATCCGGAGGAGCGCACAGTTGAACTTAAAATTCCTGATGAAATGACTTTCCGAAAAGAGATTGAAAAGATAAAAAGATCTCTACAATGGGGAGATGTTGAAAATCTTCCGGACTATCGTTTTTTCAAGGATCAGCTTGAAGATTATTTGGAAGTAAATACGGTTACGGGCCAAATAGACCATCATTTCAATGGCAAAAAAGAAAGATTCGAAGTTTTAGCAGCCGGTGATCCCGAAGGATGGAACGGCACACCTTCCGGACTTTACAGCTTAAAGTCAAAAGAGGGCTTGCGATTTTCAACCGAGTCGGAGGTTTTTATGCCTTATTCAATGCGACTTTACGGAAAGTATCTCATACACGGAGAAGCTTATTATCCGTCCGGAATACCTTACACCTCGGCGGTATCCGGAGGATGTATTCGTGTTAGAAATGAAGAGATGTCTCGACTGTATGATTCGGTGGAGGTGGGATTGCCGATATTATCGATAACTCACGAAAAAGAAGATTTTAATCTTCGAGAGACGCGCCTGACCAAAAAACCGGAAATCGGAACAGAAAGTTTTTTAGTGGTAGATATCGATTCGGGCCGAGTTTTACTCGGAAAAAATTATGAAGAAAAGAGAGAAATAACCGATTTAACCAAGCTGATGACGGCTATAGTCGCTACCGAGCAACTGGGAGTGACCGAACCGATTATTGCCAGAAATTATATGCTGGAAGATGAGGACGAGGATATATATTTTTCATCCGGACGTCGCTTTAGATTAGTTGATTTACTGGCACCTCTTTTAGTGGAGTCTTCGGATAATGCTGCCAGAGTTCTCAGTCATTATTTGGGGCGGGATAACACCTTGGATCGAGTAAACCAAAAAGCGGAAGCGATAGGAATGAAAGAAACCCGATTTAAGGACTCATTCGGAATTGAAAAGAGCGAAACTTCGGCAAGAGACTTATATTATCTCACTTATTATTTAACCAATACCAGAAAACCGATATTGGATATAACTCGTGGAGTCTGGGTTCCTCATATAGATTACGAAGTATTTGGAGGGATGAAAAATCAGAATATATTTTATGGCGAGGATGATTTTTTAGGCGGCAAGTTTGAGATAAATGAGGGAGGGCTTCATAACGGAGTATTTCTTTTCAACCAAAAATTAGGCAATGAAAATAGAAAGTTGGCTTTCATAATGTTGGGCCCTCCTACGGAAAAGGATCTGCTTGACGATATAACGGAGGTAAAAAAATGGTTGAGTGATTCGTTTAATCAATAAATAAGATGGAAAAATCAGCCGGTTTCGTAATATACAGAAAGGAAAACGACAAGACGCTTTTTCTTCTTTTAAAATATCCTTCAGAGGATCGTGAGACGGATTATTGGGGATTACCCAAGGGTCACATCGAAGAGGGAGAAGAAGTAAAGGAGGCGGCTTTAAGAGAGCTTTTTGAAGAGACGAGTATTGAGGAGTCCGAAATTAAAATTACCCCCGGTTTCAGGGAGGTTAATAAATATTATTTTAAGCATGAAGGAGAAACAATTTTTAAGATAGTTATCTATTTTTTAGCCGAATCAAAAAGAGAGACCATAAAGATCTCTCAAGAGCATTCGGATTTCAGATGGGTTGATTTTGAAGAGGCGATGAAACTCATGCCTTTCGAAAATACCCGAAAAATAGTAAAAAAAGCAAAAGATTTTATTTGACTTTTTCTACTACATCACTGAAGGTGTCAGGATTATTTCTAGCTAAATCGGCTAGAATTTTTCTATCCAATTCAATCTCGTTTTCTTTTAAATTGTGAATAAATTTACTGTAAGTAGTTCCGTTTTTTCTGCAAGCCGCATTAATTTGAGTTTGCCACTTTTTTCTGAAGTCTCTCTTTTTTTGTTTTCTGTCCCTGTACTTGTATGTCCACGACTTCATTAGAGCCTCTTTAGCGGCCTTGTATTTGTTTTTTCTACCCCAATTAAATCCTTTAGCTTGCTTTTTTATCTTCTTCCTTCTTTTTCTTTTTGTTTTTCCTCTTTTTGTTCTGGGCATACCTTTCTTAAATTAAATTTCTAGTACTTTAGAGCTTTCTTGATTTTTTTCGCTTCAGCACCCGTTACTTCTACCCATTTTCTAGCTTTTCGTTTCTCTTCTCCGGACATCTTGGATCTGTAATGAGTTTGACCGGGTTTTCTTCTCAAAACCTTTCCGTTTTTAGTTATTTTAAATCTTTTTTTTAGCGATTTTCTTGTTTTTGGTTTCATGATTAATTTTTGGTTAAAGTCATAGTTAATCCACGGGGTTCTTTTTTGATATCTTTTTCAATTTCGACATCCACATCTTGATCTTTTACTATTTCAACAAATTTACGCATTTTTTCTCTGGCTTTTCCTTTCAGAGCATTTTCTCTACCTCTTAGAGGAAGAACCACTCTTACTCTATCACCTCTTTCCAGAAATTTTTTGGCATTTTTAGCTCTTATCTCCATATCGTGCTCTGATATTGAAAAACTGAGTTTGAGTGTCTTCAGTTCCGGCTGGTGTGATTTCTGACTCTTTTTTTGTTCTTTCTTTTGCTGTCTGTATTTATACTTTCCATGATCGATTATTTTGCAGACGGGTGGATTTGCATTAGGTGATATTTCAACCAAATCCAAATTTCTTTTTTCAGCTTCTTTTAAAGCTTCTTTTTTATTCAAGACGCCGATATATTCACCATCGGCGGTTACCACTCTCATCTTCTTTGCTCTTATTTGTTTGTTTACGTTTGTTTTGTTAGAAATATGCCTTTATTCGAAATTTTCTATTTTCGAATTTACTTAACTTTTAAAGTGTGGAGATGGGGAGGTGTGACCCCCCGTCCGACAGTCCCCGCAAGATGGATCTACAAGCGTAGCTCGGTTTTTTCTCGACTGAAGTCTTGTACCGAGCAAAGCTACTTCAGCCAAAGGTCTATAAATTCACAAACCTCGTGACCAGCAAGACTTGCATAACCCGAATTTATGGTACCTTCACTACCCATCGGGTGTCAGTAGTGAAAGCAAGCTGTTACGCTACTGCTGGCGCAGGAGCGAAAGCTAAGTTTTCTTGTAAGTTGGCACTTACTAAGATTGGCAAGATTTACGAGTTTACCGGCTCGGCTTGCTGCATCTTGAAGGTGACTATCGTCTAGTCAATTCACCCCCTTTTGTTTATGTACTGATCTATCTGTCTTTTTTTAATCTTCTTCTCAAATTCCTGTCGATTTCTCTATCTTTTATCTTTTTACGTTTGTCCCATTTCTTTTTTCCGCGACAAACACCAAACTTGAGCTTAATCAAGCCTTTTTTAGTATACACCTTTAAAGGTACTAAAGTCAAGCCCCTTTCGTTGGACTTTCCCATAAGGTACTTAATCTGTTTTTTAGTTAAAAGAAGTTTTCTGGATCTTTTCGGGTTGTAGTCCTCGGGTGTATTTTTTGGTTGATAGGGTGGAATATTCACTCCGATTAAAAAGGCTTCCTCTTCTCTTATTACGATATATGAACCCTTAAGGGATATCCTTCCCTCTCTTATTGATTTGACTTCTTGACCGTTTAAAACCAAACCGGCCTCGAATTCTTCGAGGATTCGGTAATCGTGATAAGCTTTTTTATTTTTAGTCAGTGTTGGCATCTGGATTTATTTTAGCAGAAATAAGGTCAGCAATAAACAGTCCCTTTTCAAATGATTAGTTTTCTTTTATAATTTTTTAAAGGTCAGTTAATTTTAATTTATAAATTATGAAAAAAGTAAGTTTAGTAGGTTTAACAATATTTTTAGTTTTGGCCTTCGGTCTCGTTTCTGCGATGGGTCCTCCGGAGGATGCGGGCCGCGGAAGAGAGACTGCAATGAGTAGGATCGAAGAAAATTTAAGAAGATTTGAAGAAAGAGTTGAAGAGAAGGGGTTGGATATAGACATGAAAGGTTTAAGAGTAGCACTTGAAAATATAATGAAAGAAGAATACGAAGAAGAGTTTTGTCATGAATTTACTCAAAAATTAGAGTATGAGGATGAAGGCGACGAAGTGGAAAACCTTCAAAAAGCACTGGAAATCGAAGGTTATTTTGAAGATGAAAAAGATGGCGTCTACGACTGGAGTTTAGCTCGTGCCGTTTACGATTTTCAAAAAGAGGAAGGGATTGAATTGGAAGGCGGGGCTCGATTCGGGTTCGCCTTAGAAGAAGAGACCAGAGATCGATTGAATCAAATTTTCGATTGTGAAGATACAAAAGAAAAGGTGGAGTTAACCCTTAAGGCCATGGATGGAGGGACTACGGATCCGGAGCCCGAAACTTATGAGTATGAAGAAGGAGAAGAAGTAACGGTTGAAGCCATCCCCGATGAAGGGTATCAGTTTAACGGATGGGAAAGAGAGGGAAGTGCAACCGAATGTGATAGTCAGGAGAAGGAGTGTGCTTTTGAAATTAAGGAAGATTCTACACTCGCTGCTCATTTCGGAGCAGAAGAAGAGGTTGTTTACAGCTGTGACGAAGATGCGGATTGTCGGTGGGTATCAACCAATTGCTGTCCTGAAAATGAGGGAGCCAATTGGGAGTGTGTAAACGAAGAAGAGACCGAACTCGATTGCCCGGAAAATACGATTTGTCCGCAGGTCATAAGCCCAAGACCGACCTCCCCTTGTGAGTGTATTGAAGGAGATTGTGAAGGCGATGCTGATACGGGAGGTCAACTCCAATAAGAAAAACAAAAAAAAGAAAAGACCGACCCGTAGCGCGGGTCGGTTTTGGTTAGCAATTATAAATTTACACAAAAGTAGTTTCGATTTGTTTTTATTATTCAAATACCGCTTGAACTATGTTATCATAAAAATATGACCAAAAAAGAATTAAAAAAAGAAATTCAATCCGGACTGAATGATCTTTTTGAGCTCTCTCTTGAACTTGAAGAGATCGATTTGGAGATCCCGGCTCAGGATGATCATGGAGACTATGCAAGCAATATTGCTTTTCGTGTTGCCGGAAAACTGAAAGAAGATCCTACGAATATAGCTGAAAAATTAGCCGAAAAGATTAAAAATGATTTTTTTGAAGTTTCCGCAAAAAAAGGTTTTGTTAATTTTAAATTTACGGATAAGGCTCTGAACTTATTAATGAAAAAGACTTTAAAGTTTAAAAGAGAGAATTCAAACAAGACGATGGTTCTTGATTATTCGGCACCGAATATAGCAAAACCCTTCGGAATCGGACATCTACGATCAACAATAGTCGGGCAGGCGATTTATAATATATATGACTTCAGCGGATGGCAATGTGAAGGAGTAAATCATCTCGGTGATTGGGGAACTCAATACGGAAAACTTTTATATAAAATAATTGAAGAAGATCTAAATCCCGACAATCTTTCGGTGAGTGACCTCGAAAAGCTTTACATTCAATTTCATGAGGAGGCGGAAGAAAATTCGGAAATGGAAGACGAGGCCAGAAAGTGGTTTAAAAGATTGGAAGACGGTGACGAAAGAGCAAGAAAAATTTGGAAAAAATGTGTTGAAGTCAGTATGGAAGAATTCAACAAGACTTATGATTTGTTGGGTATCGATATCGACCACTGCATAGGAGAAAGCTTTTATGAAGATAAGATGGAAGAGGTTATAGAAGAGGCCAAAGAAAAGAAGGTTGCAAAAAAATCAAAAGGAGCTTGGATTGTTGACTTCGGAGATAGAATGCCTCCGGCGATGCTATTAAAATCCGATGGAGGCACCACTTATTTTACCAGAGATTTAGCTACGGTTAACTACAGAATAAAGAGATGGGATCCCGATCTCTTCATATATGAAATAGGGGCTGATCAAAAACTGCATTTAAGGCAATTATTTGAGACGGTAGAGATGCTGGGATGGAAGAGTAAAGATAAATTTATGCATGTAGCTCACGGAATGTATAGGCTTAAAGACGGAGCGATGTCAACAAGAAAAGGTAAAACAATTCATCTTGAAGATGTTCTCGAAGAAGCGATTGAACGGGCCGAAAAGATAATAGATGAATCGGAGATTGTGGATGAAATGACAAAAAAAGAGAAAAGGGATACTGCCGAAAAAGTGGGAGTGGGAGCGGTTAAGTACGCTGATTTAAAAAAACATTATAAAAAGGATATCGTTTTCGATTGGGAAAAAGTTTTAAA
>PWGJ01000090.1 GCA_003554445.1 Candidatus Nealsoniibacteriota bacterium
GACCCAGATGATGATCCTTATGAACCTTGGAGAGGAGATGGAGACCACGGTGCTTATGTTAATCAATTAGGATATACTGGAGATGGCGTTGTTGTTTCCGTTGCTGATACAGGGATCCATTCCACTCACGAGGACTTCCAGGATAGAGTGATAGGTGGCTTGAGTTATGACTCGGACACATGGGAGGATTACCAAGGACACGGAACTCACTGTGCAGGATCAGTCGCTGGAAATACCCATCTTGGCACAGGTCTAGTAATAAACGAGATGTGGGAACCTGATCACGAAGATATGGGAGATTACTACGCCGCCCAGGGCACAGCATATGACGCTGAGCTGTTTTCACAAAAAGTCTTTGATGAAGCTACAGGTCCAGGTCCAGGTGGCGATGTATGGGTCGGACCCGGTGACAACAGAGATCTTGTAGAGGATGCCAGATCTGAAGCCGATGTGTATGTACATTCGAATTCTTGGGGCGCAGATACGGGCGGTGATTACACTGATGGTGATTCTGAGATGGACGAAGTAGCTAGAGATGCAGGTGATGGTGAACCTATGATCATCACGGTATCTGCGGGAAATGCAGGAGAAGGACCTGCATATCAAACCACTGGTAGCCCAGGTAATGCAAAGAATGTGATAACTGTAGGTGCTACGGAATCCTTCTACCCTGGCTGGGAAGACGCCGACTTTTACTCTGACCCCGATAGAACAGCGGACTTCAGCTCTCGTGGTTGGACGGAAGACGGTAGAGTAAAACCCGACGTGACGGCACCAGGTTTCTGGGTGGTATCAACAATGTACGATCCTGATAATCCTGATAGAGATGATGCTTATGCTGGTATGGGCGGTACTTCTATGTCAAACCCAGCTGTAGCTGGTGCTGCAGCTTCAGTTACCGAATGGTATGAAGATAACCATGGGGAAAGACCATCGCCTCCGCTTGTCAAGGCGATGTTCATAAACACAGCCTATGAGTTAGAACCACAAGGAGGAGATTACTACACGGGTCATATACCGAACAGAGATGAAGGATGGGGTATGGTCAATCTTCCTAGACTCATCGATTCTCCTGTAAATATGATGCATGAGGATCAAACTTCAGTTTTAGAAACTGGTCAAACTGATGAATACGAGATAGAATATGATGATAATAGTGAAGATCTTAAGATAACACTGACCTGGAGTGATGCACCTGCTGCAGCTGGAGCGAATCCTACTTTGAGGAACGACCTTAATCTAGAAGTTGAAACACCAAGCGGAGAGTTTATCAGAGGTAACGCATTCGACCTGTCTGGTAACGATGAAAGTGATGACGGTTATACACATCCTGATGCTGACCCATTTAGTAATTTTGACGGCAGTGGCGATGGCTGGGATGACAGAAATACTGTTGAGAACGTTTACATCAATTCCAATGATCTAGAAACAGGGACTTACACGGTCAGAGTGCACGGACATAATATTGTTGATCCAGTCGAAGGGAACGGACAAGATTATGCGTTGGTAAAATACAACGCTGTCGAATCAGATCCTGACCCTGGTCCGTTAGCACCTACTGAACCAGAACCAGAAGACGGTGCGACAGGTATCAATACTGATGCTGAATTGAGCGCTTATTTTGAGCACGAAGACGGCGATATGATGAACGTTGAATTCTATGACGCTGATACAGAAGAACTTATCGGCTCAGAAGTCAACGTCCAGAGCGGTACTAGGGAGGAAGTTGATTGGGAAGGTTTAGACTTCGATTCTCAGTACGAGTGGTATGCCGTAGCGGAGGAAGGAGGTCAGACCGCCCAATCCGACATCTGGAGCTTCACAACGACCTCTGCTGCACCGCCGGATATCGAGTTGACTAGACCGACCGGTGGAGAGACTTGGACCGCAGGCGACGACGAAGACATAACATGGGATTCTACTGAAGGTGACGGCACGATAACAGGAGTGGACATTGATTACAGTTTAGATGGTGGAGATTCCTGGACGAACATCGTTACGGATATGGATGATGATGAAGTCCATACATGGACTGTACCTGATGAACAAACAGAAGAAGCTATGATACAGGCAACGATCCACGATGACCTTGGCTCGAGTGATACAGATACAAGTGGAACATTCATGATCGAAGGAACTACTCCGCCAGAGATCACTTTGAGTAGACCCACAGGTGGAGAGGTGTGGAGTGCAGGAGAAGATGAGGAGATAACCTGGGAAACGGAGGAAGGAGACGGCACGATAACAGATATCGATCTAGAATACACGACAGATGACGGTGATTCGTGGATCGTGATAGTGGAAGGAACATCAGACGAGGGAAGCCATATGTGGACGGTACCTGACGAGGCTACCGACGAAGCTAGGGTGAGAGCGACAGTCAACGATGATAACGACTTGAGCCATCAGGATGAGAGCGATCTATTCACGATAATGGGAACGCCACCCGCTCCGCCGGAGTATTTGGAGGTTGAACATACGGGAACAGTTGATGGAGTAGAACTACTTTATCCAGTCGAAGAACTGGAAGTAGGTAATCTAGTGGGTGAAATAGGATATCTTCAACATGATCCTGAAAGCGGTGCGGCGAGTGATGATTGGTATTGGGCCGAAAATAATGAAAACACAGAACTTCATCTAGGGCTGGATACACCTGTTGAAAACGTCGATGGTGAACAGACCATAGGAATACTTGTAAGAAGAACGGACAACAGTGGTAGAACACCGCAATTAGCTGTAGAATTGTATCAGGATGGTACATTTATCGATACTTTAGCGGACGAATTAGATATAGATGATCCCGAAGGCGAAGTACATTATTTCACATTTGATGCAGCCGATCTAGAGGATCCTTCTGGAGAGGGGATCACGTTAGATTTACTTGGTACTCGTTCGGGAGGGCCAGGGGCTGAAAGAAACTCTGTTGAATACGGGGCTGTTGAATGGGAAGCAAACACACTTGAAGAAGGAGATGGAACTGAAGACAACTTGGTGAGATGGGGTGCAAGTCCTGACGATCCGGACCAAGTGGTTCATTACAACGTTTACCGGGCTGAATATGAAGATGGTGAGTTCGAACCCATAGGAACTGTAGAAGCGGACGGTTCAGCGGAATACGAGTATATCGATGAGGAAGCCGGAACAGGTGACGATACACTTTGGTGGTATGAAGTTGATGCGGAAGATGACTTTGAACAGACTTCCGAAAGAACAGGTCCCGTGCGTGAACCCGGACCCTTAGCACCTATCGATCCTATACCTGAAGATGGAGCGACTGATGTAGATCCAGTACAGGTAGAACTGAGTGTACTTGTGCAACATAGTGAAGAAGATATCACTGATATGGTGACGTTCTACGATGCTTTTGACGATAGTGAGATCGGATCCGTCGAGAACGTTGACCACAACGATAGAACAGAAGATGTGATATGGGAGAATCTAGAGGCTGGAACGAGCTATGAATGGTATGCTGTTGCAGAAGATGGAGGTGGAAGGGTTGAGAGCGAAACTTGGGAATTCACCACCGGAACCGTCGAGATGTATGAATTGACGGTGGAAGAGCCGGTTGGAGAGGGAGATATCTACGTGGACGGTACAGAAGTGATAGAGTTCCCCCACATCGCAGACTATGAAGAGGGAACTGTGGTAGAGCTAGAAGCGATACCAGAAGAAGGTTGGAACTTTGATCAATGGGTCGGTGATGTACCAGAAGAGGACGAAGAAGATGCGTCGATAAACTTACTTATGGACCAGGATAGAGTATTGGAAGCAAACTTCGTCGAAGAGATAGACCTGATTCCACCCACTGGTTTAGAAGTGGTGAACCACGAAGAAGATATAGAGATCTTGTGGGATGATGTAGGCGCTTTAGACTACAATGTGTACCATTCCGAGGATCAGTATGAAGAGCTAGA
>PWGJ01000102.1 GCA_003554445.1 Candidatus Nealsoniibacteriota bacterium
CGTCAATGTGGAGGTCGATGGCACTGATTTTGATTCCGGAACAACACCGATAACTACTAACGAAGACGGACTGGCTATTTTCAATGACTTGGTAATAAACCAGGCCGGGGACTATCAACTTACATTTTCATCTCCGGAAGTTGAAGACGATTTGACTTCGGAGACATTCACTGTTTTACCGGATGAACCCGATTCCGTCTTTATTGAAATCCAACCCGAAGACACTGTTGCCGGTCAGGTTATCGGTGGTCCGCCAACGGGTGGTCTGGAAGATCAATTTGGAAACAGAGTTGAAGAAGAAGACTTTGAGATTACCGTATCCGTCGATGGCACCGATTTTGATTCCGGAGAAACCACTGTAAGTACCGATACCGACGGACTAGCGATTTTCGATGACTTGGTTATAAACGAGGCCGGAATTTATGAACTTGAATTCAACTCTCCGGAAGCTGACGGAGCAACCTTTTCCGATCCTTTTGAAATTACCCACGACGACCCGGATGAGATGATTATTGAGACTCAACCTCAAGACACTGGCGTAGGAGAACCGATAGAAGGCCCACCGGCAGTTTATCTGGAAGATCAATTCGGAAATCCGACGGAATCGATTGAAGTTACCGCCTCTTTATCCGAAGGAAGTTTCGCTTCCGGTGAGGCCGCTGTAAATACCGATTCCGATGGTATTGCTCAATTTGATGATTTAGTTATCGATGAAAGAGGAACTTATCAACTTCTGTTTAATGCGGACGGAGTTGAAGAGGTTCAATCGGATCCTTTCGATGTTATCGATACCGTAATTATTTCCGGAACGGTGTTTTCCGATGAAGGTGAAAATTCCATTACTGAGGCTTCCGAAATTGGCTTGTCGGTAGACGGACAGCTCCTGGCGACAACTACCGTTTCGGATGAAGATGGAAGCTATCAATTTGAAGAAGATGACACACTCTTTACGGAAGATGATCCGATAACCGTATTTATAAGCGATAATGAAACCGATCAATCTGCGGCAACGGTTACCGTTTATCAAGGAAACGATGAAGATATAAACAACTTCGATCTTTACTTGGACAGAATAATAATAAGAAATGAAGGAGATACTCCGATAACCAACAGTCTTATCGGTCACTATACGGATAATACTCCCTTCACTGTTTCCGAAGATAATCTAATCGTCTCTTCCGGGCATAAGCTTATGATAAATGAGGAGACGCAATTCAATACCGGAGGAGAAATTACTACCCCCGCTTCACAAGGTAATATAGAAGGTGATTTGGAAATCAAAACCGGAGCGACTTTGGATATGAATTCCAACGATTTAGAGATTGGAGGAAGTTATATGAATCAAGGCTCACTGTCGATATCACCTGAGCAAACCGTAATCTTCACTTCCGACTCTGACGGGCAAACGATTGACGGCAATTTAACCGACCAGTCGGCACTTGGAAATATCACTTTCAGCGGTCAAGGTGGTTGGGAATTTGCAACTCAAGCGGCTGAAGTGAGAGGTAATTTTGAAATTATCGATGGAGACGTAACCGCTCCTTCGGAATTAATTGTCGGTGGAGACTGGATTAATCAAGGTCAATTTTTACATAACGACGGAACGGTAACATTTAAATCCGAAGAAAGTCAAGAGATAGATGATGGAGGGTCACCTTTTTACGATATAATTTTTGACGACGAAGATGGAGAGTGGCTTTACAGCGACGGAAGTGAAATCGCCCCCAACAGCACTACGGTTGAAGACGGAGAAGTTATCTTTTTGAATGCTAAACCCGGAAGCGAAAGTGTAAATGAAGGAACTCTTATCGTGGATTGGTATTTGGGTATTCATGTAGTAACCAGCGGTGATGAGGACAGCGATATCGATACCGAAGAGAACTCGATTACCGTATCCGAAAACTCCGAAACACCGCAAGATACCGTTTTCCGCCATGACGGAACCGGCTGGGGAGAAGGATCTATCAGTGAACTTACTCAAACCGGAGAAGACGGAATAAATCCTCAACCCGGTTCGGAAGGAGCAATAAGAATAAGGGAGTACGAAATGACCCCGACAGAAACAACGACTTATAAATATAATCTGGAGATAGACAGTCAAGGAGGATTTATATTTTACGATTATTATCAAGATCACGGAGAAAGCTATATAACCTCCATTAACTTTGAAAGTGAAGAAGATCAGGCTATCGGAGAAGACTGGCACAGAGAAGATCCGACGACTGTAAACGGTGAAAAACCTTACTCCGGATTAAATGAACCGCCTTTGGATGGAACCTGGTATGTAAGTCTTGACAGTGCATTGACCTTTAGTGCCGGAGCCGATATAAATATAGGGGAGCTTAACGAATTTAATGTCTGGACCAATGAAGGAGTTTCGACTCTGACGGTTAACACTTCTCATCCGGATGGATACACCGTATCCGCTTGGGCCGACTATGACGGAAGAATGAGAATGGATGAAGAAGATGAGTTTATCGACAGATGGGATTATGGCAATGACCAACCCGCTTCCTGGGACGGAACTTGTGATATCGACGATGAGTGTGGCTTCGGATACACGACTGATGCCGATAATCTTCCCGGAGGTGTCGATGATCGATTTACCGATCTTAGCTTTTGTAATGCACAAGAGGACGGATGTTGGGCCGGATTCAGTGGAGCAGAAGAGGAAGCCGATCCGGTTGCCTACAGCGATTCCGGCACTGCCGGCGATGAAGAAACAAATATAACTTATCGCATATCGTCTCCGGCAATGACCGTTCCCGGAGGTTACGGAAGTACCATATTTTACATGGCCAATACCAATTACTGATGATTTCCACCCTTAAAAATAAAAAATTATCTCTCCTTTTTATACTTTTTTTACTCTTCTTTTTAACCGGAGAAGCTGTTGCCGAAATCGGACTTTCGGTTTCCCCTCAAAGACAAGAATTGACCATTTTCCCCGGTGATTCTTACAGCGGTGAGTTTAAAATTCACAACCCGAACTCGATATCTTTGCCGGTAACGGTAAAGGCGACCCCCTTCGGGGCAGAGGAAGGCACCGGAGATATTGTTTTGGGTCAGGACGAAAGAGGAGAAAATCCGCAAAGATGGATTAATTTTGAAGAGACCGAGATGCTTCTTTCTCCCGGAGAAAACAAAAGACTCGCCTTCGAGGTTGATATTCCCGCCGATGCTCCCGAGGGCGGATATTATATTTTTACCCATTTTCAAGTGAGAATTCCCGATTTTGAAGAAGAAAGTTCAACCAGAGCGGTTCCTTCCGTGGGAGTTCCGTTTATGATTGCCACCACCGAGTTGGCTCTGGATTATGATGGCGAAGAGGAAGACGGACTTATGGAGGTAAGAGAGTTCGCCATCTCTTCCGAAAACAGATCACCTCTTTTTGAGCGTGTTCTCAATGGAAGAGTGGCTTTCACTCAAACCGCTTGGGCTGATGACGGACTTGATTTTCGGGTAACTAGAGGACAACCGGATGAATTCATTTTGGAGATTCAAAACAATGATTCTTTTCATATTCAACCTAAAGGAAGCTTGGCTATTTATGACGCTTTGGATAGAAAAATCTTGGAAACCGATTTTACCGGTCAAACGATTCTGCCGGGAAAAAGTAGACGCTTCAATTTGAAAATCGATAATGAAAAAAAAGAAAATTCGGGCTCTTTTCTTTCCAACATTTATGCCGATTTGATGAGAGGAAGTTACAGAGCAAGACTTGATATAAAAGGAGTGAGTCCTTTGAGAGGAGAAGTGGCACCGTCCGGAGATATGAGAGAAATTCCCTTTTTCAGCACTGCTCCTTTCTTCTTTTGGCTGCTTATTTTACTTGCAATCGTAATCTTAATTTTAATGAGGAAAAGAATAAAAATGGCGACAAAGGTTTTGGTAGGTTTTACAAATAAAAAATATGAAAAAAATTAAAGGAATAAATATAGAAGAAAAAGAGATAATAATTATAATCGCAGTAGCTTTTTTGGTTACCGTAATAGCTTTTTTCGTATCAACGATAGAGTTCAACGGCTCTCCCGGAGAAATTATAAGCTCCGAAGATGATTGCGAAGGAGTATTTATGGATGACAGAGACAATAACGAATATCGGATCGTATCCATAGGAGATCAATGTTGGTTTGCGGAAAATTTAAGAGTGGATGAAGAAAGTTTGGATAGCTTAAGCTTTAAGGAAGCCGGCGGGGAGTGGGAAGAGGCCGGAAATAAAGGAGAGCCGGCTTACAGCGCACCCGAAAATGACCCGGAAAACATAGAAGATTACGGGGCTCTTTATAATTGGTATGCGGTTGAAAAAACCGGACTTTGCCCCTCGGGCTGGTCGGTTCCCGATGATGAGGATTGGCATCGACTGGAGAGCCACCTTTCCGACGAAGATCAAAATTGTAGAGAAGACAGAACCGGCTCGATAAGCTGTGACTTTGCCGGAGCCAAGCTTAAAAGTGAAAGTGAGCATCCGGAAGCTAAAGAGTGGAATCTGCCCGACTCCAATTGTGACACGGGAGATGAGCATGACTGTTCCGGGTTTGATAGCTTACCGGCGGGAAGCAGGTACACCTCCGGAACATCTTTTAATGCGGGAAGAAGAGCTTATTTTTGGACGGCAACCGGAGATGGTGAAAATGCCTGGTACAGAGATTTGAGAGGTGGCGAAACCGGGGTGTTTAGAAACGATTCCGCAGCCGGTTTGGGCATGTCCGTTCGTTGTATTCGGGATTGATTAAATTAAGTTTAATTAATTGTAAATTTATGCTAATCTTAACCAAGAGCGATTTTTAAAAACCTTTCGGTTGAGTTTATTGACAATATGGCTTAATTTAGACTATAATTGTTTAACATTAATTTGGATTTCAAAAAGGAGGTAATAAAAAAGTCGAAAATTATAAATTTAAGAAAAAAAAGATGGAAGAAATAATTTTAAAGTATCGTAAAACGATAATAAAGACTCTTGCCCTCGGATTGGTCGTCGCCGTTATGGCCGGCCCCATTGGACTTTTCGGGGTTGTTTTTGCTCAGGAGCAAAATAATGAAGACACGGTAGAAGTTACGGCAACGGTTGAAGCTTGGGCGGAGCTCATAATCGATGAAACTGAGTTGACGCTTGATCCGGATTTGATCCAAGCTGACGGAACCGCAAATGTCGGTATAGCTTCGACTACCTTTCAGGTCGGAACCAGTAATGTGGATGGTTGGAATTTGCAAATGCAAGGAGCAAATAACGGACTTTTACACGCTGAAGAAGGAAATGATGCTCTGATAGGAACCGTAACGGAAAGAGAAGGACTTGTTGCCGGAGATGCGGGATACGGAGTAAATCTGGAAGCTGTTCTCGGTACCGTCGAAGGAGATTACCTGCATGAAGAAGAAAATGAAAACACGGTTGGACCGGTAACCGATACGGCAACGACGATAATGTCTCACAACGAGGCTCACGACACGGAAGAGGCGGGAACTTTTCATGTCAGAGCGGCTGCCGACAGCACCCAAGAACAGGGTGACTATGAAGATTCGATTACCTTGACTGCTACTACCGATATTTAATAACCGGTTTGAAAATCGTCGGTTACAACTTAAGTAATGAAGAGATTTCTATTAAATAATTTAGCGGTACTTTTTGGCGCTATCTTGCTATTAGTGCCCTCTTTTGCTATTGGGCAAACGGCAAGCAGGATAGCGATTACACCGCTTAACTTTGAGCTTACCGTTGAAAGAGGTGAAGTGGGGGGAGATCAGATAAGAGTCTTGAACTCTTCATATGAAGAGGATGTAAGCGTAACCATGAAGGTGGAAGATATGTTTCCGGAAGGGGAAGAAGGACGGGTAATATTACAATCACCCGATGAAGATTTGGACACTTTGGCTATCTCCAGATGGGTCAGCTTTGAGCCGGAAACATTCACCCTGGAACCCAGAGAACAAAAAAATGTTCGATTTACTATAGAAGTTCCCGAAACGGCCGATCCCGGAGGTCATTATGCCGGCCTTATCGCCGGAACCCAAGAGAGAGAAATAGAAGGAACCGGAGTCGGAATAACTCATAGAATCGCCTCTCTCGTTCTCCTAACCGTACCCGGAGAGATGATAGAAGATCTATCAGTTGTCGATTTCAAAACCGGTAAAGATTATTATGAGCAGGGACCGATAACTTTCGAGTCTCGTTTTAAAAATGAAGGAACGGTCCATATTCAGCCGGATGCCACTGTCTTGATAGAAGATATTTTCGGGAGAGAAGTCGCCCGAGTTCCGGTTGAAAAGAGAAACGTATTGCCGGATGCGACCAGAAAGATAGAAACCGAATGGAATGTCGGTAATTTATGGGGCGGAAGATATACCGCCACTTTGACCGGAAGTTACGGAATGGAATCTCTACCGATAGAAGAAAAGCAAGTTACTTTTTGGGCTTTCCCCTGGAAAGCCGGAATCGGAATTATTTTGGTTTTAATATTCTTTATTTTGACCAGAAAAAGATGGATTACGATAATTAAAATTTTAATACAAGGAGAAAAGGCTTTATCCGATAATAAATAAGCGTTAAGCTAAAATTTTAAAGCTTATCAATACTTAAACCAGAAGATGAGTTTGAAAAAGGAGGGAAAAATATTCGGTAAATTAGATGAAAGAGTAATTAAAATACTGCGAAATCTTGTCGTAGTCTTCTTTTTACTTGCACTTTTTCCGGGTTTAGTTGACGGAGCCTCTTTTTCACTCTCACCTTCCGGAGGAACCCAAGAGGTCGGAAGCAACTTTACCGTCGATCTCGTTTTGTCGTCCGATGATCCCGTAACCGCCGCTGGAGCTACTCTGGAATTCGACTCCGATCTTATCAGAGTTCAAAGAGTCTCCGATGCGAATAGCGTTTTCAGCATGTGGCCCGAAGAGCCCGATTTTTCAAATGTAAACGGAACGATAGATTTTGCCGGTGGAACTCCGTCTCCTTATCAAGGAAGATCCGGAAATATAATAACGATAACTTTTAGCGCCACCGATTCGGGAACGGCTTCCGTTAACTTTGTCGATGAAGAGATATTGGCAACCGGAGATGATGTTCTTTCTCCGGGTGGTTCGTCGGGAGCTTCTTACACAATAGAAGAAGCTGATGAACCTGACCCGGATCCTACTCCCGATCCTACTCCCGATCCTACTCCCGACCCGGATCCGACCCCCGATCCGGACCCCACTCCGACTGAAAGGGTCGGACCTCCTCAAATAGAATCGATCACCAACCCGGAAGAAGATGAGTGGTATTCGGAAAACTCACCCGAAATGAGTTGGAACTTGCCCGGCTATGTGGATGCGGTCAGATTGTCGGTCAGCCGAGATGAAGACTCAACCCCGGAAGAGGTGTTCGATCCACCGATGAGAGAGTATAAAATTGAAGAGTTGGAAGATGGAACTTGGTATTTTGCAGCTCAATTCAGATCCGAAGGAGAGTGGGGTGAGATAGGACGATACCGGCTCAATATTGATACGTCTTCTCCGGAAGGATTTAATGTGGAAGTTGATAATAGAGATGATCCGCAAAATCCACAACCCGTATTCAGATTTCAAAGCGATGACGATTTGTCCGGATTGGATTATTACACGATAATTTTAAATGATGAAACTTATGACCGGGTTGACCCGGAAGAAGTTGCAGAGGGATATTACAAACCGGATAGATTGGCGCCCGGAGAATACTCTTTGATAGTCAGAGCCGTTGACAAGGCCGGAAATTCAACCGCTGATTTTGTTACTTTTGAAATTGAGCCGATCCCCTTGGAAATAGAAGAGATAAGCACCGAAATAACCAGCGGTGAATATTTTCGAGCTTCCGGAACCACACTTCCGGGGGCGGAAGTATCGGTTTACTTTCAAGAGGTGGATGATGAGGAAGAGACGATTATTGAAAACGTGAGAGCGGATGAAGAGGGTAATTTTGAGTATAGAAAGGTTTTGCCTCAAGGTGATTATTATGTTTGGCTAAGAGCCGAACTGGAAGATGGCGGAGCCAGTCTTCCTACCGAAAGACAACTCTTGGAAGTGGGAATGGAAAGAATGGTCGTTATTCTGTCGATAATCTTAATTATCTTAATATTGATCGGGCTCGTAGTGGCTTGGCAACTCTGGCGCGAAGTGGCCAAAGAAAAGGAAAAGTTGGAACAAGGACAAGGAAAGGATATAATCAAGGTGAAAAGAGAGGCGTACTCCCTATTGGAAGAAAAGATAAAAGAGCAGATAGATTACTTGGAAGGAAAAGTTGACTTGAGCAGAAGTGAAAGCCGGCTCTTGGATGAGATGAAAGAGTCCTTACAAATTTCAGAAGATGCAAAGGTCAAAGAAGATGAAATTCAAGAAAATAATCAATAAAAAAAATGGATAACATAATAATCTTTTCAATAATAGCGGTAATAGTTGTTATCTATGCGATTTACCGAGTCTCCTTCTGGAAAAAGAGAGTCAAAATAGAGACTCGGGAAGCCGAAGATGCGGTCAGCAGTTCTTTTAAGAAGTTACGTGAAAAGATAGAAAAGAATGTCGAAATGCTCGACAACAAACCGGGATTGAGTGAAGAAGAAAAAGAGATTCGTGACAAATTGCAAGAAGCACTTGACAGCTCCGAAGAGATAATTAAAAAAGAGATTTCGGACATTCAAAAGGAGCTTGACTAACCGCTTTTTTAAAAAGAATGAAAAATATTTATAAAAATACGACACTTCTTTTTTTACTTCTCTTCGGAGGTCTTTTTGTCTTTTTTTTCGTTGATTCGCAGGGAGTCGACTTTTCACAAAGTGCGACCCATTACATAGTTCACGACGAGGAGGCCGAACCGGGAGATATAATCGTAAAGAAAGAGGGAGAACTGGTTCGCTCGGAGAAAAGATATGATCCCGATATATTCGGAGTGGTCGCTACCGATCCGGTCATAACGATCGGTAGAGAAACGGAAGAAAGTTTGCCGATAATCACTTCCGGAGTTACTTCCGTAAAGGTGGACGGTGAGTACGAAGAGATAAGACAGGGAGACTATCTGACTTCCTCAAGTCAGCCCGGAGTTGCTCAAAGAGCCCCTACTCCCGGATTCATAGTGGGTAGAGCACTTGAAGATTGGGAAGAGGGTGACGAAACGATCAAGGTTTTAGTCAATCCGCACGAAGCTCTCTTTGATGTTGATCGGGAATGGGACGAGATAACTCTCTGGGAGGCCTTGGGAAGAATATTTACCGCCATAGAGAGGGACGTTCCCGAGGTAATCAGGTATATTTTAGCTTTCTTTATCGCCGTGGGTAGTTTCATATTCGCTTTTCGCTCATTCGTAACCGCGCTCAGAGAAGGGATGACGGGAATAAGCAGAAATCCTCTCGCCAAGGGAAGCATCAAGTTTGCGATGGTACTCAATTTGATCGGAATACTGATTTTGACGATAGCCGGTCTGGGACTCTCTCTGTTTGTTATACTTCTTTAATTTGATATAATTATAGTGAAAAAAAATTGCTAAAAATCGTTAACATTTTATTCTGATGAACATCTCCAGCTACATTTTTCCTTTCATCCTATTAATCATATTTTTAGTGATAGTCGAAGTGATTATCAGGCTGCTTTTTTTACGCAAAAAACACAAATTGATGGAAAATAAGGAGGAGATTGACGATGAAGAATTGGAAAAGCTGGAGAAGATAAAAGAAAAAGGGATGAAGCAATTGGAAAAGCTGGAAAATAAAAAAGAGAAGAGAACGGTTGAAATAGAGGATGAGAAAGGAGAGAGTCGGAGTGAAAAAAGAAAAGAAACGACTCAAAAAGAAGACCCTCAAAGAGTTGAGCCGGAAGAGAGTCCTAAAAGAGAAGCTCAACCGGAAAGGGTAGCCGACCCTCAACCGGCTAGATCCACTCCGGTAAGAAAGGAAAGAATCTCCGACGATCAGCTTGAAGAGATAAAAAGAAAGACGGAAAAGAGACAGAAAGAGTTTTTCGAGGAGATTATGGAGAAAAACAGAAAGGTAAAAGAGGAGATAATTGATTCGTTGGATCGAGAGTTGTCCGACTGGAAGAGCTCCAATTCGGGACTTCAAGAAAGATTGAATCGTAAGGCTGAAGAAAAGGCGGAAGAGGTTTTAGGGCGGATGGATGGAATATATGAGCCGTTGGAGAGAGCTATAGAAGAAAAGACCGAAAGAGCTGAGAGAGAAATTGAAAGATACAAGGAAAAAAGAATGGAAAAAGTTGAACGGAAGATATATAAAATTTTAAGAGAAGTATCTCAAGACGTTATCGGAAAAGCCGTTGATCTTTCAACTCATGAAAAGCTGGTTATCGACGCTCTGGAGAGAGCCAAAGAAGAAAATTTCTTCGCCAGAAGCGGCGGTCGAAAAAGTCAAGAGGAAAAGCTTTCTAAGTCCGGTGAAGACACGGGACTATAAGCTCAAAATTTAAAAAAGGAGGGATAATGAAAAAAATACTTCAAAAATTCGAAGAGAAGGTAAAGACCAAAGAGGATCTTCTTTTTTATTTGGAAAAGATAGATTCCGCCAAAGAATCCGTCTTCAAAGACAGTCCTGAAAGAGGTCAAAATGAAGTTGTCCTGTTGATAGAGAAAGCACTTCAAGAATCGGAAAACAAAAAAGAGACTTTAACTGAAAAAAAGAGAAATTTAAAGAAAAAAAAGAAAGCCCTCGCTGAAAGGGAAGAAAAATTAAGCGATCACAAAAGAGAGATAGCCGAATTGTTGAAAAAGATAGATTCCACCGATAAAAAAAGAAGATTGAGAAGAAAGATGAAGGATGTCGAAAAAAGAAGAAGAGATGTCGAGGAGGAGATCTGGGATTTGGAAGATCGGCTTTCGGAACTGGAAAATAAAATTAAAAATCAAGACTCTCAAAAAGAGACCTCCAAAAAATTTCACGGGATTGAAGAAAAGAGGGCTCTTCTGGAGGAGATTGAAAAACATCTTTTGAGTATTCCCAGAATAAAGATGAAATTGGCTTTTTCTCCGCCGGAAGAAACGATAGACAGAATTATCGGTTGGTTTGAAAAAAATTACGGCAAAAAGGTTATTTTGGATTTAAAGACCAACCCCCGAATAGTCGGAGGAGCCGTGCTGGAATACGGAGGAAAGTGGATCGACCTTTCTTTGGAAAAGAAGTTGAACTCAGTTGATTTCAATATTCCGGAAAGCTCCACTTACCATGAAGAGTAAAGAATTTAAAAAATATTTGGAAAAGACCGGAGAGGTCGGTTATTTATCCGGTGCCAGTGAATCGATAGTCCATGTTTCCGGACTTCCGTCGGTAAGAGCCAAAGAGGCGGTAATTACCGAAACCGGAGAAAAAGGAATGGTTTACGGAATTGATCAAAAAGAAGCCGAAGTTTTGATGTTTGAGAGAGGAAGGATGAAAGGAGGAAAAAAGGTGGTCAGGACAGGTGAGCTCTTTAAAGTCCCCGTTTCTCGGGGTCTTTTGGGTAGAATAGTTAATCCGCTTTGCTTACCTTTGGACGGAGAAGGCCCCGTCGAAGGCAAAAAAGAAAAGATGAAAGTCGAAAGAGAGGCGCCGGGAATTACCGAAAGAGTGGAAGTTAACAGACCGATGGAGACGGGAGTTACGGCCGTAGATTTAATGGTGCCCGTAGGTTACGGTCAAAGGGAGATGGTCGTCGGTGATGCCAAAACGGGAAAGACGACGATGCTTTTGCAAGCGATATCCAACCAAGCCAAAAAAGGGACGATTTGTGTTTATGTGGGAATATCAAAGGAAAGCTCCGCCCTGAAGTCGGTTGAAGGTTATCTTAAAAACATGAATGTTTTCGATAAGGTCTCCGTGGTGGCCACATCTTCTAATCAACCGCCCACCCTTCACTATTTAGCCCCGCTTACCGGAATGACTATTGCCGAATATTTCAGAGATAGAGGAAACGATGTCTTGATAGTCTTCGATGATATGAGTAATCACGCCAAAGCTTATCGTGAAATTGCTCTGCTTTTAAAGAATCCGCCGGGAAGAGAAGCTTATCCCGGTGATATCTTTCATCTGCATGCCGCTTTGATAGAGAGAGCCGGTAATATCAAGGGTAAAGACGGAGGAGAGGTAAGTATAACCGCTTTGCCTATTGCCGAAACATTGGAAAACGATATATCCGGATTCATTCAGACGAACCTGCTTTCTATGACTGACGGACACATATTTTTTGATATAAATGAACTTAAAAAAGGAAGAAATCCGGCTATAAACATATCTCTTTCCGTCTCCAGAGCCGGTAATCAAACCAGAGAGTCCTTGGATAAGGATATCGCCGGAAAGATAAGAGAAAGACTGGTGCAATACAGAAAAGTTTTGGAGGTAACCCAATTCGGAGCCGAACTTTCCGAAGAAAACAAGCAAGTCCTCGATTTCGGAAAAAAGATAGAGGTTCTCTTCGAGCAAGACGTTCAGGAACTCATTTCCAGAATTCAGCAACTATTTTTATTCGGACTTCTCTTTTCCGGATTTTGGAAAGAAGTACCGGTTAAGACGATGAGAAATGAAGTCGATACGATTCTCAAGGAGTATCACAAAGGAACGGTTGTCGATCCGGAGATAGTCGAAGAAAGAATAGAAAAAATAGAAAACGCGGAGAGATTGAAGGAGTTTTGCGAAGACATCGGACCGAAAATAGAAAAATTCTTATAAAAAATGCCCAATCCAAAAGAGATAAAAGAAGAATTGAAAGCGATTTCGGCCATAAAGACAATTACGGTAACCTATCAGGAGGTTTCTCAAAACAAGATGAATGAAATAAGAGAAGAGGCGCTTAAAAACAGGGAATTCATCGAAAGACTTTCTCGGGTATACGCTTCGGCCAAAATAGCTTACTTGAATGATGACGAAGCCGAACCTTTGAAAAAGAAGAAAGGAGAGGTAGTGGTTTTCATATCCGCAAACGCCAGATTTTACGGCTCTCTCTTGTGGGATGTCTGGAAGACTTCTTCCGATTACCTAAAAGGAAAAGACGCCGATTTGGTGGTAATTGGTGATGTCGGCAAGTATCTGGTCCAAAACAGTGATGTCGGTGAAGATTTTTCTCATTTTGAACTTCATGACGAAGAGCCGGAAAAGGATCAAGTCAAAAAGATAATAGAATTCATAGAAAATTACGAAAGAATAACCGTATTTCACGGAAAATTTAAAAATATATTAAAACAAGAGTCTTCAAAAACCAATATCTCCGGAGAAGCGATCGACAAGGATATCGATGTGGATGCCGATTATCTTTTTGAACCCTCTCCGAAGGAAGTATTGGACTTTTTTGAAAAGGAACTGATTACCGCTTTTTTCAATCAAGCATTTTTAGAACACCGACTCTCTCGTCACGCCACCAGAATGGTGGCGATGCACAGAGCCAGTGAAAACGCCAAAGAAGAGATAGAAAAACTGGAGCAAAAAAAGACCAGAGTCAAGAGACAACTTTTGGATAAAAAACAATTTGAAATTACCGCTCCCTATCAATTATGGAAGTAGAAAAAATGAAAACAAGTAGAGCCGATAAAGGTTATATCAGAGGAATACACGGAGAGGTGGTTAAAGTTGAGATGTACGGAGAATCCCCCTTTATCAGAGAGGTGCTATTGATGAAAGAAGATGAAGAGGTAAGGCTGGAAGTTCATCAAATCTCTTCTTCCGGAGAGTCTTTCACTTGCACTTGTATCGCTCTTTCCGGATTCGAAAAGATAAGAAAAGGTGCCGAAGTGAAAAGAACCGGCAGAGAATTGGAGATTCCGGTCGGAGAAGAGCTTTTGGGACGGGTAATCGATGCTTTCGGAAATCCCAGAGACGGAACGGAGCCCTTTGAAACGGAAGAAAAAAGATCAATATACAGAACTCCTTCTTACGAATCGGCATCTTCCAAGGAGGAAGTGGTTCAAACGGGAATAAAAGCGATAGATTTTTTCACTCCTCTGTTGAGAGGAGAAGAGATCGGTCTTTTCGGTGGTGCCGGTGTCGGAAAGACGGTTCTTTTGATCGAGCTGATGCACAATGTAGTCTTTCATGAAAACAAGCTTTTGGTTTATGCCGGATTGGGAGAGCGTATTCGTGAGGGTCACGAGCTTCACAAGACGCTCAAGGATGTCGGTGTTCTCTCTTCTGCCGCTCTGGTTTACGGGCAGATGAACGAGACCGCTTCCATTCGTGTCAATGTCGGTCATGTGGCGGCTACCATGGCGGAATATTTTCGGGATCTTCGCGGAGAAGATACCTTCGTATTTATCGATAATGTCTATAGATTTCTGCAAGCCGGAAACGAGCTTTCCATGATGCTTGACCAGATCCCTTCCGAAGGTGGTTATCAGCCCACTCTGCAGACAGATATAGGTAAGCTGCAGGAGAGACTGTCTTCTACCCAAAAAGGAGCTATAACCAGCGTTCAGGCGGTTTATGTGCCCGCCGATGACATCACCGACCCCGGTGTGCAGGCAATTCTGCCTTATTTTGATTCCTCGGTCGTCTTGTCGAGAGAAGTCTACAGAGAGGGTAGATATCCGGCCATAGATATTCTCCAATCTTCTTCAACTTCGGTTGACCCCGAAATAGTCGGTAAAAAGCATTACCAGCTTTACATGGAAGCGAGAAGCATTTTGGAGCAACACAAAAATCTTGAGCAAATCGTTTCCATCGTCGGTGAATCCGAGCTTTCCGCCGAAAATAGGACGGTTTATCACCGCTCCCAGAAACTACTCAACTTTATGACTCAATACTTTGAGGTCGTCTCCGACCAGACCGGAAAAGACGGGCAATATGTAAAGATAGAGGATACCGTCGAGGGAGTTGAAGCCATCTTGAGTGGAAAAGTGGATGACGTTTCTCCGGAAAAGTTTTTATATATAGAAACAATAAACGACTTGGATAAATAATATGGAAAAAGGACTTTTAGATGTTCAAGTTCACTTCTCCTCACTTATCGACAGAAGACATTTTCAAGGAAAAGCGGTTTCGGTTACTTCCGAAAACGATTTGGGGCGATTTGATATTTTATATAATCACAGCAATTTCATAACTTTGATATATGATGAGCTAATCATTCAGACACCGAAAGGAGAAGTCGACTATCAATTTGAGAGAGGAGTTATGAAAGTAAAAGAAAACCGGGTTAATATATTTTTAGGCCTCTAATCGCAAGAAGATTTTTCAAGCTCTCCGTTTTTTATTTGCATACAATAAGTATCTCCCGTTTCACTGTCAATCATCTTCAATCTTTCTTTGGGCTCCTCGGGAGCCGTTTTTTCATGCGGATTTATAAATACTTCTATCTTTCCCGTATCGGATTTTCCGGAAAAAGATTCCAGGGCGACTCCTATCACTCGCCCGCCTCCGTTTGCCTTTTTAGCTACTCCCGGCTTTGAAGAAGAGGTAAGAAGATCTCCTATACTGATTTTTCCTCCTTCCGCTGAAACTTTGGTCGGCACTCTTCCGATCAAGGCGATAGGAGTGGAGTCATCTTCTTCAAGATAATCTCCCAGTGTCATCGCCGGGTCGGTCGACACGACTCCCAGCAGATTTTTGTCGTAAGGCTTATCGGCTTTAATCGCTCCTTTGTCAGAAAAAGAAACCAGCTCTCCGGGCTTTAGGTTTTCTCCTTTTTTGGAAGGAAATCTTTCCGCTATATCCGCCTCTTCTCTGCGGGGAGTAAGAACCGGTCTCCAAGTTCCGACACCTCTTTCGTCGGACATAAGACCGTAACCTTCTTCGGGGCTGACCGGCATTCTAAAGCCCAACACTCTGGCCGTGCCGGCCACATCCAAGGTTTGACTGGGAGAAGTTCCTATTCCGATATTGTTTGCGCTCTGCTGAATTATCGAGTCGTCCAATCTGTAATCGTCTCTCCAAACGGGAATTTGGCCTCTCTCTCCGGCTCCGTCGTAAATCTCTACCGCCGTCTGTAGCAAATCGTCCGGGTCGATATCCATCTCTTCTAAAGAGGCGAGCATTTCACTAAGACAAACCCCGCCCTCCAAATCGGTACATATATCGTCACCGGCTTGAACTCTTCCGGCGGTATGCAAGCTGTATTCCGGATCGGTGCCGATTCCCAAATTGCCCTCTTCGCTTATGGTCATCGAGATTTCCGTTGACAGATCCTCTATGGAAGAGTCGGTAAGACCGGCCGGTCCGAACTTGACCAGTCTGTTTTCGGTTCCTTCGTGAGTTACGTCACAATTTCCCGCCGAAAGGCAAACCTCTCCCGAAAGATTCGGAAACCGGTAGCTTCTGGGACCGGTAAGTCCGTCGGCGGTTATCTCTCCTTCGAAGTCGTCTCCGACCGTAATCGAAGGAACTCTTATTCCTTGAATAGCTTCCAAATCACCCTCGACTCTGGCATCCGAACCGATATTGAAAAACGGTTCGGTTAAAACGCCGATAACTTCTTCTTGAGCCGAAAGAGGACGGACGCTTAAAAATACTCCGATTAAAATTACCGTGCCGGTCAAAATAACCGGTAGATTCAATTGCTCGTAAAAGGTTGATAATCTCTTTTTCATAATTTTTTGAGTTTGTTTTTTAAATTGTATCACAAAAGACCGGCCGATTCCAAGAAAATTTCACGGATTTTAGACTTATTTATAGTTGACAGCCCAACATGGATGATTATAATTAGCTAATAAGGAAATTCTCTCTACAATTTAAGTTAAAAAATAAAAAAA
>PWGJ01000105.1 GCA_003554445.1 Candidatus Nealsoniibacteriota bacterium
ACTCCCGAGCAAATAAAAGAAGAAAAGATAAGAGAGGAAATTAAAAAAGAAGTTGAAGAGCTGGAAAAAAGAGAAAAAGAAAAGGAAAAAGAGCAAGAGGTTTTAAATAAAGAAATAAAAGAAAAGATAGAAGAAGAAGTAAACAAACTGAGCGAAAAGAGAAAAAACGATATATTAAAGCAGCTGGAAAAGGCTTACAGTAAAGCTGAAAACAGATTGAGCGAGGATCACCAAAAACTGGTTTCCGAACATACCGGAGATCTTTTGAAAAAGCTTGACAACCCGCAGGTGGATAACGTTCATGTCTACAACATTATAAAAGAGGACACCTCTCTACTTGACGATGCTGAGGATGTTAAAAAAGAGCTTGACCAAAAGATAGAAGAAAAAGAAGAAGTTGACCCCCTTGAAGGAATCGAACGTGAAAAAGGTGACTTGGCACGGTTAAGAGAAGAAATGTCAAAACTGAAAATTCCCAAGATTGCAGCAACCATAAAAAGGGGAAGAGAAGAGGGAATGACCGACAAAAAAATATTAGAAAAGATAATTGAAGAAAATCCCGATGAAGCTGAGATTTTAAACGGTCTTAGGGATGAGGGGATCAGCCCGTCTCTACTTTTGGAAGAGTTAATTAAAGACAGCAGAGAGGCTTCAAAAGTGCCACAGAAAGAAGAGGTTGAGAAAGAAAAGGATAAGGACAAAAAAGAAGACTCTAAAAAAGCGATAGGTGTTGAGAAGAGCCTTGAAGATGAAGACTTTGATATGGATGAAGTCGTCGGTGAGGAAGTTTCTGCAGTGAAAGGTTTTGGCTTGGTTAGTAGGATACTTTCTTCAACCAGAAATCTGTCGGTCGGGGTTGATATCAGTGATCACTCGATTGAAATAATGCTTTTGGCGAAAGATGGTACGATCACTTCTTACGGAAGGTCGGTTTTAAGAGAAGGAATTGTCCAAAACGGAGAAATAGTAAATCAAAAAGCTCTATCGAAAATACTAAAAAACACTCTAAAGACCGCCGAACCCAGACCACTTCATGTCCCCGAGCACACCAGAGAAAAAAAGCGATTCCAATTCAGATCACCCAACCATAAGGCGATTATAAGTTTGCCCGATGCCAAAACTTATATTCAGGTTTTCGAATTCAGTGATAATCTGAATTTATATAAAAAGATTGAAAAAAGGGTGAAAACTTCGGTTCCTTTTGAATATGATGAGCTTTATTGGGATTACATAAATCTTCCCAAAAAAGGCGGAAAGACAAGAGTTTTATGCGTAGCCGCACTGAGGGATATGGTTGATATGTATATTTATTTCTTTAAATCAACCAACATCGAACCGGTTGCCTTTGATATTGAAGGGGCTTCTATCGGCAGAGCTCTCCTTCCCATAAAAAACTTAACTAATTCTAAAAAGAGAAGACTTAAGGATAAACGGGAGCGAATGATTATTGATATGGGTGCAAGAACTTCAATTTTAAATATATACGACAAAAAAGGAAACCTGATTCTTTCCGCTTCACTTCCTTACGCCGGTCACTACTTCACTAAAAAAGTGGCCGACTACTTCAACATACCCAAGGATAAAGCGGAAGTTTTAAAACAAAAATACGGATTCAAACCGGACGGAAAGATTATGCCCGCCTTGGAAGAGCACGGTGAAAAAATAGTAAAAGAAATTGAGAGAGCTAAAAATTATTATGAGAGTGAGTTTGGAGGAAGAGTGAGAGAAGTTATCTTGGCCGGAGGAACGGTTCTTTTGCCGAATATGGTTGACTTTTTGGATGAGAGAGTTAAAGACATGAAAGTAAGAGTGGGTGACCCGTTAAGTAAGATAAATGATAAAGGACTACTTGATAAAAAGAGCCCCGTTTTGTACTCCAACGTTATCGGTTTGGGAATCAGATCGCTTGTGGATGACCCAATCAATGAGGGTGTAAATCTTTTACCCGAAGAATTAAAAAGTAAAGCTAAGCAAAACAAAGAAAAGAAGGATAAATCGATGACAATGGCTTCTGCCTTTTTGGCTATTTCCGGAATTGTGCTTTTAGCTGCTGTAATTTATTATCTTATCTACTTTCCGGTTCCCGACTTTATTCAACCTCTTCAAGACAGAATTACCGATAGAGTCGAGGATCAAACGGAGACTGCCACCGTCAGTGATCAGGTGGGTCAGTATGCTAATCTTTATGACAGCGATGGTGAGTCGGTAGGCGAGGTGCTTCCGGGTGAAACTTTGAGTGTAATAATAGTGGAGGAAGGATGGGTTCAAGTTGAGTTTAACGAATCATTCGCTTGGATTGAAGAGGATAATGTTATTTTTGAAGACGACCTGGCAGAGAGAGAAGATGAAGAGGATGATGAAGAGGAAGATGAAGGGGAGGATGAAGGTGATGAAGAAGAGATTCCGGAACCGGTAGAGGTTGATTTTTTTGAAGTAAGCCAACTGGTAGGAGGCTCCGGACTTAATTTTAGAGAAGATCCGGATCCGACGGCCACGGCGATAACCGCTCTGGATGCCGGATCCGTTCATCAGATTTTGGATGAAGTGGACGGCTGGTATATGACCGAATTTGACGGAGAGACCGGATGGGTTTCTTCTGATTTTGCAAACGATTTTCAAGAGTACACGGAGCCGGGAGAAGAAGTTGAAGAATTAATAAATAGATTAACCGATTAACTAAATTTCGATGAAAGACCAAATAAAATTGGAAGACGACACGAAAAAGAGAAAAAGGCAAAAAATGCCGATGTATGTAACCGCTGCTTTTATCGCCTTATCCGGGGTCGGAATACTGCTTTTTACGGTTTATTATATTGCCTTTTTACCGGTTCCTACGGTGATGCAACCTTTGCGTGTCAGAGTTTTAACCACTCTCCAATTGGAGCAAGCCTTGGAAGGAGATTTGGAGCTTGTTATAATAACAACCGAGGAAAGCCCGCTTGACACTTATGAAAGCCCCGACGAGGACTCCGAAGTGGTCACCACCGTTTCTGACGGGGGAGTTTATGAAAAGATCGATGAAGAAGAAGGTTGGGTTAAAATAAGAGATGAGGAAAAGACTTTTGAGGCATGGTTGGGTGAGGGATATGTAAGAAGTGCCGAAGATTTTGACTATTGAGTTTACAAATAAATTTAAATTTAGTAGAATAAGTTAAGAAAAAGGTTCCGCCTTAAGAAATTCAAGATTTATGGAAAAGGTTAAAAATCAAGGTTTCACGTTAATAGAACTTTTGATCGTAATCGGTATTATTGCAATTCTCGCCGCCGCGGTTATCGTTGCCATCAACCCCGGTAAGCAATTCGAGCAGGCCAGAAATGCAACCAGGTGGTCACACATGAATTCGATAGTCAATGCGGTTTATTCTTATGCTATTACCGAAGGAGGCTCTTTTCCGGATTGTGACGACGCTGCCGATGTGGATTCTTTAAATGATGAAGATAGCGACCCCAGAGATGTCAGCAATTGCTACATAGATTTAGTTGAAGGTGGCTTTGCTCATGAATTGCCCCGAGATCCGCAAATAGGTATAGAAGGAGGAAACACCGGATATATGATTGAGCTTGTCGAAGGAACCAGAATAAGAGTCTATCCGCACGAGTCGGTAGGGGATAATGTTCAAGACTTAGAGGTGATTCAGTAGATAGTTAACTTTATTATCAGTTTATAAATTTAAAAGGTCGAAAAAATAATTTATTATTATTTTATGAAAAGCTTTAACGAAAAAGGTTTCACGTTAATAGAACTTTTGATCGTAATCGGTATTATTGCAATTCTCGCCGCCGCGGTTATCGTTGCCAT
>PWGJ01000003.1 GCA_003554445.1 Candidatus Nealsoniibacteriota bacterium
ATAGGCATATAAACCTCTCGGAAAACTAGATAGTAAATCTATATCCTTTTCATATAAAATATTACCATCATAATCCAATGATATTAACAATTCTGCATCATCATCAACATCTGCTACAAAATATACTGTATCTGGAGTTATGCTTAATCTTGGAGCTCCTCCTTTTTCATCATTTACTTTTACAGACCAAATTTCTTCTACTCCTGTTCCTTCTTCGTTCTCTTCAAATCGATATAAATAACCATCACCACCATGAGCAAAGATTGTGCCATCTGCACCTATACCTAAATCAGATTGGTCACCATCTACATCAAAAGTATAAATAACATCTCCTGTTTCTCCGTCTAACTTAACAAAATCTCCAGAAGTATATGGCTCTCCGAAAACATCTCCATTTTCATCTATATGAAAAAACGAACTACTTCCAAATTGCCACCCACCTCCATAATCATCATAATCCCATGTCCAATCTATTGTTTCGCCATCAGATTGAAATCTAAATAGATGTGTACCGTTTCTAGTTAAAAAATCACCATTAGGGTAAATATCCATAGGAGTATGACCAGAATAATCTTCATTAATCCATAAAATGTCCCCAGTTTCAGAACATACTTTACTCAAACCTTCTGTATCTCCAGATAATCTTATCAATACATAATCCGAATTACTAGTATGCCGTCTTAGTTCTACACCTTCACCAAAATCTCTATCCCATCCCCAACGATATTCGAAATCACTAGTTAAACTGACAACTGTTGCTCTGTTTTCCATTAATGTTCCTTCCCCCGAAGAATAAGCTGTTGTAAAATAATAATTTCCTTCAGCATCTCTACTCCAACCACAGCTACTTCTATGCCCATCCCTTGTAGCATCTCTATGTCTTTTTATTCCTGTTTCTGGACAATAAATATTAACCTTGTCCGAATTACCAACCATTACCTCATGATAATGCTCAGGTTCGCCTTCAACTTCTATGAAGTCGTTAGTGGCTTCCGCTTCGTCAGTGAAATTGACGACTACCACACAGGTAGTCAGCAATAATATCGCTGAGATAAAAACGGTCATAATTTTAGTCAAACTTTTTCTTTTTCCTTTCATTTTTTACACCTTCGATATATTATTTTGCTTATGAGCTGGAACTTGGCTACGAACCGTGTTCCAACATTGTGAATAAATTAAAGGGAAGGGTTTTTGTATAGAACGTCTCACTTAACTTCGTCGAAAACACCTTTCAGCGATTTGAATATAAAACCGATCACAAACATCGCTACTATCAACGGGATCAACGATACAAAGAGGGATACCATCCGTGATACAGTATAGGACACTTGTTCTGTGAGTTGAACAGTTCCGGTCCAAGAATCCGTACTCGAATTGGTATCGTCTTGTGCTTCTTCGACCGTTAATGTTATTTCAACAGTATCGTTAGTATCGCCGCTTTCTTCTAGTTCTAAGTCAGAAAGATCTACCGTGAAATCTTTTTCGTAGTATGTATCATTCTCTTCGAGTGTCAGATTGTAATCATCGAGTCCTTCAGCGTACGCTGTTGGATTATCATCATAGTCTGTAAAAGAGATACTGATATTCGCAATCAAACCGTCGTCTGGGAAAGCACCAGCACTATCCTCTGATATGTTGTATTTGAGAGTGCCATCGATTGAAGATCGTGTACCGATCTCTTCAGCGAAACTTATGTTAGCTTCTTGATTAGATGACCAGTTCGTACCATTTAGGCTTGTAGATAATTCAACGTACCTATCATCACCTTCATCATAAGCAGTACCCGCTGAAACACTGTTAAATGCTAGCCCCATTACGAGTATTAATGCAACGGCTAAAGTGAGACTTTTCACCCAGTTAAGGGGGTTTTTAGAGGGGTTTTCCGGCATGGATACCACGCCTCTAGCTCATATCCTCGGTTAAGCTTCCTAGAACACCCATTATCACCTTAAGTACCATAACCACTACGATGAGCGGTATGATGGCGATAACGATGTCTATTATGCTACCAACATCTATTTCCATCTTTTAAACCTCGAAACTATATACTTCGTTTATGCTTATATAATACTAATTCACCATATATGTATAGGTTATTTAAAAGACGTTTATAAAATAATAAAATCAAGAGTTCTTTTTGACCACTTCCTTCGCATACTCCATGTCACTTTTATAGAAATTAACAGCGTCTTCAAGATCTCTACGAGTTACTTCGTAATCAGGGTGTTCGGTGTTCAACCTACCTCTGAATATACTCAATAAAGTAGTTTTCGAAGTCTCTGCAACGTTCACATCATCCCACTTGTCTACAATCAGTTTAACGATGTCCATCATCTCTAGTTTAGGCACTACATCTTCACCGTTCAATCTCTTCTTACCTTTACTCTGTATCTCGTTGATAAAGGCACGTTTACGTTTCTCATATTTGTCTATAAGATTTTCTTCGCCTATCTCTTTAACAAGATTATATAGATCGCACACGTGCACGTTCGCATAATCACCGTCTTGTGTATTACCTTTCAGGACCGCATTCTTCAGCCTTGGGTAAGGGTTCAACAGTTTGTTAGACACTCTATCCTTTGTTACGCTTTGCACCTTCATCTTACGTTTCTCCACCATCTGAGCAACGATATCGGCTTCTTCACGTATACGCTTATCGATTCTATCTAAATCAGGGGTACACCAAATCAAGCTCAATCTATCTGCTCGGAAAGTATCAATGGTCGAGGTAAGAACATCATTAGGATCCGACCACCACTTACGGGCATCAGCTATCTCACCACCTTCATCAAGCTGTATAATAGATTGTGGCGGAAGACCTTCATCTAACAAATCCATAATTTCGTTCGCTTTAAAAACTATAGTTTCGGAATCAAAGCGTGGCTGTTCTTTGTGCTCGTTTTTATATTTGACTGTAGCGTATATCTTAGTCATCAATCCCGTGGCGATCCCCGAATAGCTCTTTCCTGAGCCTGTAGAACCTAATATAATCATGATGAAATTGTTCTCCTCTTTCTTAGTCGTTCTTTTGGCTGCCAGTCTTGGAATAAAGTTATATTTACCCATATTTATTCAATCCCTTTAACTTGCTTGTATTGTTCGATAAGTTCGTCATCTTCTGCATCGTAACCCATCTTGTCAATATCTCTATAAGTCATCTGGAACCTTTGTCGGTGCATAATCTTAGATTGTAATGCTATCTTTTTGGTTTTAGATAGGTTAACTTTTTCAGGATTGTCAACGATATTATCAACGCCTAGAAGCATATCACACGCTCGCTCCCACGTCTCGTACTCTTTTATTGTGATGTATGGGGACAATAGTGAGAACCCAGTATCAAGGAGAAAATGAAGTGCGTTGTACGGGTTATTGACCGTGTCCGGCTTTTTGACTATCTGTTCAGTCAACCCTCGACGTTCCTCAAGGTAATACATCATTATCATCCTATAATCTATATCTTGACTGACTCCTTTTGTTCTAACTTTCATAACATCCTGAAACTTAAGTTTTCTTCCTGTTCTGGGTGATGGTATAGCTTCCATATTGTAAAGACATAGAGCTATAGTTCTGACTCGGTGAAGGTTCTCTATGTACCCATCTCCTATATCGATATCATATTCAGCCCCGTTATCTCGGAACGCTTTCATCTCTTCAGACATATAATATTCTAAGGTATACAACAGATCTTCAGCCATTATCGATGGGTCACGCTGAACTCTACTAGTTAGGAATATAATACTCTGTATAC
>PWGJ01000046.1 GCA_003554445.1 Candidatus Nealsoniibacteriota bacterium
AAGTGAACTTTTCCGGAGGTCGGTCTATCCAATAGGCTGAGGATATAAAGTAGGGTGGATTTACCAGATCCGGATCTGCCGGTTATGGAAATGAATTCTCCTTTTTCTATCTCCAAGCTTATTCCTTTAAGAACTTCGGTGGTAATCTCACCGGTTTGGTATGATTTTTTTATGTTTTCTGCTTTAAGTATACTCATCTTCCTAAAAGTGAATCAATTGCATTCTTCTTTACTATGAGGTGAGCCGGAATAAGGCCTGCTATTATCGCAGACACTCCCAAAACTGCAATTCTTACAGCTATTCCCTCCGGAGTTACATCGAGTATCCCGTCACTGAAAGGGAAGTCTATCGGATTATCTTTAAAATAGGGGATCATTACGAACCACAAGATGGAAAAACCTGCAGCCGAACCTATTGCGGCATAGAACATTGATTGTAATACATAAGAAATCTTTATTATTCCACTTCTTATTCCGATTGCTTTCATTATTCCTATATATCTTTCTCTAGCAATTGCATTAATAAAGATAACTATAAATAGAGTAATCGAGGCAACAGTTATTCCTATACCTCCTATAACCGCACCCAAAAGTTGAAATGTAGTTGATAAGTCGTCAAAAAATTGCCCCTGACTTTCTCTCCAGGTTTCAACTTTCGAATCCGAACTTGCAGTTATTGGTAATAATTTGGTTTGCAATTCTTGCAATTGCTCATCGGTGGGATTTTCCAGATTCATTGCGATTTCATCCGATAGGTGTCTTGATCTGCCGGTTAGTGTTTTAAATTCTTTACTATCAATGAAAACTCTGGAATTTATTTCGTTGAATTTAGCTTTCAAAATTCCAGCTACTTCATATTGTTTTGATCTGCTTCCGTATGTTATCTTTACCTTATCTTCAATTGATACGTTATCTAGAGAACTTTCATCCAGAGCGGATTCATATTCGGAAAGGTACCTGCTGCCGATTAAAATCTGATTTCTTCCGTCGGGATAATCTCCTTTTACTAAAAATTTACTTAAATCAGTTACTGAATTTTCTTTTTCAAAATTAACGCCGGTTAAGGTTGCATTGATTTTGTTTGGTGTTATATTTGGTCTTTTTTGTTCTTTTTCTTTTTCAATTTGAACTCCGGTTATTCTTCTGATTGTTTTTTCTTTTATTTCCGAACGTTCATCAAGTTCATCTCGCAGTCTGAAGGTTTGAGTTATATTTTCTCTGTTTTCAATCGGGGTTACTATTAAATCACCCGAGTAGTGCTCTCTCAAATCATTACTTGCCCCCGTTACTATTCCGTCCAAAATTCCACTGATAAATACCAAATTCAGAAATGTAACCGTCATTATAAAGACAATCAGCAAGTTAACCCAAAGATTAGCCCCTTTGATTTGTCTGGCGGACAGGAAAAAGCTGGTTTTAAAATCCTTCAATAATTTCATGAGTTCATTTTATCATTAATTTAATGAGTAAGTAAAATATCAACCAAATCGTTTTTAGTGTATAATTAAGTTGTCTAGAGATGTGAAATAATTTGGCGGGCTAGTTGTATTAAACATAAGAGGTCATGAAAGAATTTGAGCAAAAAAGCGATGAAGAATTGGCGGCCATGGTCCAACAAAATAAGTTGGATGCTTTTGAGGTTTTGGTTCAAAGATATGAAAAGAAGCTCTCCAGGTATGCTAAAAAGTTTATCTTTAATCATCTTATTGGAGAAGTAGAGGGTGGGGAGCTTAAAGTTTACCACTTTAAAAGACTGAGAGCGAAAAATGAAATATAATTCAATCTTCCTTGTATTAATAAGATAGAAAGGTCGATTGATAACCAAAAATAAAAAAATGATCAAAAAGATATTAATTGGCACGCTGGTTTTGGGAGGGCTTTTTCTCTTTACTACCGGCACTTTCGCCGCCGAAGAGGTTGAACCTTATGAAGACTTCCAAAGCTTCAGGGAGTACAGGGGAGATATGGTTGAAAATTATGACAAATCTCTCTGGGAAGAAAGAGATGCTCTGAGAGAAGCTCACAGAGAAGAAAGAATGGAGATGAGAAGAGATAGAATGGAAGAGGCGGGATGCTTTAGTGCCGAAGAGATAGCGGAAAGAATTCAAGAAAGAAGAGGTAGAAATTCAAGGTAACAGCTTGTTGTCTTAAATCTAAAAGCACGGATATCTAATATCCGTGTTTTTTTATATGTATAAAAAAGTAAATGTTACAAAAAATAAACTATTTGGTATACTAATTAAAGAGGAAGATTTACATATTATTTTTATAATTCATGAATCCCGAATTCGAGCCCAATATATATTTTAAAAATGAAAATAAAGAAGAAGATTTAGAAAAAGATGTAGAAGTAAGGCATGAGCTTGAAGAGAATATTTGTCAGGAACTCAGAGAGGAGGTAAATAAAGAAGCGAGAGAGATGCTTGAAAGTGAAGATGATATAACGCTTTTGGAAAAAATTAAGAAAAAAGGAAAAATGGCTGTAGCTGTCGGTCTTGTGGGCTTGTCCTTGATTGCTATGGGCTGTGAAGCCGAAAGTTCCAGCAACGGACCTCCTGAAGAAGAACAGATCAAGCACGAACAAGTAATTGAAACCGAAGAGATAGAGAGACAGGAAGTCGATCAAATATATGAGCAAAGAATTGAGCAGATAGCCGAAAGAGTTGAAGAGACAGAAGAAGAGGTTGTCGAAGAGATATTTTCTTTGGTCAAAGTAGGTCATAGAGAGCTGGGAGAGTGGAATGATAAAGAAAATTATTCTGAAATTCAGGTTCGGCCGGGATATGAAACTTACAGAATTGAAGGTGAAAATCTTCAAGAGTTGACTAACAGAATAGCTCTTGAAGTGACTAGAAGATTTAAAGGTCATATAGAGGAAGGATCTTCATTTTCAGTAGCGTCAAGACTTACCGAGGCTCATATAGAAGGGCACTTCTCTAATTTTGTAGTTGAAGATCGTGGAGTTGCCGAAGGTCTTTTTGAGAGAGTTCAGGAAGAGGTGGAAGAAATGGAGAGTGAGGAAGTTAAAGAATCGGGAAATCAAAAGGAAGATTCCGGAGATGTTTTGCAACCCCCTCTTTAAATTAAATAAAAATGAAAAAATATATATCAAAACATTTAGAAATAGAACATTTATCTAATGAAAGACAGCAAAAAATCCTAGAAGAATTGCAAGAGGCAATTCAGGTTAAGCTTACAGCAAAAATAATAAAAATCCTTCCGGCTGATGATAAAGAAACGTATTTCAAACTCTTGGATCAAAATAATCCCGACAAAACTAGGGAGTTTTTAATAGGTAAAATTGAAGATTATGATCAGATAGCAGAGGCAACCGCTAAAGAAGTTATTGATAGATTTAAAGAAAAAAGAAGAGAGCAATAAGTTGTAAAGAGGTGTAAAAGCTATAGCTTAAAAATATGCCTGAAGTTGAGAAATTAAATATGAACTACAAAACCTAAAAAGGGAGGGCTAACGCCCTTCGCTTGTTTTATTAATCAAGTTTTAAAAAATGAAAAAAGAAGTAGAAGTTAGAAGCTTTATTTCTAAAGAAAAGTATCAACAGCTAAAAGAGTTTTTTAGTAAAAAAGCCAAGCTTTTAGAAAAGAGAAATGAAGAAACCTTTTACCTTGACTCTGATCAGGATTTAAGAATTCAAAAGACGGATGATGGGGCAAAAGTATGGCTAAAAAAAGGAAAGTTACATGATAATTCCAGGCAAGAGCTGGAAGTTTTGTTTAATAG
>PWGJ01000111.1 GCA_003554445.1 Candidatus Nealsoniibacteriota bacterium
CTCCCAAAAGTTCATTCTTTTCTATGGAGACTGTACCCACCAAGACCGGTTGACCCTTTTCATGTCGTTTTTTCACTTCTCTGATTACCGCTTTAAACTTACCCATTTCGGTCCTGAAAACTTTATCTTCAAGAGCCTTTCTTTGAAGTGGTCTGTTGGTCGGAATCACCACTACTCTCAAATCATAAACTTTATCGAATTCTTCTTCGGAGGTTTTGGCCGTACCGGTCATTCCGGCTAACTTGTCGTACATTCTGAATAGATTCTGGAAAGTAACCTTTGCCATCGTTTTGGATTCTGCCTTTATCGGTAATCCTTCTTTGGCTTCTATCGCCTGATGAAGGCCTCCGGACCAACGCCGACCGGGCATAAGCCTGCCGGTAAATTCGTCAACTATTATCACTTGATCATCCTTAACCACATAATGAGTGTCTTTTTCAAAAAGAGGTTTTCCGGTTTCGGGATTGGTCGCCTGTGCTCTTAAGGCTTGCTCCAAATAATGAAGATATTTCATTCCTTTCGACTCGTATATGTTTTCCAAGCTCAAAATATCTTCCACTTTTTTAACTCCTTCCTCCGTGAGAGTTACCGCTCTCTCTTTTTCATGTACTTCATAATGTTTTTCAGCTTTCAGCTGTGGAACTATTCTGGCAAAATCTTTATATCTGTCAGAACCTTCTTTATCCGGTTGGGAGATAATTAAAGGCGTTCTGGCTTCATCGATAAGAACCGAGTCTATTTCATCGATTATGCAGTAATTAAAACCTCTTTGAACTTTTCTGTCCAAGCTGGTTGCCATATTGTCTCTCAGATAATCAAATCCAAATTGATTGTTGGTTCCGTAGGTTATGTCGGCCTGATAAGCTTCTTTTCTGTTTACGGGTCGTAGAAAGTCTTCTTCAACCTTAAAACTACCCAATTCATCTCTTTTTTTATCTTTTTCTTCACTGGCCTCGGCTTCGTATTCCGAGTCGTAAACAAAGGCTTCCCTATCTCCTATACAGCCGGTTGTAAGTCCTAAATAGTCGTAAATTTGCCCCATCCAAACCGTATCTCTCTTTGCCAAATAATCATTTACCGTAACCAAATGAGCACCCTCACCTTTTAGAGCATTTAAATAAAGTGGCATTGTTGCGGTAAGAGTTTTTCCCTCTCCCGTTTTCATCTCGGCCACATCTCCATTGTGAAGCGTTATCGCACCCATTACCTGCACGTCATAATGTCTTTGATTGAGAGTTCTTTTAGCTGCTTCTCTGACCAAAGCATAAGCTTCCGGCAATAAACTATCCAGGCTTTCTCCGTCTTGAATTCTTCTTTTGAATTCCTCCGTTTTTTCTTTCATCTCTTCTTCCGTGAGCTTTTTCACTCGGTCTTCCAAAGAGTTGACTTTTTCTACCTTCGGTTTTATATCCTTCAGATATTTTTCATTGGGATCGCCGAATATTTTCGTTAAAATGGACATAATTTCTAGTTTTCAACTGATTTAACTGATTAAACTTCCATGAAAAACTTTTGCAAGATTTCGGAAATCTTTTGGTTTTTTACCGTATTAAAAATTTTATCAAACATCCAATTCCTCTTCAGCTTCAGTTGCCGTTCCGCTCTTTTCTCTTATCTTCTTGGCTTTTCGTTCACCTTTCCTTTGTAGTGTCGATTGTTTCTCCTTGTATTCTTTTACTTGCCTTTTAAGTTCATAGCTGGCTTCGGCGACCGCCTCTTTCGGAGAAGTGGTAACATCTTCGGCTCTGAGTGAAGTTCCCGGTAAATACATTTGCGCTTCAACCCTGTAAACATCTCCTTTATTTTGGCCTTTGGTTATCTTCTCTATTTCTATTTCCAAATTGACTCTCGCTTTGGCGTCATCTCCGACCTTCTTTTCGTCCTTTTCTTGTTTTTCTAAAAGTTTCGGTAAAAATTTTTCAACTTTAGTTAATTTTTCTTTCGTATACTTCTCAAGATGATCGGTAAGCTGCATATTTTTGGTTCTGATCCTTATTTCCATAAAATTAAAATTTAAAATTTATATTTTAGACACCTATAAACCTGACTTCTCTTTCAAGGTTAACTCCGAATCTCTCAAAAACTTCTTGCTTTGCTTTTTTTATTAAGTTTTTAACATCTTCCGAATCGGCTTCTTTTTGATTTACTATAAAATTTGCATGTCTTTCAGAAAAGGCAGCTCCTCCGATGGAGTGTCCTTTCAGACCGACCGATTCAATCAAATAGCCGGCCGACTGTATACCCTTTTGGTTAAAATCTTTTAAGAGTGGATATTTTTCAATCAGTTTAGCATCTTCTATTTTGGTCTCCGGATTTTTGAATATACTTCCGGCACAAGGCATTTCCATCGGATGATTTTTATTTCTGTATTCGATGTATTTATCAATCTTTTCTTTAATCTCTTCCTTATTGCTGCTTTTAAGTTTTAAGGAAGCCGAGAGAATAGTCAAATTATCTCTTTTGAATGTACTGTTTCGGTATGAAAAATCTATCTCTTTCAACGGTAATACTTTTTTCTCACCTTCCTTGAGAACTTCAACTTCTTTGACAACATCGGCAATCGACTGACCGAACGCTCCGGCATTTCCGTAAACCGCCCCTCCCAAACTGCCGGGAACTCCCGCTGCCCACTCAAGGCCGGTAAAAGAATGATTTAGGCAAAAACCCGCTAACCGGGGTAAAGAGACACCCGCTCCGACTCTTATTAAATTTTCTTCTCTTGATAAAAATTCTATCTCCCCGCTTCTTAATTTTACTACCAAACCGTCAACACCTTTCGATGAAACCAAGACATTGGATCCACCCCCTAAAACGGTTACGGGAACATCCATCCTGTCTGCTTGAATAACTGCGTCCTCCAGCTGGTGGCGACAATGAACCGAAACGAAAAATTCCGCCTCGCCTCCTATCTTAAAAGTCGTTTCATCCGCTATCGGATATTTTTTCTCTATCTTTATATTCATAATTTTATGAGGGATCCACTAATTGACCGATAAATAAAATTGTTTCCGTTTCCGGCTCTTCTATCACGAAAAGAAACGGTTCATTGAACTCTAAAGCCATCGGTAAGGATTCAAGTCTCATTTCCACGGCGGTAGCCGCTGCTGCTTCGGTTCCTTTTTCATCAACTTCCACGAAAGAAGCATGAAGAACATCGGATATGTAAACGTTGAGATCCAGTTCTCCCAAATCCACCATCTCGGAAAAATCAGCTTCATCACTGTCGAAGGCTTTTTCCATTCCCATCTCTTCAAGAGTTTCAACCAGACCCAAACTGTCTTCCAAAACAAACTTCGGCATCCTTAAAACAGTCTCGCTTTTATTTGTCGGTTTCATTTCTTGGAAATATTCTGCATCAAATTCTTGATAAAACTCAGGAAGACTTTTTTCCAGTGGCATGAAAGCATGAAAAAGAAAATCACCATCTTCATACTCAAGTGTTGCCGCTTGCACTTCTTCACTAATTCCATGCCTGTATTCAGCTTCGCTTTCCATCATTTCAACCTGAACTTCTCCTTCAGGGCTGTAAAATGTTCTCTCCGTGGTGTCCGCCTCATCAAACTCTATCTCCCAATTACCGTTAAAATAGATGGCGTTAACCAAATAAGCAATCACGAGTTCATCTATCGGCCCGGCATCTATAATCTCTTCTATGTTTTCTCCGGTATTTTCGTAAACCCACTGATTAATCGGCTCTCCGGTATCCGGAAGTGGCCCGATCTCCGCTTCAAAATATTTTTCTCCGTCAGCTTTGTAAGACTCCAAAAAAGGAATCTCTTCCCTTAGGAAAAGCGAATTGGCAATTGCAACTTCATTCTTTTGGGAAGAGTATTCCAAAAAATGTTTCAGTCCCAATGAGTCTTCCATTAATTTTTCTAATTCCATTTCATCTATACCCAATACTTGCGCCATCTCATCAGCCGTCTCACCATCCGCCCCACGATAAGCCATACTCAGTGCGGAATGGATGCTATAAGGAGAAATAAATAAATTCTCATCATCTTCCGCCAATCTAAAAAAACTATTGAATGAAAATTCCGTCACCGCTGAGGAGAGCTCCGTAAGCTCTTCGGGATTTCTTAATTCGGGAGTCTCTTCTTCAGTTTCTAAAAAGTATAGAGAAGTTAGCCCGATTAATATAATTATGGCGATTGTTGCCACTTTTTTCATATCTTAAAAACTTAATTTGTAACCGTTATTATTATATCACCACGAAGCTAAAATAAAAAGGCACGGGCAAAGCCCGAGCCTTTTATATTTCGCTAAAATCTTTCTTTATTGTTCTAGATCAATCTGGTCAACCTCAAAATCCGGAAGAAATTGAAATTCTTCCATCACCTCTTCCAAGGTTATATATTCTTCGGGAGCTTCTATGTTGAACTCTTCATTGAAGTTAGAGTATTCCATAACCATTTTAACAACTATACTTTCGGGAACACCTTCTACCTCCTGCATTTCACCAAAATCTTCCTCACTGAAATCGGTAGCGGAGACTACTTCCATCCTTACCAAATAATCATCTTGAACCCATGCATACATTTCCATATCCTCATAGGATTCTTTCATTTCATCTGTCATTTCTTCAATTAAATCCTGTCTCTCTTCTTCAGTTAACTCTACACCCAAAAGTTCCATAATTTCATAATCTTCTACTATCTCCAGATAGAAATCAGTCATCTTTTCCGCATCCATTTCCAGCGTGTATTTTTTAGCGGGTCCGGTATCCAACTCGTCTTCTTCCGTATCCTTTACACTGATAACTCCTTCTCTCCACATTCTTTCCGATAATTCCTCGGATTTCTCAAAAACATCTTCTATTGTAAACGGTTCGACTTCCATCTCCATAGCCAAACCGGCTAAAACCAAGTCCGCTTGTTCAGAGATGTTTTCCATAAGCAAAATATCATTTTGCGTTATCATGTCGACTTGATCCGCTCCGAAAGGAAGTGCCATGTATGGGAAAGTTTCCACTCTTCCGTAAAGATCGTCATCAACATAAGTTAAGCTTGCTCCCAAATTGGCAGCCAAACCTTCCATACTCATCTCCAAAGTTCCTTCCGCCCAAACCGCTTTTTCAATTCGATCATAATCAGCATTTCCCGAAAACAAAAAGTCGGGAGATTCCTCCAAGCCTTCGAAATCGATATCCATTTCCAATGCAACGCTGTAAGAATCCAGGTTACTGGTATTTTTCTCAGCCTGCATTAATTCTTCTTCAGGTGTCATCGGACCAACTAATCTCATAGCGCCGTACACACCACCGACAACCAAAAGGATTGCCAAAACTATTAAGGCTATTTTTTTATTATCCATTTTTATTCTTTCTTACTTTTATTAATAATTTTTAATTTCGACTTTTATCTTTTTTAAGTCTATCAATAAAGTTAAATGTTTTCAATTCAAATACCTTAAAGGCTATCTTTATTCCGAAAATTAAACCTAAAATACAAATAACCAAATCTCCCGCTCTCCAGGTCATTCCAAAAACCGTACCCGTTTCAAATCCGAACTCCAAGACTTCAAAACCAAAAGAAGATATTGCTTCCAGTCCACCCAATCCGGCCGGTAACGGTAAAAGTAAAGCCAGGTATGAAAGCCCTTGTACCGCCAAACTTTTCACCGGATCGAATACCTTTGCCAAAAAGATCACTAAAAATAGAGCTCTTATATAAAACAAGCTATGTCGCAAAAAACTGAGTCCTACACCCTTCCAAAAAAATGATTGTGAGGGAGAAAAGAATCTTAAAACGTTTCCCTCCGTATTGAATATGAATTCTCCGTTCTTTGTCGATTTTACTTCCGTCTTTTTTAGGCCGAAGAGGCCCAGCACTAAAAGCAAAATACTCTTTTTACCGATTGCTCTCAGATAAAAAATAGTAAGCCCGACGACCAATACCAATATTGATAAAATAACAACCCAAAAAATCCATATCGTCGGGAAGTCACCAAAACGCAAAAACACCGCTACTCCTGCAACTATAAATAATATATGAAAAGTTCCGTCGAGTATCTTGTCAATTATTACCGAGGAAAAACTTTTTTCCCAACTTACATTTAAAATTTTGCCCGTTAAATAAACCCTTAAAGCTTCGCCCCCGAAGAGAGAAACGGGTGTAATATAATCTATCGTATAGCCGGTAGTCCAAACCCCCATTAACTCAGAAAACTTCTTTTTTTCTCCTTGACAGCTCAATATAATCTTCCATCTAAAAACACCAACAGCCCAAATTAAAAAAGTTAAAAAGACAACAACCAACCCTTCAAAACTAAAAAAGAGGCTTATTGCCTCATTGAAGGTGTTTACTCCGGCTCTGGCTATAACCAGAAAAAAGATAAATAATCCAATAGCAAGTGCGACTAGAAATTTTATTGCTTTCTTCATACTCTTTATCGGAGATTGTTTATCATCGAAATCGTTCTAGCTCCAACATAGCCGGTTCCTTCTTCGATGTCCAACGGGTGTAAAACTTCTTCTGCATATTTTTCTTGAAATCTTATAACCGCTTTTTCGGTAAGCTCACCAAAATAGCCGGTTACGTATCCTTCGGGATATATATCGGGTTTTGCTCTTAAAAATCTCTGTAAGCACTCTACCGAATCTCTGTCAGTGGATCCCCGGCGCAGCGGCCCCTCTATCCTGCAACTTGTCGGGCTCTCTCTTCGCTCTTCCAATCTGGCTTTCAATTGTTCTAAGAGTTCTCGTAGTCTATTTAATTTTTCCAATGTTTCCTCGCGATTATCTTCGGGAGTGATGCTAGCCTCCCATGTAAAGAGATAGCTTCTTTCAACTCCGTTAAAGCCGGATATCTTTTCTTGTATGCTGGGCATTATGGTCAGTGATTCATAATCACTGTTAAATCCTTCTACTTCCAAGGACCCCTCTCCATTTTCAGTCTCCAAAAAATCAACTTCGCATTCATCTTCATGTGTGCAAAGCAAGTATGGAACTTCAACCCTGAGGCCTTCTTCCATTTTAAAGTCAAGATTTAAAGTTCCTCTACCGCCCGTAATTTTATGCCAATTTCCGGCCCAATTTTTAGTCCTGTATTGTATCGAGAGACTACTGTCTTCGGAATAAGGCATATAGTTGGTAGCCGGTGAAACTCTTAAATCAGTTAAATCTTCGCTTTTAAAACAAAATTTTTCTCCGAGACTGCAATCGTTAACCAATACGGCAACTTTAAAGTTATTGAAAACATCATGAAAATCCTCTTCGTGTCCGCCTTTTTCCAGTGCATAATTTATACTCTCTATTCCAACTTGATCATGCTTTAAAGAGTCAACTAAAATATCAACTCCGTAATGATCGACAAGATATTGAGTAAAAACATTAACCACTCCATAATCCGCTCTTTGCCCAATCCATTCCGTTAAGGATATGTCCGGGTCTCTGAGAAAAGAATTTATTCTTCTATCCAAATTACCATTTTCTACGTCATCATAGCTCAAAAAAGTCGGCATGAATTCGGCTCTGGCTTCATTAAGCCAAACCTCTTCTCTTACACCTCTCAGTCTTTCCTTTTGATTGAAAACTAAAAGATGCATAAATTCGTGAGCCAAAAAACCTCCCTTGTCTTCATAATTCAAAACAGATGTGTTCAGATATAGTAAGCTAAGCTCATTTGACCTGGGGTTTTGATATCTTGAATATTGATCTCCGGAATTAAAATAACCACCGGCATTTTCTCGCATCGGATGAAAAAGAACTGAAATCTTTTCATTGCCGGTGACCGGATGCTCGGGAGGGTCACCGAACTTGTCAGTAACTTGGTGATAAATATCTTCCCTGAATTCTTCCTCCAAATCATTCATTTTTTGCTGATAAGTGGATTGGTCTCGGCTGGAAAGATCCACCCACCAGGATTTATCAACATAAAAATATAGCTCATCTGTTTCTTTTACCAGTTCCGCCCCCAATTCTTCACGATCATCAATATCATACTCCGGCTCTACATAGAAATGCCTAACTTCACCCTCCTCTTGAGCGCTTACAATCCCTATAAAAAAGGAAAAAAATATTATTGATAGAAAAAATAATTTCTTCATTATTAATCAGTATATCAAAAAAACAACTTTTAAAAAGCTGTGCCCGAAAGCACAGCTTTTTTCTATAGTTCAAACTCTTCTATCTCTTTTTCCAAATTACTAATTTCTTTGTCTATATTTTGACCTAAACTTTCTATATCTCTCTCAATTTCTTCTGAATTGTCTTCTTCTCCATCTTCATTAAGTTTAAAAGCCACAATTAAGATTATCACTAAAGAGATGGCAAGTCCTGCTATAATTGCAAAAGTACTCATCTTTTTTTGGCTCCCTTTTCGGATTCTAAATCTTTTCAATCACTATAAAATTTTTAAACTTCTCTCTTTAAAAATCAAATGTTCAGATATTCCTTCGGGGAGCTACAATTAATTCCAATTAATTATATCTTCTTCCAAAAGATTAGTCAAAAATAATATAATACAAGATCCCGAAGTGCTCGTGAAAAGCCAAATCCGACTTTCTGAGATTTTCACTATTCGGTATATAATCCCCAAAACGGTAACTATCCCTTCTTTTTCTAAAATCCGTCGGTGCCGGGATCGGGTTTGCACCCAACTTCTCAAACTCCATTAAAGCTCTTTTCATATGGTATGCCGAGGTTACCAGAAAAAAGTCTTCATCCTCTACCGTCTCCACGACATTCTGTGCGTTTTCTCTTGTATTTTGCGACTTATCTTCAATATGAATATTGTCAGCGGGAATTCCTCTATTTATAAAGAATGATTCTACAGCGGAAAGATTTTCTCTGTCCGGGTCTATGCTTTCCGTTCCCGAGATTATCAATGTCGGACTGTGCTCTTTTAATGTTGATATTCTTAACACCTCCGAACTTCTTAAAACATCAGCCTTGGATCCTCCGGACAAAACGACTATTATTTCGGCCTTGTCCACTTCATTCGCGCTCAAAACGGAAAAATCACTTTCGAGCCGCCCTATTACCATATCGGAAATCGGTGTTATTGAAAAGAGATAATAAACTAAAAGGCCCAATAAAACAATATACTTTCCCAGCTGTTTCTTTTTTAGAAAAATAAAAAGAAGACCGATTATTACCAGTATAAAACTGAGTGAACCGGGAACAAGCAAGTTTTTAAAAAGTAAATTTGGCATACGATTAGAATTCGGAAGCTCTAAAGCTTCTTTGATATTTCATTCTAAAATAATAAAAATTTAAAAAGCCATCAATGTATAACTAAGAGCCATTGCAATAACCAGAATGAATACTATTATCTTTTTAGTTTTGTCACTCATAGTAATATAATTTTACCCCATCTTAAAAAATTTGTTAAGTGTCAAAATAAAATGCCGGGCTAAACCCGGCATAGCTTTCCTCCTTTCGTGCCCTCTACATATTTATTATATTCGCAGTATTGAAACACTTCTCTCACTCTCAAAAAATAAAATAATTTTTTGAGAAAAATAATAATTTCTTCTCCCCATAAGTTATGAAATATACCATGCCAACCGGCATGAAAATAAGCGGGTAATTCTACCACTTGGTCAAATTTGCAATAGTCGGGTCTGGAATCCCGACTGGTCGGTTTCACATGGTGTTTATCGTAGACTGAAAATTCGGTAACGTCATATGCTTCATCTCTTGCCGTAAGTATTGCTTCCTTGGTTAATCTTTCACCTCCTTTTTTCTTATTCATTAAACCATTGATTATTCTAACAAATTCAAAAGCCTTTTGTCTGCTTCTAATTGATCCGAAGACCAATGCAAAAGAACGATAAAAAGAATCAGGCGTCATAATGGAGAACTGTTCCTCCAACAAGGGAGCATAGTAGCATTCGCGAGATTTCCAATTCATAACGTCCCCCTTTCTTTTGCCTCTAAAAATGTAAAGAGCTTATCAGATTATATAATTATTTTTATTTTTTGCAAGTTTTTGATGAGAGTTGTAGAGGCCGGCTTTCACTTTTTTTGAAAAAAGATTACAAAATGATGTTTTGTAGTTTGGAAGCTTTTTTAAATTTTTAACTTAAATTTATTAGGAAAAAGGTTTTTGTCCTATTATTGTCCTATGAGTTTCCCAATTTCCCATCACCCTTTATGCGCTTATGCTATTTACATTTACCAAAAAAATTATATAATAAATAAGCTATATTTTTGTTCTTTTAAAAAAAGGAGGTGCTTAAAGTGAAAGGGAAAATTTTATTTTTAACATCCTTTTTAATTCTTTGTTTGGTGGTGACCGTTCCGATAACGGCAATCTCCTATGAAAAAGCTCAGGAGTCGACAATCATGAAAGTTGTTTATCTCCAACAGCTCACCAGAAGGTATGAACCTCCTAAAAACACTGAAGTAGTCTATGTTGAGGGCGAAAACGATATCCAAGAGAACTATGATGACGCACTTGCGGTAATTAGATATAAGGGGTTTGATTCCGACAATATGAAAATAGAGATCTACAAAGCAGCTTTTGAACTCCAAAGGGAAGATGATCTGATTTCAACCTTGATGCATGAATACAATCATGCAAGAGCGCTATCCCGGAATAAAATTTTTGAATCGAATAAAGATTATATTGATGATGTTTGTGATTTGGAAATTAAGTGGAGAGATTTGCACGACAGAACTCTTTATCGAAGCCGGATATTAACCGGAGATAATGTCTCGGATCATAATTTTAAAGGAACAATCGATGCCCTTCTCAAGGGAAATATTCTGGAGCTTCTCGCAGTAAAAGAAGAGATTTGGCTTTTCCGCAAGGGTAAACTATCCCCTTCTCAAGAGTGGAAGGATTCGCGTTATAGGGCCTATCTCAACTATTACTTTGACATGCTACTTACACTGGACCTTCTTAAGGCTGAAAGAGGATTAGAAAATAAGCTTGCTGAAATATTTTATCGAGATTGGTTTACGGAAATGGGTAGCTACAAATTAATGAAATTCACTCATGGTCTTTGATTGGAGGTAAGTTAATAAGTTTTAGAGGATATAAAAAAGCCGGATTAAAAATCCGGCTTTTAAATTGATTTTTCAATTTTGTTTTACTTTAATGTAGTTACTGACGGATCTCTCCGACAGCACCCGATCCCAAATTGATATTTTTTGTGGATCAAATCTAACGCTAAAGAATATACCACCCGTATCCAATCCGATTTGAAGTGTGAGCAGTTCCTCAAATTGGTCAATAACTTCATCCAAAAGAAAATCTACCGTTTTTCCGTCATTGCATGTAGCTATCAACGCTTCATGAAGATTCCAATCAACTTTACATTCGTGCAATTTTTTTTCCGGGACTATCTTTTCAATATTTTCTAAGATAATATTTCCGGCTTCAGCAGAGCATGCCAAGTTCATGATGGTATCACTCAGGCTCCATCTCACCTTTATTTTTCTCAGAACCCATTTTGGAAGGAGAGTTTCAAACTCTATGTGTAAGTCATCCTTAATTTTAGAATTCGGCTCCCCTCCTTTTGAAAGTATAACCTCCAACACCAACTCTCTGTCACATCCGTCCAATTGAGATAATGTAAAATAAAAAGCGGAAACATCCCTACCTACTATCAATTCATCATCTGCCAGCTCAACATTCTGAAAAATTCCAAAACGCATAATTAACCCCTCCTTAGATTGTTAAAATACTTCTATATTATACTTTAAAATCTTTATATGTCAAAAATAAGATCCCTCAAATTTACGAGGGATCTGTAAGTAAGCATCCATCAACAATTCTTTGGACATGATCCGTTGGTAAGGATCGTGCCGCATGAATTGCATCTTTCTTCAGATGCTTTTTTGGCGTAGCCCTTAGGGCTACATTGTGGGCATAAATGAAAACTGTGCCTTGTGCCGCACCTGGAACATTTACTTTTACGTAATCTCATTTCTTTCACCTCCCAATTCTGCTTTCTTTTATCTGATTTAAACGATCTCATTTATTAATCCCATCTTTTTTGCTTCTTTTGATCCAATCAATCTTTTTTCATCCATTAACCCCTGTACTTCTGTGGGGGCTAATCGAGTATTTTTTGCTATTTCATTTTTGTACCATTCTCTTAAATTTGCTTCTTTCCTTTTCTCTTCCTTCTCCCAAAACTTCAACGGATGAAAAAAGAAATGGCTTTCTTCATCCATATACCTCTTTTTGCCTATTGTACAAATAGGAATCGCCGCAGATGCGACTCTTCCGGTCACATAGGTGTTTAAAGGTATCTTCCTCAACTTCATTTCATCAATAAAGCTTTTTGCAATCTGTAAATGCCCTCCTTCAGAGTTTAGAAGAAGAGTTATCGGTAAATTTCCATTTTTAAGGTGCATTTCAATTCCGGGCATTATAATATCATAATAATAGTGTCCGTTTACATCACCCACCCACCGAACCATGTGGAATTTCATTCGTTTCACCCCTTTCTTTACTGCTTATATTATAATAACTTTATTAATTTTTGTCAAGTAATATATATGTTTCCTTGACAAATATACTACTTTTAAGTTAAATTTATACACTGAAAGGAGGAGTTAAAATGAAAAAGACAGAGGTAAGAAAGCTTTACAGATTCAGATGGAAAGCTTTTGAAAGTGTTTTATGTGAGCCCTGCTCAAAAGAGACCTTGCTGAATAATGATTATCAATCCTGCTTCCAGATTGAAGCCGGAGTATGTGACAAATGTCGTTATGAGCGCAATGAAAAAATTGTTGATCTTGAAAAAGTAGAAATTATTGACAATGAAATAAAGGAACTTGAGAGGTTGATAAGGATTATAAAGTTATCAAAAAGAGAGATTAGAATAGACCATTTTATTTTTTACAGAGAAGGAAAGAAGGAAAATCTTTTTAGAGCACTGAGCAACCCGAAAAATATAAGGAGATTATTTCAGTTTCCTTTGAAGTTGAGTAAGGAAACAGCTGAAGCTATCCTGAAAGATCAAATTACATCTCTTAAGGAGAGAAAAAAGGCTTTACTTCAAAAAGACCCGGATTAAACCGGGTTTTTATTTTATTTATTTTAAAAGCAAGCCTTAAGTAGTTTACTGAAATTAAAATCTTCCAAAAGGAAAACACCCTGAAAATAACAGGGCGTTTTCCTCCGTGGAAAAGATCAACCACTCCAAGAACTTAACGCTTTCTTCTTTTGTAGCACTAAAACCCCTCTATATCCGATATAACCGAGAGAAGTTAAAATCAAGAGTCCTGCCAAAACCTGAGTAATATTTATTCGACCACTTTCATCGATAGCTCCGGCTAAAAATTCAGGGTCTTCATCCTCATCTTGTTCATTATCTTCATCTTCGGTAACCGCACCGGCAACTTCTCCATCCGGCTCTTCTTCTGCCGGTTCTTGAACAACCTCTTCATCCCGAATCCACTCCCAAGCAGGAAGAGTAACTTCGGCTTCCGAGATTTCCCTGAAATAGATCGACAGATCCGGCATATCCAATCCAAGCTCAGGACACATTATCATGTTTATCCATCTTCTGGTAGTTTCAAAAACATAACCGGTGGGAATATTTTCATCATTATGGATTCCGGCTTCTACCCACGGCCTTAACACTTCTTCCTTGTACTCCAACTGAAAGCGTTCTACCGCCTCAAAGGTTTCGATGCCGAAATATCCATCCACCCACAGATTTTCTCCCATATGCTCGTTGAGAAAGACCTGTAACTTCTTAACTTCTTCGGGGTTATTTTCCGTGCCGTAGCGCAAAAATTCATTCAAGTAGATTCCGCAAGTCTCTACCATCGCTTCTTCTTGACCATCATCTTCGGTAACCGCACCGGCAACTTCTCCATCCGGCTCTTCTTCTGCCGGTTCTTCTTCTGTTTGGGTCGTAAGTAGGCTCACAGTTTGCCTATTTCCACTTCTGGAGGGGTCAGCCGTTTCATTATTTTCTTGCGGAATTCTTTCATTTTCATCTTGCCTGTTATCATCATAATAGCTGTTTACTATCGTAAAAGTCATCTCTACCTGATCAACTACAATCGGACCTACTCCACTTTCAATCTCCCATCCTTCCTGATTCCACTCTTCAAGGAGATGGGTTCCAAAGGGGACGTTGCTAAAAGTAACACATCCGTCACATTCGGTAATTCCCCGGAAATAAACTTCATAGATTGAAAAGCTGAATTCTCCGTTATTTAAGTTGTCCGGATAATTATCGTCCCATATTGAGATGTTAACCACCCCCTCCTCTTCGTGGTGGTAAATAGTAGTGTATTCGTGATAGTTTTCGTTGAAAGGACCCCAATAGACGGTTTCGCCATCGATAAGAGCCATAAGCCCCTTACCGCTCGGTAAGTCAAATCCACTAACCCATTCACCATCGGGTCTTTTTGAGTAGCCGGCATCAGCAATCATCTCTTCGTTACCGTATCGATAAGTCCCCGAAACCTTTATCAGGTAGTAGCCCTCATCCAAAGTTATGGAATCGGTTCCGGTTTCATTCTCGACGTTTATCAAAACCGGCTCTTGAAGCGGCTCATCAGCCACCAGAGCTACTTCCCAGCCTTCCAGATATATTTCCATATCACCCTTTTTACAAACCTCAACTTCGGAGCTGACGGGAATGTTGAATGCTACGCAAATATAGCTTTCACCATCCTCCATCCCATCAATGTACTCATAATTGTCATAGTTGTAACCATCCGTGTGACAGATAAGTTCCGCACTTTCGGAATAATCTCCGCCGGGTTCATCACTAAAGGCTAGGTAGCCTTCTTGCAAGACTTCTCTAACTCGAACATTTTCACCGTTTTCTAAGCTAATTGTTGCCAAAGCGGGATTTGTTCCCATTGCTTTACTCTCAAAAGCGTGCCAATTACCGTCGGCCGGTCCAGTAAAGTCTCCCGGTTTTTCATCTACTTCACCGTCGTAGCCCCACTGAAAACTCCAATCTTCTCCATTTTCAGTAAACCTGCATCTCCCTTCCGAATTGGTTACGTAATCAATCACTCTTTGTTCTGTAAGGGGGTCTCCCGGTCCGGGATAGCTTCTGTCATTCACCCAGTTGGGTAAATCGGTTTCATCTTCACAAATTACCTTATGAGCTCTTATTGTTGCAGTATTCGGTTCAGGTTCTTCCAAAACATTGAATCCTACACAATAATATTCATTTTCAAGTTCAATTCCTTCAACCCTATCAAAATTGTCATACTTATAGACGTCTTGATGACAATAAAATTCCGCACTATAACTGTCTCCTATTTCACTTCCTGAAGACGAAAACGGTAAATACCCGTCCTTCAGAATCTCTCTAACCCAAATGTCGGAAGTTTTCAAATCGGTGATATAAGCCTTGGCGGGCTCTTCAGGAGTAGAGCCGGTAACGGTATCAAAAGCGTGCCAGTTACCACCCGCAGGACCCGTAAAGTCTCCTGGTTTTTTGTCTACTTCACCGTCGTAGCCCCATTCGAATTGCCAATTGGATTCCAGCCGACAATATTCGCTATTTTCGCTTACAAAGTCAATTGCGGTAGTCTCATCTATCTCTCCTTCCGGAGTATCTCCCCAGTCAGGAAGATGACTTTCATCTTCACAAACTACTTTGTGAGCAAAAATAGTCGCCTTAGGTTCAGGATCTTCAATTAAGGTATTGAAGGCTGCGCAATAGTAATCCTCACCAAAAATAGGGTCGTCTACTCTTTCATAGTTGTCGTAATTGAATCCGTCAATGTGGCAAATCAATTCCGCACTTTCGGAATAATCTCCGCCGGGTTCATCACTAAAGGCTAGGTAGCCTTCTTGCAAGACTTCTCTACCCCAAACGATATCTTCAAAGTCAATTCTTGCCATAGCTAATCCGTTTTCATCCGTTGGTCCAAAGCTGTTCCAATCCGCTCCACCATAACCTATATGCCCCCCACCGGGATCGGGAACCGTTTTTCCCGCCCATTCAAACTCCCAGCCGGATTCAAACCAACAAGCGTCCGCGGAATTTTCAACATAATCCATGATTAA
>PWGJ01000050.1 GCA_003554445.1 Candidatus Nealsoniibacteriota bacterium
GAAAACCAGAGACCCGAAGAATATTATTATCCCGATGGCTATCCCCCATTCGTAGAAATATCTGGTCAACTCGGCCACCGAAGTGCTCGAAACCAACTCTATTCCCGTCGGTGAGTCGGGCCAAGAGACTTCCAGGTCCGCTGCTCGGACGCTTTTAAAAAAACCTGAAAACAAAAGAAAGGACACCAAAACAAACTTTATCTTTTTTAGTCTTTTCTTCATTTTCTTTATTTTAGCACAAAACAAGAAGTATTAAAATTAATTTATCTACTGACTGTCTTCTTCTTCGAATTCAGCGGTTACCGTTAAATCCCTGTTCGGCATCCTGAAAGAAAAGATTTTATCGGACGACGTTCCGTAACCGGACCACTTTTTAAGTTTCCAGCCGGGATCAGGGTTGGCCTCAAGGTGAACAGTAGTAATGGGTTCAAAAAAATGACTTCCTTCGGGAGGATCGGTTTCACCTTCTCCCTTGATTTCAATTTTTAATCTGCCGAAGCTTTCGTCCTCCTCCTCCTCTTCCGCATAAATTTCAATACAGGATATTTGGTGGTCATAGCCGGACACCCTGATATTTGGTGTGGTTGCACTTACCGGTGTTATCATTTCCGTGCACCTGCTCGCCTTGTCGTCTTTGTAGAGACCCAAGGCACACCCTCCTCCGTCTTCGAGTTTTTTGTCACCGGCAAGGCAAGTGGTGCTTAAAGAACGTTTCTCTTTTTGAGATATAAACATTACGGTTCCTGTGAGGTAAGCCGTTCGACCGGGCCTGTATCCTATACCCACCGGAAATTGCCTTTCCGTATAGCAGTATTGTATCTCTTCTTCTTTTAACGGCTCTCCTTCTCCAAATACGGCGTGACAAACCTGGCCTTCACCGAAACCTCCTTGCTGACAATTCAGCTTTTCTTCACAGTCGGGTTTGTAGCCGGTTTCATGACGGGAAACCGGTTCCGCCTCTATAAACTTTATGGTTCCGTCGAGTGCGTCCTCTTCCATATTTTGCTCACTCTTGCAGGCGATTGAAGAGTGAGGTTTCAGCATTTGGGATTTCAGATCTTTCCTAAAAAGAAGTGTGATTCGATCCTTTTCTTCTACGGCCGCTTCCGCTTGATCCAAATAATCGACAAGCGCATAATCACAAAGTCTGTTCTCCTCTTCAATTTCGGAAATTTGGTCCGCAATGGCGGCCGCATCCTCTTCCATCTGTCTTTCGGTAGTTCCGACTTCGGAAATTATAGCCAGCTCGGGATCCAAAACACTTAAAAGCATCCAAGAGGCGAGGAGAAGAGCAAAGCCCCCGAAAGCGGCCCCCACTTTTCTTTTGGCACCGCTCAACTTGTTGGGATCACCCGATGACACTATGTAATGAAAACTGGCGTAAACCAAGCTCCCGAAAAGAAGGACGGCTCCGACCGCCATCGCCCATTCGAACAAATAAAGTACCAGCTGGTCGATGGTCGCTTCTCCGGTAAGCTGAGTGCCGGCCGGAGAAGATGGCCAATCTACTTCCAAGTCAACTCCTTCGGCGTAAACGTTGCTTGCAAACACAAGCAAGCTGATTATCGATATTTTTATTATTTTAACGGCTCTCATCGAAATCTACTGAAGCGATTATTTTTTTGAACTCATCCTCGAACTCTCCCCGGTCTTCGTAAAGCACTCCGAGTGTTAAAATGTACAGTCCGTCTCTTTTTATAAAAATTAAATGTTGCGACTTGAAGGTAGGCCTTCCTCCCAACAGTGTTTCGGTTTCGATTATTTCAAAATTTCTCTCCTCCTCCATCTTTGTAATTTCGACCTCTTTTTCATTTTCACGCGACGAATCAGTCAATTCATTTTTTATGAGAGTCATTATCTCCTCGTCAGTTTTTTCTTCTTCCAAGATCAGCTCTTGGAGCGAAATAGTTCCTATCGACAGGTCGGGAAACGGAGTTTTTATCCTTGCAAAGATAAGCTCACTGCTTTTAAATCTTTCTTCCGAGTCTTGAGCTTGCTGTTCAAGCTCTTCCGGGCCCGTGTCCAAATAATCTTCATAAGCTTCATCCATTTCAACACCGGATTCCCTCAATTCACTAAGTTGATCTTCGGAGATCAGATCTTCATAGTCACCGGAAGGGTGACCTAAAAAACTTAAAACTTCCTCGTCTTCCAAATCGGACCATTCGGAAGAGTAACTGAAGCTGAGCTTCCCGTCAGCGGTAATGAATTTTTCAGCTTCGTATTCTTCTTCCTCGTCTTCCGTTTCGGTAGCGGGATCCATGAAACTTATTCCTTCTTTTCGAGCTCTTTCTACGGAACCCCCCATTTTTCGGCTTTGGCTGAATGCTCTGTAGGAAAATATCAAAATCAGCAGAGCTATTAAGATAAGATAGAATGATTTGTTCGGTTCTTCTTTCATAAAAGATTAAAAGTTATCGGTAATTTCCCACCACTCTCCGAAGATTCCGATGTTATATCCGATGACTATCAAGAACACGCTAACTATCACCCAGGCCAAAAGGATCAGTAAATATCCCTTTAAGGCATACTCCCAGGTACTGAAGACTTTTCTCATTGTTTCCGGGTTACTCAGTCCCGTATAGTACAAGTAGCCGGTATAGATCAGAAGAATGACCAGGGAAAAGGGTATTATTAGCTTGACCAGAATCTCTTCGATAATCAAAGCGAACATTACGAAAAGATGTATGGGGCGGCAACTTTCAGTCGTATCGATCTCTTCCAGATTCGGATTGTCAACTTGAGTTCCGCAGGGGATTATGCCTCTGACCCAGCCGCTTTCGTAATCCGGATCTATGTCGGTCACTTCTACGTATTTTGTAGTCGGCTCCCCGAGCATTCCGGAGGCGCACTCTTCGGGATTTATCGAAGAAGGGTTAAGGCATCCCCTGACTTCCAGCTCATAGACCCCCATACCCAGCTTGGCGAAATCATAGGTTAGATTGTTTCCTTCTATAAACTCTTCTCCCGGAAAAGTGTATTCAGTAGCGTAGACGACTCCGGAATCCGTAGTGGTCTGTCCGGCAGGCCGTATATTCACTTTATAATGGTCTACACCTTTAATCTTTTCCCAACTTATTGTTTTCAGGGAATTTTCGAGAAGTATTATTTCCGGGTCGTCGGAATCTTCATTTCCCGGCCGTAAATTATCGGGTCCGGGTAGAAAGGGAACAAAGTGATATAGCTCGCCGGGTTTATGACAATGCAACTCTTCTGCATCCGATTGGAATTCTTCCAAGCTTTTTCCGATTTGTAAGTCGAAGTAGGGACTGGAAGGGAAATAAAGTTCGGTCTCGTCAATTTCATCCGCACAAGAATAAATTGACCAAGGAATGTTCGCATCCAATTTGATATTCAACAAATATTCAAAGTCGGTTTCAGGAGTAATTATTCCCATCTCCGCGTCTTCAGCGTTAAGAATAGAGCAAAGCAACTGCCCTTCCTTGCATACCAAAAAGGCGTAAGTTTTGGCTCCGGGAACGCTTTCCCATTCGAAATTTATCGGGTATTCCGCCTCCTCCTCTCCTTCGGGGTAAACTTCTTCGGGAGGTCGGCCGGTGGTTCTGAATTGAAACGGAGCGTCTTCAAAGTCTTCACTTCTCCAATTGGTGCAGGTGTTGCTTTTATTTTCTTCCGCCCAGTTCAAGATTTCTCCGGGGTCGCTCTTTTC
>PWGJ01000116.1 GCA_003554445.1 Candidatus Nealsoniibacteriota bacterium
CTAGTAAAAATATTCTGACCGAAGGACTACGAATACAAGCGCTAGCTTAGATAGAATCGAGAACCGTAGGAACTACGGGGATAGCTTGGTAAATAAGAGAAACCGCTGTGAGCAAAGAAATACACTTGCAAGTACGCTCTATTCCCAAGAATCTTATGACTTTAGTCATGAAAGGTTCAAGCAGTTTAATTGCAATTATTAAATAAATATAGTACAATTATATCAACAATGAAATCATTGTTATATCGGAGAAGAATTTCTTGTCTGATGGGAATAAAAAAATCTAACGATATAAAAAAGGCGTACCTAATTATAACAATAGGACCGTCTTTTTTTGTATGTAAAAACAAAAGGAGGGAAGATGTCCAAGAAAAGTTTTAGGTAGTTTCTTAAAAACTGCTAAATATTACAAAGGAGTTGGAAATTATGAAAAAGAACATTCGATTAAATATTGAGGATTGTCTAGTTTTTCAATCTTCAAAGGCTTACCGAGGCAATATAAAAAACAAACGGATGCTAGAGAATGATGTGGCCTTAGAGGTATATTCAAGAATTGAAAATGGGACTCTAGATAACAACCAACCCGATTCAAAGAAATTCATGAGTATGCTTTATGCCTTGGTCAAAAGTTCGAACATGAATGTCTCTCTAGAAAAACTGAAAAAGTTCGGATTAGAAGGGATACTTACGGAGATTGAAAAACAAGAAAAAGACTACTTGTATTACTCAAGAAGAAATCACCCGTACCCAGACTCCCTTTATTCTGATTTTCCGGAGCTTATTAAAAAGTATAAAGAAGCCTTAGAAAAAGTTCCTTATGATTTAATGCAATTTCTGTTATCTCGATACTCCGGCCTAGGGGGTCTCGGTGACAGAGAAAATCAAACCAATGCCGTCCTCACCCAATATTTCACACCGTTTAAGACAGTTAGTGATATTTGGAAGAAAATTGAGGATATTGGTTTCCCATTAGAGGGGATCAAGGCTCTCGAACCTTCAGCGGGAATCGGCAATTTCGTCGGTCTTTGTCCGAAAGAAACCGTGGAATGGGATTTGATTGAAAAAGATGAAATCCTATCAGCTTTTCATGAAAAGTTGTATCCAAAGGAAAACCATTTTCATATGTCCTTTGAGGATATCCTAAAGTCGAATTATGATTTAGTAATAACAAATGTCCCCTTTGCAAGTTCCAGAGGAGCCGGAATTGTTAAAGATCTTACCGATATTCGGGCATTGCATGATTACTTCACGATTAAATCTATCGAAGTAGCAAAAGAAAATGGTCTGATTGTTCTTCTTCTTCCCTCTTCCATCCTTGATAACAAAAATCAAGCAATCAAGGGAAGAATCGCAAATTCAGCGGAAGTGATCCAAACTTTTCGATTAGAAAACAACCCCTTTAGGGAACTAGGTGCGAACGTCTTAACCGATGTAGTTTTTTTAAGAAAGTTTGTCCCTGGAGAGAAGGCAGAGGATTTTGAGAACAATCAACTTCTCCTTCGACATGGTTTTTTACATGAAATCAATCAAACCACTTTTGTAAAGTCCAGGAGTATATTGGTAAATAAACTTTATACAGAAAATCCTAAATGGGTTCTTGGAAGAGCAGATAAAGCAAAAGACCGGTTTGGAAAAGAAGTTATGGTCGTAGGAAGTTCTTATGGCGGATACCGGCCTTCCGCAACCGATGCCATGTTAGAAGAAAAAACGGAGTATGTCCCTCAAAATCGAAAAGAAATTGTCTCCTCTGAGCCAACCTTTACGGAAAAAGAATATGGAATTGATGACAATGAAAATATCAAGGTCGGTGAATCCATTACACAAGGTAACATTATTTTTACCGTAGAGGAAGTCTACGAAGACAAAGTTGTATTAACAGGAACAAAAGAAGGTGAATTAAAAATAATAGAATTAGATCCTTCTGATTATCTAAGGGCAAAGCATAAAGAAGTCGAGAAGTTTACAACTACCGGTGAAGTTTTTCGTATGGGAGATAAATACTATCTGAAAAAGAAAAACGGTAGAAAAGAGATCAAGCTAACTGAAAAAGCCGTTAAGTACTATGACGTTGTTGTAAGATTAAGCACAATATCAAAGAATTACCGGCAAGCATTAGCAGATGGATATGATGAATCAACTTATAAAAACCAATTGATTCAACGTATTAAAAATCTCTTACCTTACCGTCAAGATTTTTTAGAAACCTTACGGTTCATGGAAAAGGATCTGCGGTTTGTAAATGCAAAAGTTCTTCTCAACATGCCGGAAGCCTTACAAGAAAAGCAAACGATTAAGAAGTATAATGTCGAATTAAAGAGTGATTCGATTCGTGATATCTGCAACTATCTCAAAATTGAATACGGAGTCATTCGACTATCACAGTTTGCACATGTAAAGGGCGTATCAGAACAAGAAGCCTTTCATTTACTTGACAAGTCCACGGAAGTTTTTAGACTTCCTACGCTTGCAGGGAAATATATGTATGATGACTTAGGCAATCCTGTTCTATCTCCAATGCCGCATACAGAAGAATTTTTTCAACTTCGGGAAGATTATCTCTCCGGAAACATTCGAGAAAAAATCGCCTTAGTTGAAGAAGAACTGAAAATCTCAAGTTAATAAGTTAATGGGATCTTAAAAATCCATAAGTATAAAAAACTAGGAGGTATAAACCATGAGAGAGCGTACAACATGCAAGAAAAGCGGTTCTTATTGGAACCCAAAAGTAAATTGTCATTGTCAGCGTTGCAGAAAAGAGTTGGCCATGAAACAAGCAGTACTGGAAGAAGATGAAGATTATTTTCAAGAAGTAAAAGGATCATCTTTCTTTTTACAGCAATACGAATAATTAGAAAAGACCTTGCAGCTACTGCAGGGTCTTTTTTAATACCAAGTATGTTCATTTTCAATATGAATATGTTCTTTTTTCTCCCGATCTTTAAAGGAAAAATCAAATCGCAAATACTTTCTTCGAATAACACTTGTTGGTACAATCTTTTTCGTGTAAATTATAGTCCCCCATGGTGTTTTACCGCCCTCCTGATCTATAATAAATAACATCGACTTAACAACCGTATTCGCGGTTTTTTCACTCTTCCCATAGTATAGGGCTTCTTCTATAAAATGTATGGATAAAGGTACGATATTTTGTCAATAGATCAGTCCCTGGGTGTTATAGTAGTTAATAATAAACTGCTGGAATTGACGCCGCTTTCTATCAGATAACAAACCATATCCTTTAATCGACTTAATGTTTAATCCATAAATATCTTCTATATCTTCTATGGTCCGCAATCTATAATCGTCATAATTTCTTTTTTCATAGGCTTCTTTCAGGCTTGAATAGTCCATATCCATCGCTCCCTTTCTGTAAATTTTACCATAAAAAAAAGAGATAGGTAAACCTATCCCTTTCTTCGAAACCTAGCAGAATGCTAATTGCCCTTCCGCAATTTTCTTCTTTTTATCTTTCTTAACCGTTTTAAACTGGATTGTTCCAACGCCTTTTTTCTTGGCTAAATCAAAAATGCTTGTTGGAATTTCTACAAGTTCTTCGTGTTCGGCCACTTCAAGAACTTCTTTATTCTCTTCCCAAAGCTGACTAAGCACTTCATCAATGTTAATCTCTTCGGGTTTTTGAATCGGCTTAGTGC
>PWGJ01000043.1 GCA_003554445.1 Candidatus Nealsoniibacteriota bacterium
ACCAATTGTTTACAGATCCTTTTGTTTCCAGTGGGCCCGTATATCTCCAATTCTTCTTCCCTATCGTTCAGATTCATACTCTGGATGAGTCCTGGCAATCCTAGAAAATGATCTCCGTGAAAATGAGTAACAAATATCCTTTTAATATCCATGAATGATATCGATGATTGGATGAACTGGCGCTGGGTACCTTCACCACAGTCGAAGAGGATCACTTCGCTCTGGTATTTTACCGCTATAGCCGGTACATTCCTCTTAGGCGAAGGATAACTACCTCCGGTTCCCAAAAATACTATTTTCATATAAGCATCAGATTGTCGGGTTTTATATAAATGGTTTTTGAAAGAATATTTCACATTTTCATCGAACCCCATGAGGATGATTTATATATGTAGGATTTAATTGACCAATTATAGGTGGTACGCTGGAAAAAGAACCAAACGGAGATGAAGAAAAAGGAGACGAACTACGAAGAAAATTGATGGACAGCCTCTTAGAAGGTAAACGTATGGAGGCCTATGCGGAACATAGAACAGAGGATATGAATCATTGTCACCTATGCGAAAGGATCGCCTATAAGAAGCTTCGTGGAAAAGAGGTCGGCCAGAAATGGATCTGTATAGACTGTCTTAAAAAGCTGAAAGAGATACTTGATACCCTAGATGAGTGGGAGGAAGAAGTAGCTATGGGTGAGGAGATGAAAGACCAGCTTGACGAAAATCTAGGATTGTAATATTGAATAGATAGAGGTGATCCGACTACGTGACATATTATGAACATCCTCTGGTGAAAGATGGGGCCATCGAGAAAAGAGATTATCAGATAAATATCGCAGATGTAGCTAAGGAAGTATCGACACTTGTGGTGATCCCGACAGGCATGGGAAAGACCATAATCGCTTTCCTAGTCATGGCAGATGTAAAATATAAAAATCCGGATGGCAAGATACTTTTTCTCGCACCGACGAAACCACTGGTGGATCAACATGCCCGGGATATAGAAGACTTGTTAGAACTAGATAAACCAGAAGTATTCACTGGAGATGTTAAACCCGATACCCGAGAAGAGTTATGGAAAGAAACTGATATCATAGTATCTACGCCGCAGGTTATAAGGAATGACCTAATGGCTCACCGCATCTCTTTAGATGATGTATCTATGATTGTATTCGATGAGGCTCATCGCGCAGTAGGTGGATATTCATACGTTTATATAGCTGAGCAGTACAAAAAAAGAGATGGATTGGTACTGGGATTAACAGCATCACCTGGCAGTGAAACGGAACATATAACCTCCGTCTGCGAAACCTTGGAGATCGATAATGTAGAGATCAGAACAAAATACGACCCTGACGTTGTGAATTATGTCCAGACTATGGATATCAAGTGGATAGACGTTAAATTACCTAAAGAACACAGAAGGATAGTGGATAGGTTAAAAGATATCTTAAAAAAAGATATCAAGAATTTACGGAGATATGGTTTCCTGAAGAACGAGAATCCAAAAAGAATTTCCCGGAAAAAGATAATCGAGGCCAGCAATCAGATACAGGGGCGGCTACATTCTGGTGGTGATCCAAAGTTATACAATGCTGCAAGCATAGTGGCATCCGCTTTAAAGATCGACCATGCTATCGACCAAGCGGAGACCCAGGGTCCGGAAGTATTGAATGATTACTTGGATAAGTTGAAGAACGAGGCCGAATCTAGAGGAGGTTCTAAAGCTGCCAAGAGGTTGATGAACTCCAAAGAGATGAACGAGGTCCTTGCTCTTTTGAAGGATTTCGATGAAGTACATCCAAAGATACCGAAAACCGTAGAAGTAGTCAAAAAACAACTTAGACGAAAACCGGATTCAAGGATCATAGTATTCACCAATTATCGGAACACTGCCCAGAGGTTGACGAGGGTCCTTGCAGAAAAACAAGACCTGAAACCCATAAGGTTCGTTGGTCAAGCTGATAAAGAAGGTGATAAAGGACTGAAGCAGAAAGATCAACTAGAAGTTTTACGAAGATTTAAAGAGGGTACATACAACGTATTGGTAGCTACGAGTGTTGGTGAAGAAGGATTGGATATACCCGCTACTGATCTAGTGGTTTTTTATGAGCCTGTCCCATCCGAGATCAGAACGATACAGCGGAGAGGGAGAACAGCTCGGGAACGCAGGGGAAATGTAGCGATATTGATCACCAAAAATACCCGGGATGAAGCATATTACTGGGCTAGTAAAAACAGAGAAAAAAAGATGACTAGGAATCTAAAAGTACTAAAAAAGGGTCTTAGTGATGAAGTACGGGTAGGGGAGTCTATGAGGAAAAGAGAAAAAGAATTTAGTGTAGTGAAAAAGAAAAGTAAGAAGCAGCTCTCTAGAGAACGGGATAGGATAGAATCGATCAATAAAAACCAGAGGTCTCTCATGGACTTTGAAAATGGGACAGGTGAGGAAACGGAAGAGGATGAAAATAGTGGTGTTAAAACAATAACTATTGACACGCGCGAGCAGAACAGTAGAGTTGCTACAGAGTTATCAAAGAAAGGTATAAGGATCGAAACTTCTCAGCTAACGACTGGAGATTATATCATATCAGAGGATACCGCCATCGAAAGAAAATCAGTGGAGGACTTCCTGGAATCGCTTATCGACGGCAGACTATTTTCACAGGTTAAGACCTTGAAAGAACAGTATATGAATCCCGTGATGATATTAGAGGGAGAAGGCCTTCATCACAAGCGGAACATAAGCGATAACGCGGTCTATGGAGCTCTAGCTTCTCTAGTTTCTGATTTTGGTTTACCTATAATTTCAACTAAAAACGAGGAGGAAACGGCTTCTTTGATCAATGCTATGGTCTCTAGGAAGAAAGGCATTAAAGGTACTAGGTCAGTGAGAAAAGACAAGGCATCTATGTCGACCTTTGACCAAAAAAAGTTCATAATAGAGGGATTGCCGTCTATATCGGGGACTCTTGCGGAGAGGTTGTTGGATCACTTTGGGAGTGTTAGAGCGGTTTTCGAGGCAGACATCGAAGCCCTTCAAAATGTGAAAGGTATCGGTCCAGAAACCGCTGAAAAGATCATCAAAGTGCTAGACGAAGAGACCCGATAGTATCAACCGTAAAATACAATACGACAATGTCACATGGTTCTAAATGGTGTTTTATTATGAGCAGGAGATGGACAGGTCCCATGGAGCATAAAAGTAAGTACGTTTACAAGATCCCGAAGGGTTATAAAAAAGGGATGAGGGTTGATGGTTGGATATTTTCTGATGATGAATTGATAGAATCTATAAAGAATGATAATGCCCCAGAGCAGGTGGCGAATGTTGCTACCCTGCCAGGCATAGTAGGTCCTTCTAAAGCTATGCCCGATATCCACTGGGGTTATGGATTCCCGATAGGTGGAGTCGCAGCACTAGATGCTGAAGAGGGGGTGATCTCACCTGGTGGTGTGGGATACGATATAAATTGTGGGGTCCGATTGGTCCGGACCGACCTCCGGAAAGAAGATGTCAGCGGCAATATTAAATCTCTTGTGAACAAGATGTTCGACAATGTACCTGCAGGTGTCGGTCGAAAGAGTAAGGTAAGATTGAAGACCGGAGAACTTGAGACTGTCCTTGATCACGGTGTAGA
>PWGJ01000020.1 GCA_003554445.1 Candidatus Nealsoniibacteriota bacterium
CAAAAACATCCAATTTTATAGTAACGCAACTTACTCTAAAGCCCCACAATTTAAAATTAGTCCTCAATAAAATAATCACTGTCTATCCTTTTTATTTCATAACTGGAGACACTGGAAACACCAACATCATGATCAATCATCAGTTGGGCCAGTTGGTTTCCATCGATCAAGATTACATTGGTTCCTACATCCGAAGCATAATCACGAGCGTTTTTGGAAAAAGAGGAAGTGGTGATAAATACACCTTTACTTGCTTTTTTGCCGTGTAAGGCCCCTACAAACTTTTGTATCTCCGCAGGAGCTACATTATTCTCCCACCTCTTAGCCTGGATATAAATCACGTCAAGGCCAAGACGATCTTCCTTGATGATCCCGTCAATACCTTCATCACCGCTCTTGCCGATAGCTTCGCCGGCATCTTTCCGAGACCCGCCGTACCCCATTTTCACCAGTAACTCAACAACCAACCTTTCAAAAAACTGCGGGGAACTGTTTTTAACTTCTTTTAATAGCTCCACCGCTAAATTGTCACGGATGTTTTGGTATCCTTCTTCAATGAGCTCTTCAGGAGTTTGGTTTAACGGTTCCTTAGGTGATTTTCCTTCAGAACCGATCGATTGAAATTCACGAAAACCCTGGTAACGCTTTAGTAGTTTATTGTTGATTGCTTCAGGTTTTTCAACGAGCAATTTCAACCCTTCTTCTGTAATAACAATATAACCTCTTCTGGGGGTATCAAGCAGGCCAGCCTTAACCAGGTAAGTTCTAGCCCAACCGACCCGGTTATAAAACAGTGACTGGGTACCACTGGGAATAAGCACTTTGCGCTCTTCTTCCGTTAAATTAAATTGATCGGCCAAGGTGTCGGTGACTTCACTCATTTTGTGTTCCTGTTGATCACCAGCCAGCTTCAACAGGGGCAGCATTATAGATTGGTAGTCCGGTATAGCCATTACTACTCCCCTTTCATACTGATATTCAGTTAATCATCATGCCTCCTATATGCTCATCACCATCCATACTACTGGTATAATACCGGGGTATTTATTGGAATTTCTTAAACAAGACTGTCTTGAATACTAATCAAGAGTAGAACCTCTAATCTACGGCTTCTTCGCTGCTTGTGGGTTTTAGCCACCTGTTAGTTTAGTAAATATAAGCTGTTTTCTCTCCTATTCTTCAAACTTATTATTGTTTGCTCTTAAACATGTAAAACACAAAAACCTAACTTATTACTTATACTTCGCCAAGTAACTGCTGGCCAGTGATTTAAACACCCGCCCATGATTAGGCACTTTTAGGTGTAAAAGCTCATGAACTATGATTTCTGCCCGAAAGGAAGCAGGCTTTGTAAGTAGTTCTGAATTGAAAGTTAGTCTGCCGTTACTCGAGCAGCTGCCCCATTTATTTTTCATTTGGCGCAGATGAATCTCATTATAATTCACCCCGATCCGCTCAGCCCAGGTTGCCACTTCAGACTTAAAAACAGCAGAAGGAATGATCTCTTCTAAGGTGTCTACTTTTACCTGTTTCAACTTGCTTCCCTCCTCAGGTGCTGGATGATCATTTTTGCCAGTGCTGTTTTGTCTTCAACCCCTTTGTCTTTCAATGTTTTATAGAGCTCTTTTCTAACCTCGCGGGCCTGAGCATCGGTGGTTTTCCAGTGGGGGTAACTATTAAATACATTCTCCATCTGCTTGGCAGCCTCTTCCGGTTCTTCAATCCCGGTTTGCTTTAAAACCCAGAACAAAGTAAAAGCATCCTCATTCAGATTCTTTTCTGCCCGTGCTCTTTTTGCCTCACATATTTCTTTAATAACGTTTTCTATTTCTACCAAAGTATCTTGAGCATTGCGCTGACGTTCTTTGTACTCTTCAACAACTCTTTCAGCTCGCTCGCCAATCGAGACCAGGTAAGGTTCATTATGTCCCTGTTTTTTGATCATCTCTTGAACGCTTTTTAAAACATTAAATATTTTTACTGTATCACTGGTATCTTTATCTTCACGCAAGCGCTTCAAAAGTTTGTCGTCAATCTCGTAAATCTCCAAGGGATCTTCTACTACCCCGCTGCTGGTATGTTCCCTAACCAGTAACGCAGTTTTCCGGGCTAATTCACGGTCCACCTGTACTCCCGGTTCAAAATATGCTCTTAGCCACCAGTAAATATGTGAGAGATAGCCGTAATCGTCCACATACTGGCGCAGGAAAGGATCGGGGGATAATATTTCATATATTTCCGATAGCTCCTGGAAAAATTTATAGTATTGATGACGTTTCTCTTCATCCCGGAAGTGTTCCAGCACATTTTCCACCATTTTGTCGGCTGAATAGGTTTTCCAGATAAGAGGCAGGTAATCACTTCTGGCTCGCTCGATAAGCTTTTCAAATTGTTCTTTTAATAAATCTATATCCTGGATAGTTCCTTCAACATCCTTGGAATCAAACTCCAGGGCTTTTTCTAAGTTATCAAAAATACCCACGTAGTCCAGCACAAAACCCGCTGGTTTGCGCTGCCCATTTTCATCTTCGTAAGGGCGATTTACCCGGGCGATAGCCTGCAGCAAAACATGGTCGCGCATCGGTTTATCAAGGTACATGCAATAAAGTATCGGGGCATCATAACCGGTAAGCAGTTTTTCTGTTACAATCAATACTTTGGGTAAATCTTTAGGATTACGGAAGCGCTTGCGAACTTCCTTTTCTTCTTTATCTCCCAGATGATACCGCGAAAGTTCAGGAGGATCGTTATAGAAAGCACTAAAGACAACCTCTGAATATTCAGGAGGGAGATATTTATCCAGCGCTTCTTTGTATAAAGCACAGGCCTCGCGGTCCACTCCCACCAGAAAAGCCTTATAACCCATTGGTTCAATGTATTTGCGGTAGTGGTCAGCCACGTGCTGGGCAATCTTATCCACTCGTTCTTCGTTTTTGAGCATGTTCTTTAAATTAACCGCTTTTTCCAGGGTTTTATTAAGCACATCGACATCGCTTACTCCTTCAATTTCACTCATTTCAAGGAAATCTTTATTCAAAGTCTCTTTGTCTACCGAGAGATCACTGGGTGCCAGACTGTAGTGCAAAGGTACTGTTGCGCCATCTTCAATTGATTCGGCTATACTGTATTTGTCCAGGTAGCCTTGAGGGTCTTCAGTGCCAAAAATTTTAAAAGTTCCTTTTCCGTAAGCAGTTTTATCAATCGGGGTGCCAGTAAAACCTAAATAGGTGGCATTTGGTAAGGCACCCATCAAATAATTGCCCAGGTCGCCTCCGGTAGTCCGGTGGGCTTCATCAACGAGCACAAAAACATTTTGCCTTTCGTTTATATTCTCCGGCATATCCTCGAACTTATGGATCATACTCACGATTAAGCCCCGCTGGTCGGAAGCTAAAAGATTCTGCAGGTCTTTTTTACTGTCGGCGACATTAACTGCGCTAAAATCACAGGCGGTTAGATTGCCAGAAAGTTGAGCTTCCAGCTCGTTGCGATCAACTAACATCAGCACAGTGGGGTTTTCAAACAAGGGATCTTCGATCAATAAACTGGCAATAGTGATCATCGTAAAGGTCTTCCCGGATCCTTGCGTATGCCAGATGAGCCCGCGGCGTTTTTCTTCTTCGGC
>PWGJ01000089.1 GCA_003554445.1 Candidatus Nealsoniibacteriota bacterium
AACCCAACAGCCTCTGGGGATACTACAACGTCAACATCTGATCCACTTATAACTTCTCTTGTTCCTGCACCTTGTGTAGTTATACTAAATCCTGTATGAGAACTGTTTTCTGTATACTTACTGCCCAAGCACATAATAGATAAAAAGACCTCTGCTTGAGAACCATCAGAAATAACAGTACTACCTGAACCATATACTGTTATGGGAATTTCTACATGAGACCCCTTAAAAGACTCTTTTCTTCCACTGCCTATGGCTGCAGCAGATACACTATGCTCACTTCCTCCACTGGATGTTTTCCATCCTCCACTTTGGATACTTAGGTTAATAGCAGTTTCTGAACCACCCTCATATTGCTCGGGCACTTCTTCGTCCTCATAATATACTGTAACACTTGACCCTGTATTTTGACCGTGCTGAGCGTAAACTTCAACTGTATAATCCCCTGCGGGGGCATCCTCTATCCAATCAGTTCCTGTTATGAGAGAGTTCTGTGTATGACTGCGTTCAGCAAGAACCCCTTCTGTTTCATGAATTACTGTATAGGAGGCTTCTCGATTCTGAGCGCCCCCTTGAAGTGAGTAATCTATCTGAATATCGTGAACGTGAGCTGTCGAGAAATTTCCAGTTGTAGTTCCTGTAGTTGCAGCAGTTACTGTAAGCTCTCCCATTTAAGCCACCTCCCATTCCACAAGAACATGATCAGACCTATTTGTTAGTGTTAGCTGAGGGATGGGAATAGCAAATTCTCTAGACCCTTCAACAAATAAATGGATTTCAGTATAAGATCCATTAGAGATTAATTTACTTCCAAAGCCCCCCTTATTATTCCTGCAATGCATGAACGAATCCTGTTTGTGCAGCAAGCAGAGTATATTGCCCTTCATTGGTATAAGTTTCCTCGGTAAGATCGGCTCCCCCAATAATATTATCCAAAGAGTCAAGGGCTCTCCAGCCTCTTACAGCATCTCCCCCAGCAATCGTAAACGTTAAATCCCGGTCTGGTCTCCAGACACCATCTTCAGTAGTATCCAGTTCAAAATCCTCTTCACTACCTTCTATCTTGTCCTCACCTACTTGGTTTTCTGGGTACGATGCAGCTGTTTGCACATCAACCAGAATAATCTTTGCAACCTCACCAGCACCGGCATCAGCAATAGTATTTAGATACGCTGTAGAAACATACACTTAAAATCACTCCTTTCGCAATTTCAAATTTTGAAAATACGACCATCCGTGGGGGAGGGCGGTAATTCCTTTTTTTCCTCGTGGGGGAGGGCAGTTTTTACCCTTCGAGGACTAATTTTTGTTCTCAATTCCTTTCTATACGTCGACTCTTCTGTGATCTGACGAGGTCTGGTCGTAAGCGCCTGAAGTCTCAGCGGGTCTTGTATGCTGATCATGCCTTTGATTGGCTCTGTTTGGGTCGGCTCCAGTGTCTACACCCGTTTCAGGATCTCTTGCAGTCTCTGGGTCAGCCTCAGGTAATCCTAAGAAGTTTCGTAAGAAATTCTCTAGCTTATCGTCAGGTCTTATTGCGTCGATTCCTGCAGTACGGAACAGAATGTTTGAAAGTTTTTGCGGGTCAATTTTATCGACGGGATCATGGATTAACTCAGGATATCGTTTTTGGTCTTGAATTCCATTTAAACGCATTAAACGAGGAATAGCGTATTTATTAAAAACCTCGGTAATAGAATTCAACCAAGAATCAAGTGCAATAACAAATAAATCATATTTTTGCTCGGCTAATGCGAATGAGCCTCCTGCTAAGTGACCTAACATTATGATATCCGAGAGGAGGGATTGTGCAATCTGTAAGGAATATCGATCAATAATCTCGCCTGTGTCTGTCTTGGAGCGTCCTCCAGCGGATAAGAGCTCTAATTCCCAGCCAGGAGGTAAAATAGCTCCCATTTGCTCATCCTTACGTATACGAGTTATCATGTTCTCAGAATAGGTTCTTCGCTTTTTAGCTGCCTCGCTTTTGCCAAAAATATCACGAGGTACGTGGAGAACAGGATACCCAGAAAGATCTCTCTCTACCCCAATTGCCTCTATTGTTTCCAGCTTTTTCTTAAAATAGTATGGCTTGTAGGCTGATCTTAAAACAGATCTCCCTTCTGGATTGTTCTTATGAGAGGAGGGTCTAAAGAGTAAAAGCTTTTCTATAGGAATGAAAACTTGACTTCCTGTAGAATATGATCGCTGGTATACTCCAGATAAATCGCCATTCTCCTCAAACTCCCAGCGTTCTACTGAATCCTGAGAGCGAATAGGAAGTTTTTCCCAGCCAATTCTTCCGTCATCTCGGCGTTTGTAGACGATCTCGTGGATGCTAAAACCGTAAGGGAGCATAGATAAAGCCTCAGAGAGAAAGTCTTGAAAGGTGTGGTTTAAATCTTTTTTGCAATCATCCAGGAAATCGCAAAGTTCCTCATCTTTCCCCTCAAAATGCCATCCAGATCGCCTAAGGTGCATCTCAATAGCGAACAAAATGGAGCCTACAATTGGGTCTGTTCGCATCTCTTTATAGGCTCGAATTCGCTGTCTTAAGTGTTTAAGCTTAGGAATGAAATCCTCAACAATAATCCCAGAATGTTGTTTTAAGCCAAGGGATCCGATCTCATTAAAGTTTTGTTCTTCGGGCATATAAATCCTCCTCTCTTACCAGAATGCAAGGTCAAAGGGTGATGGTCGGTATAAAGCGTTATCTATTTCGTCTCGAGCCTCTCGGTCAACGCCTATAGGCAAGTCATCCCCAGAAACGGGAGACTTCATGGTTAATGCTAGGGAGTCGGCTCTGTTGGGAGATTCCTCCCCTCGAGAACGCATTCGTTTCTTAGACTCTATTTGAATGCGTCCTTTAGCATCAATATCATATTTTAAACGAGTTAATTGAGCCAAGAGTTTATCGTCAGGGGGCAAGGCTAAGGGATTTTCATTGTTTGGATCAAGAGCCTCTCTTAGCCTCCAATATAACTCTGCTCTAAGATTTCTAAATCGATCATCAGGGTCTTCCTCAGGCGATCGCTGTCCAGTTACACCTACGGTATAAATATCAGTTTCCTGAAGATTACCTTTTACTCCATAGCCTACCCCGACATCGTCTACATAAATAACTCCATCGTGGTCGACTATTTTTAAGATTTCCCTGCATAACTCTGGGGCAGAAAGACCTTGCCATGTTCTGCAAGGAAAAACGTACTGCCCTGAACGAGGACATAAGGAAATTTCATCTAGCCCTCCCCCACTGGGGTCAAGCCCATAGACTGGAATGCCAGAAGGCTCTGTATCTTCCCACCGTTGTTGAGCCATCTTAGCCCAAGTAAGTGGGATGAGCATTTCTTCGGAAGAGGGTGGGAATTCGCCGAGAACTTGAGATTTCCACATTGGAGTATCGGGACCGTATTTATCTCTCTGATCATCGACCCAATCTTGTGTTACTAAGCCAGGTATTTTTTCCTCTCCTGCTTGAACATTGGGTGTGTCGAATGCAGAAATTGTGAAAGAATTGAACTTAGGGTCGGTAAACATATCGTAAAAGTGCCCTTCAGGACTTAGGGG
>PWGJ01000062.1 GCA_003554445.1 Candidatus Nealsoniibacteriota bacterium
ACTGCCCATCACGTCAAGCAAGCTAGGAATACCCGAAGTGCTTCAGTTTAGAAGTACGACGGTAGGCTTAGTGAGAGGGACGAAGTTGTAACAAGGCACCGGTAGGGGAACCTGCTGGTGGATCATATATTTTTTGTTGTCGACGATAGTTGAAGTTTGAAATTTGAACTTCAACTGTCGAGCTATGACTTTCGAGCTCTAATCGAAAGTCCGCCGACTTAGTCGGTGCAGGGGAGCTCTTCGAAGCAGCTCCAAGAAACTAAAATCAAAAAACGCGAGTTATATTCGCGTTTTTTATTATATTAATTTAACTTGTAAAGTTTCTTATTTTTGGTACAATAGGATTGATATATCGAATATGCGGCTGTAGCTCAGCGGCTAGAGCGCATCTCTGATAAAGATGAGGTCCCTGGTTCGATTCCAGGCAGCCGCACACTTTTGTTGAAGGTTTGACGATAAATAGCTAACAAGTAATGGGCCCTTAGCTCAGCTGGCCAGAGCGCCACTCTTGCACAGTGGAGGTCGTCGGTTCGAACCCGACAGGGTCCACAAATTGATAGATCGGTTTATTTTAAGATTAGCAGCAGTGCTAATTTTATTTTATAAATATTTAAATGAAAAACAACTCTAACAACTCCGATTGGACGGAAAATTTTTTTCAAAAACAACCGGATCTATTTCTCGACTCACTAAAAGAGAGAATTCCGCAAGCTGAGGAAGAGGTGGGTAATTTAGTTAATTATCTTAAGGAGCAAGGTTTTGCCCCAAAAAGAATACTTGATTTGAATTGTGGAATCGGCCGGCATTCTATTGAACTTGCAAAACGAGGCTTCAAGGTTTACGGCACCGATTTATCGGAAAAATATATCCAAATTGCGAGAGATAGAGCAAAAGAGGAGGGAGTTGAGGATAAAACCCATTTTAGAGTAGCTGATATGAGAAAGATTGAAGAGACCCTTTCTAATGAGGAGCCTTTTGATGGAGTTATTAATCTATGGACCTCATTCGGCTATTATGACAACAAGACAAATGAATCTATTTTGCGGAAATGCAATAATTTGGTAAAAAGTGATGGATTTTTTCTTATAGACATTATTAACAGAGATTGGTTGATATCCAATTTTCAAGAGAGGGGGTTTTCTGAGATTGGAGATAGCTTCTTAATAGAGGAAAGATCTTTTGATTTTGAAAATTCACGAGCGAAAAACAAATGGACATACTTAATAAAAAATAAGGGTGAGTCTTACTCTAAAAAAGTAGTAACAATTGATCATAGGGTCTGGAGTCTTCACGAGCTGATAGATCTTTTTGAAAGAAACCGCTGGAAGTTTAAAGAGACCTACTTCGGGTTGGGTGAGTCTGAAGATGAGTCACTTTTAAAATCTAAAAATATTACCGCCATATTTAGTAAAAAATAATTATTTAACTAATTGAATCGCCGAGTAGGCGATTTTTGTTTTGACAAAAAAACAAAAGAATAATAGTATGTATACACCAATCATTCAAAAAACTATAAGGAGGTAAGATCGTGGAGAAAAATTTCAGCATTGGAGATAAGAATTTAAGTGATTATGAAAGGGAAAAGCTGGAAGAGGTCAGTAGTCAATTGGCAAGAATATCCGAAATGATTGAAATGAGTATTGAAATGGTGGATTACTGCGACAGAAATGGAATTGTCTTATTCAGCAAACCTTATTTTGGAGATCTGAAAGCCACGGGAGGAGTTGCCGGGCCGGAAAGTAAGCTATGTAAGTTGGAATCCAATTTGGAGCTTATTCAAAAATTAATTTTAGACAATTTATCGGAAGAAAAGGTTGAAGAGATGGAGAAAGAGTTAGGATTCAATGTAGAAATTAATGAAGAGATAAAAGAAGAGATTGACCCCGGTCAATATAAAGGATATAACGGATAATTTATAAAAAACCTTAACGAATGATTCAAACCTGGGCTCGAAAGAGCCCCCTTTTTTTTAATGAAATCAACTTAAAAATAATTTTTATTGACAAGTTAATTAAAATATGATTTAGTAAAACCAGAAGTGAAAGGAGGTATTAACAATGAAAAAGATTCTGGTTTTACTGGCTCTTTTTAGTTTGTTGTTAATTTTTACGGGATGCACCGGTGAAGTGGGGATTACTATTGATTATCCTGTTATAGTGGATCGAACTTTTGGTGATTACAAAGGAGCGATTTTCAACGAGACCCAATATACTCTGAGGGTTGAAGTTGAAGACACTTCAAGATCCAAGACCGTTTCAAATGTAGTTTTAAGTCCGGGACAGCACGCATATTTAAGACTTGCAGAAAAAAGATACAGATTTTCTGCGACTCGTGCTTATTCCGGTGAAAGACATGCAAGTGTAAACTTGCACATCAACGGTGTAAAGCAAGACGCTTACTATCAAGGAAGCTATTATGATTGGTTTGTCTCTTTCGGGAGGCGAAACGAGGTTCATCCGTAAAAGCAAGGGGGGATTGAGGTGAAAAAAGCAAGCGCTTTACTAGTTCTTTTAATCTTTATAATTTCAGTTGGTGGAGTCAATGCATCAGATGGTCATTTTAGAAATCTGGCGGATGATATTCTTTATCAGGAATTTGTCGGTAGTCGAGTCGATTATGAAATTATTGAAGCAGAGACAAAAAGAGAGTCGATTAGAGGAAGATATCCGATAGATGCCAGGTGGATAGAGAGTAAAAGGGCACATCTTTCAATTTTATTTACAAGAAGCGGAGAAGAGCTTTTACTTTCAACCGAAAAAAAAGCTTATTCTTCGGTAATGCCCGAGATTAATTTGGAAAGAATGGTAAAAGAATTAATTGAAGATTATTATGAGCAAAGACACACTAAAAAAGAAGAGCTTAGAGGTATTGTTGTAAATGAAGGTTTTGCAATTTTGAATGTTTCATTTCTGAGAGAAGATCGAGAAGTATTTTACTTCCATGCGTTAAGCCCGGAAGAAGCCTTTGAGATTGATCTGCCGGAAGGTCGCTACAAGATACGAGCAACTACGGAATTTCAACGTTACGGAGAAAAAGAACTTAATTTAAGAGCTTCCGATTTCAAAGTCTATTTTGAAGGAGAATTTTATAAATGGATCTTACTTTTAGATAAAGAGATTCGAAGCTACCCAAACTAAACGGCTGAAAAGCCGTTTTTCTTTTGGTTTAGTATCTGAGTGGCCGAAGTAAACGCAAGGGTGTTGACAAATAATAGTTATGGGTATATACTCATAACAAGTAAAGGTCGTAAAAATCAATTACTAAAACCATGCCTAGATTCAATAAAAGAGGTCCAAGAGGTTTAGGTCCAATGACCGGAAGAGGATTGGGTCCTTGTGGAGACGGGTTAGCACAAAGAAGAAGCTTTTTTGGTAGAAGAAAAATGACTGAAAATGAAAAAAAAGAGGTTTTGAAAGAAGAGGTAAAGATGCTTGAAGAAGAGTTGGAGATTGTTAAAAAAGAGCTCGCCGATCTGGAAAAGTAAAAGCCCCACCTAAAAATAGGTGAGGCCGGTCAGAAAGCACCTCCCCGTGGGAGGTGTTTTCTACAT
>PWGJ01000058.1 GCA_003554445.1 Candidatus Nealsoniibacteriota bacterium
CCCCCCTGGTCGGGTGGTGGGGCGTTCCCGGGCGAAAAAGTGGTTGCCCTCCCGCCAGGGCATGGAAGCCCAACCCTGGTTTAATGGTGGTAGAGGTTCCTTTTCTTGCGGGAACAGCAACTCCTGCATATTTGCGGGGGCGAAACCGTTGTAAAACTTTTTTAGAACGGTATCTTTATAATCCAGTTCGGGATATTCCTTCAACTGCTCGATGAGGGCCACGAAATGGTTCCATCCCCAATGGGGATAGGCAAAACCGTTAAAGTCACGGCATTTGTCTACTTCCACCTCGAATACCTGTGCCTCGCTGCAGGCTGCCGCTACCCCGCGGGGTAATATTTTATCTCGGTTTGCCTTTACCGTTTTATCCCGGTCAATGCGGTAGAGGTGTCTTCCTTTGTGCTCCAGGCAGAGAAGGGGTTCTTCTCCGTTCAAAGTGTAGGGTCGAAGCGCTTGGAGCAGGTGATTTTCTTCTTCTGAGGTTAGTTTGGTGTCGGTATTGGGCTTGGGCAGGTAGAAGAAAAACTGGCGCCGGGCTTTGCGTGCCAGGCAGGCAAGGATATTGGCACAGCTTTCAATGCCCCGCCGGCGATACCACTCCAGGCTTTCCGGCAGAAGCATGACTACGTCGGTTTCTTGCAGGCGATCAGCGTTAGTCTCATCGAGTTGCATATAGGCGTACTCGGGCGGGATAGTAATATCCCGGCGAAATTTTTCCGGAAATTCCAGGCCGATACCTTTCAACGCGGCGTGGGGGGTGGGGGCTACCGCCCGGACCAGGTAGCCGTGGTCGGCCAGGTTGCGGGCAATAATGCCCTCGGCGCACTCCAGCTCCATGACGTGCCGGGAACCGGTATCGAGATGGGCTAGAAGCGCGTCCAGGATTCTTTTGCGGGCAGCCAGGCGGGGTAACTTGTAATCCAGTTCCACCGGTTGCCGGTTCCCATGTAGGGTAATTTTGTAGGAATCCTGGTGAAATTCTTTACCGCCGGATATCTTTTCCCGGGTGCTCAGAATCGTTTTCTGCGCTTGTTTTTTTAGCTGATCTGTCGGAGCTTGCAGTTCTGCCCGCCGGTAGAGATCATAGGCGTTGAGGTATTCTCCCTTGCGCTCATCCACCCGGCCCAGGTTGTAGAGCAGGGTGAAGGTTTCTCCGTGGCGTTTCAGGCCTTCCAGCAGCACTTTTTCAGCTTTATCGGGGTTGTTTTCCGCCAGGAGGACTTCGGCGAACAGGGAGAAGAGCTCCGGGTCGCGGGGCTTGAGCTTCTGAAGTTTCTGCAGGGATTGCCGGACGGCGCCGGTTTCTCCGCGGGAGATCTGCCGGCGGATCTTCTTTTTCAAGTCGCGGATGAACTTGCTTTCTTCGGTGGTTTTGGTTTTGGTTATGGATGCGGTGGGAGTCATTATTAGTCACCCTCTATAGTTTAAGAATAAGTAATTAAATAACTGCTCAGATTAGTTATGTGCTCCTGTCCTGCTTTGTCCCTCGCCCTACTCTTTCCCCTACCCCTATCTGTCGTTTTGGTACGACGATCCTCCACGTTGGATTAACCTGGCAGAGGAACCGTTTTCCTGGTGTTTTTCCAGCAGGTTCTGCTGGGTTCCGTTTGCTGATTCCTGGCCTACGTCTTGCGGCAGGGCCTGGTGGAGGTCCCGGCCGGTGGCGCTTTGCAGGGCCTCTATGTTCTCCTCCCGGATTCTGTCGAATATCTCCCGGCGGTAGATGGGTAGCTCGGGCGGGGCTTGGATGCTTAAGCGAATGGTGTTGCCCTGCACCTTTTCTATCCGGACCTCTATGTCGTCGCCGATCATGATACTTTCTCCTTGTTTACGTGTTAGTACCAGCATAATGGTAACTCCTTTTCGTAAAGTGACATGGTTTCAAACTTTACTCCTGATGCCGGACCGCCAGCGGGGAGCGCATCTGATCGGTGCGTTGCGGGATGATAATCTGCTTGCCCCGCTTTTGTTTTACGTTGATGAGGATGGGCGCGGCCAGGTTGGTGAACATCTGCTCTTCGCCGAAAGTGACGGTGGTGAAGAGGAGCAGGTCTTCGCGGGTGGCCAGTTCCAGGTCGCGTTTGTCGTTTTCCAGCAGTTCTACGCCGTAGTCGGGGAAGAAGGGGAATGGATCTACCAGGATAAGGCCTACCTGGTCGTCTTCCACCGACTGGAGCAGGCAAAACAGGCGGTTATCGGGAATGGGCTCCACGTAGAACTTTCGGAAATCTTCTAATCCGGGCAACCCCTGGGGGAAATAAAAGGGGTGGCCTTGTTTTCTTCCGGTTACTCGGGTCACGGCAGCGGTACTCATGTTAATTATTCCTCCTTTGCTTTATCTCAAATAATCTACCAGGGTGGGTTCCAGCATTCGGGCGGCAGTGGATAGGGATGCCTGGTAAACTTGTTCTTGCATGGCGTATTCGGACACGGCTTCGGCGATGTCCACGTCGTGAACCTCGGAGCGGACTTCTTCTAAGAAGAGGTTCTCGTCGGCCAGGTTTTCGTCCATACGCTCGACGCGGTTCATGCGCGCTCCTACATCGGCTTGCCGGTTTAAAAGCATGTCCTTGGCTTCCTGGACGTTGCCCAGCGCTTCGTCTCCCAGAGCGCGGCGGTCGTTGTCTTTGAGGGCGCGGTAAACATCCTTGACCGCGGCAAAGACTTTATCTTCCCTGAAGGCCTGGTGACCGTCGGCGTTCATGGATACTTCCTGGTAAGGGCTGATCTCCTGGAGACGGTCGCCCTGGTCGCCCTGGTAAACCACGAAGCCTTCTTCGTCGTAGCTGAAAGATAGCAGGTGGTCGTTCTCGTCGTTGTTGTTCATCTCTTCTAGCGACCCCTGGAAGTTGAGCGAGATGTTCCCGTCGTAAACTTCGCCCTGCCGGGGCGAGCGGTCGAAGGTTTCCATGGTGTAAAAGTTAAGGTCCAGCTCTTGCTCCTCCGGGTCTTCGTTATCCGGGAAGAAGCCTTCTTCTAAAACTATCTGCTGGGTGGCGCTGTCGTCGCGGATATCGCTCTTTATTTCCAGAACCTGGTCGCCATTGTCGCCGTCTTTCTCCGGGGTAAAGTTGATGATGGCCTGGTCGCCGGGCTCTAGGTTGCGGGCTTCTGCTGCGGACATTTCTTCCAGCCCGGATACCTGCAGGAAGTCCAGGTCTTCATCTTCTTCTCCTAAGGCCTGAGGACCGTTGTCTTCGCCCAGGGTTAAGGTGAACTCCCCGGATTTTTCTTCGTGGGTGCCATCTTTTTGGTACTGGTGCAGATTGTAGCTGTAAGTTACTTCTCCGGTGCCGGGGTCGTGGTCGGTTACTTCCAGCTGGAGGGAGCCGGACCGGTCTTCTATTTCATCTTCGTCGATTACCAGCTCGCCCTTGCCGAAGATGCTGTCGGTAGCCCCTTGCAAGCGCTCCTGGATGATCTCGGCTTGGGGATCTTGCCCGTCTTCATCTAGTTCCCCGGCGTCTTTTAAGTTTATCTGGTAGTCGCCGGTTTGCAGTCCGGAGGCATCGAGGGCGTCTTCGTTCAGGAGGGGGGCGGTTA
>PWGJ01000053.1 GCA_003554445.1 Candidatus Nealsoniibacteriota bacterium
ATGGTGATTTTGCTCTGATGAGAGTGCCCATAAGAGATCTAGAGGACTTAAAAGAGGAATTTGACGTAAACCGGTTGGAGCATAGGAACGAACTCAACGTCAAGGGCCATGAATTTGATACTCAAGAAGGTTCGCCGGAATTCAGTTCTGATCTTACCATAGAATGTTACGGACCTGAAACAGAGGGTCTATACATCGTAGATATGATAGGTCCTGTAAACCCAGAGTGGAGAAGTACGCTTGAAGAGAAAGGAGTCGAGATCATCAATCACGTTCCCAATTATGCCTATGAGGTTATCATGACACCTGAGCTCGCTGATAGAATAGAAGCTTTAGATTTTGTGGACTGGGTAGGTGTTTATCAACCGGGGTTCAAACTAGCCGAGGATCTCAGACCTGGTTTGGTATCAGTGAGTACGGTTGACGGAGGTAGAGAGATAATAGATGTAAGAGACGAATCGATATTCGTGGATATGGCACGTGATCCGGAAGTGTATTACATCGCCAACTTTGAGGAGCCTGAAGGATTAGGCGAGGTCGCCACTCAAATAATCGGAGGGGGTTGTTGGGTTTGGGATCCTTATGACGATCCTGAAGAGGCTTTTAGGTTGGATCCAAATGAAGGCGAACCTCCTTTTGCGGGTGAGGCAGGCTCACTTGCTAACCAGTTGGGTTATACGGGGAAGGGAGTAACCATAACTGTGGCTGACTATTGTATCGGCAATGGATCTGTGGGTGATGCAGGACATGATGATTTTACGGGTAGATTGGTAGGAGGTCATTCTTTTGAGGATGGCAATCCTTTTTGGTATGATATACATAGACAAAGTCACGGTACCCACTGTACAGGGATCGCCGCCGGGGACACTTACCATGGTACTGGAGAACAATATTCTGGTGACTACTACTCATCACAGGGTTCTGCTCCGGAGGCCGAAGTGTTCGCTTTGAGGGTCTTCGAAGAAGATAATGGGGATTATGCCTGGTCTCCAAGGGAGGATATATTCCAGGTGCTCGAGCTGCCCGTACAGGAGTCTAACTCATATATACATACTAACTCTTACGGCGTTCCGGCGTACGGTGCCTATGATATATGGTCCGAGCTCTATGATCGTGCGGTAAGAGATGCCAATAGGGATACGGACCAAAATGAACCCTTGGTTGTGGTTGCGGCCGCAGGCAATGATGGGTCTATGGGTGATGGAAGAAACCCCATCAATTCTCCTGCAACGGGTAAGAACGTTCTAGCTATAGGTGCAACGGAACATTATTACGGGTCCGGCACGCGGGGTGGTTCCGCACCGAGTCCGTCTTCTGAGAACGGTCTTCGTGATCCGGATAATGTATGGGAACATAGTTCTAGAGGTTGGACAGACGACAACAGGATAAAACCGGACGTGCTAGCTGTGGGTGAAGACGTTATGTCCACTACATGGGACGGAGGTTATATGACATTATCTGGTACTTCCATGTCAGCCCCGTCTGCTGCTGGGGCGGGGGCCGTAGTAGTGCAGTGGTACGAAGAACATCACGGCTATAGACCTAGTCCTGCCATGGTAAGAGCACTTTTGATCAATACAGCCTATGATCTCAACAGTGGAAGTAATATTCCTAACCAAGACGAAGGATGGGGGATGGTCAATCTCCCATCCCTAGTTCATGCCGATTCTAGTTTTTTATTGAATGATCAAGATTCTCTTCTACAGACAGGGGATTTTGACGAATATGAGATAATGTACGAAGATAGCTCAGAACCTTTGAAGATAAGTTTGACCTGGACCGATAAGGAAGCTTTGGAGGGAGACGAATGGACTCTGAAGAACGACCTCAATCTTGAATTGGTCTCACCAAGCGGTGATGTTTATCGAGGGAACGCTTTCAGTGAAGACGGAGGAGAAGGCAGCGATACCGGTTATACGTTCCCTGATGTGGATACGATGGATCCCTTCGATACGAATGGTGACGGTTGGGACGACGTTAACAATGTTCAGAGTGTTTACATACATCCTGATGATGTTGAGGAAGGTACCTATACGGTCAGAGTTATAGGTGAAAACGTTCCTGAAGATGCTAACAACGACGGCGTAGCTAACCAAGATTATGCATTGGCGATGTACAATTCAGTTGTAGATGGAGAATCCCCTTCATTAACTGTTACATCACCCGATGGTGGTGAAGAGTGGGATGCGGGAGATGATGAGTATATAACCTGGGAGACAGAAGAGGGAGACGATCCCATAGATCATGTGAACTTATGGTACAGTTCTAACGGCGGCGGAAGTTGGCAAGATATAGAGAGCGAGATCGACGATACGGGCAGTTATACGTGGAGAGTACCTGATGATGAGAGTGAGGAATGTTTGGTCCGTGTACAGGCTGTGGACACCAGCGGTAGGAGGGGAGAGGACGAGAGGGACGGTTTTTTTGAGATCATAGGTAAACCTGCACCTTTGGAGCCTGGCGACCCTGAACCGGAGGACGGAGCGATAGGTGTAGATACTTCTCCGGAGCTGAGCGTAGTTGTCGAGCATACGGATAATGAACCCATGGACGTTTCGTTTTACGACGCATCGGACGGTTTGATAGGTAGTGAGAGTGATGTTGCCAGTGGTGAAAGATCTTCTGTCGAATGGAGCGATTTAGAGCACAGTACGGACTATGGATGGTATGCAGTTGCGGAGGACGGAGCAGGTATGTCGGAAACTTCACCGACGTGGTGGTTTACTACCATTTCGGAAGATCCTGGTCCATTAACGCCTACAGATCCTGAGCCGGAGGACGGAGCGACTTCAGTTGAATTAGATGTTGAGTTGAGCGTTCTTGTCAGGCATGAAGAAGAGATATCCATGGACGTTTCGTTTTACGACTCATCGGACGTTTTGATCGGAGAAGTCAGTAGTGTTGCTAGTGGTGATCGTGCAGCGGTAATTTGGGATGGTTTAGAAGAAGGCACTACTTATGATTGGTATGCTGTGGCTAACGATGGAGAACAGAGCGTTACCTCGAACACTTGGTCGTTCGATACGCTGATGGACGGAGAAGCGGATTTTGATGTAGAGATAGTAGAGTACGATGCTGAAGTAACGGTGGATGAAGATGTGGTGTTAGAGTACAGAGTAACGAATGTAGGCGACGCACAAGGTACGCAGAGCGTGGAGTTTTCGGTGGACGGTACACCTGAAGACAGTGTAGATGTCACGCTAGCTCCTGAAGAAACTCACGAAGACGAATTCGTATGGCAGACACCTAACGAAGGCAGTTACAACTTGGCGGTTGCCAGCGAAGACGATATGGATGAAGTGACTGTTTCAGTCATGGAAGAGTTCGAACTAATCATAGATGCGGAAGAAGGTGGCACAACCGATCCTGAACCTGGAACTTATAATTATAGGGAGGGCGAAGAAGTTACTGTTGAAGCTATTTCAGATGAGGGATATGGATTCTTGGAATGGAGTGGAGACATCGAAGAGACTGACGAAGTGATCACGCTTGTGATGGACCGCGATAAGGAAGTAACGGCTC
>PWGJ01000072.1 GCA_003554445.1 Candidatus Nealsoniibacteriota bacterium
GTTTTCAGGACCGAAATGGGTAAGTTTAAAGCGGTAATCAGAGAAGTGAAAAAACGACATGAAAAGGGTCAACCGGTCTTGGTGGGTACAGTCTCCATAGAAAAGAATGAACTTTTGGGAGAGATGTTGAAGAGAACGGGAATTCCACATGAGATACTCAATGCTAAAAATCATGAGAAAGAGGGTGAGATTATTGCTCAAGCGGGTAAGTTGGGGGCGGTGACGGTTGCGACCAACATGGCCGGTAGAGGCGTCGATATCGTTTTAGGCGGAAACCCTCCCGACAAAGAGGAAGCCGAAAAGGTAAAAGAATTGGGAGGTCTTTACGTACTGGGTACGGAACGACACGAAGCGAGAAGAATTGACAATCAGCTGAGAGGAAGATGTGGAAGACAGGGAGACCCCGGTCAAAGTCAGTTTTTTGTCTCTTTGGAAGACAAGCTTTTGAGAGTTTTCGGGTCCGAAAGAATTGAGAGTCTGATGGAAACCTTAAATATTCCGGAAGATCAGCCGATTGAACATAAGATGGTATCCGGAATAATCGAGTCTGCACAAAAAAAGGTTGAAGGGATGCATTTTGACGCCAGAAAGCATGTTCTTCAATATGACGAGGTTTTAAGCAAGCATAGAGAGAAGTTTTATTCTTTGAGAGATGAAATACTTGAAAAAGCGAAAAAAAACGAAGAAGGATTAAGAGACTATGTTTTGGAATTATTCGGAAAGCATGCTGAAGATAAATCCAAATACGAAGAAAAAGAAGAGGAATTGGGTGACAAGATAAGGAAGGTTGAAAAGGTGGTTGTTTTAAAAACAATGGATCTTTATTGGACGCAACATTTGGAAGATATGGATCAAATTAAGGACTCTGTAAAATTAAGAGCTTACGGACAGAGAGATCCACTTGTCGAATATAAAAAAGAAGGAAATATCGCCTTTAAAGAGATGATGAAAGAGATCGAAAGATCAACCATTGACAGACTGCTCAGAGTTTCAACCACTAAAATAAATTTACCCGGAAAAGGGAAAATAACTTTAAAAAAGAAAAGAAGCAAGGATCCTTCCAGAGAAAAAAAGAAGACCAATAAATTTAAAGATGTCGGAAGAAACGATCCTTGTCCGTGTGGAAAAATAGATCCGAATACCGGAGATGTGATAAAGTATAAGAAGTGCCACGGAAAATAGGCAATTCGTCTTATTTAGCCTTAAAGCAGAGTATTTAACTCTGCTTTTAGTATTGAAAATTATTAATTTTGTGGTACTATTTTTTAAAGGGAGGGGATAAAATGAGTAAAAATATCCTGAAGCAGTCGGTATGCTACGTTAATGGAGAAGGAGAACTTTTACTTTTATTTGATGAGGGATACTTGCCCTTTAAAAACCTGGATGAAGCTTTGGAAAGCACTCAGAGAAGGTTAGCCTACTTAATGGACGAGACCAATTCTTTTTTTAGGACTACGGCCGCCAGCCCCAAAAGTGGAGCAAAAAGAGTATTATTTTTACTTTCTCAAGTTAGTGAAGATTTTAATATCAAGCAGTCTCTTGCTTGTAGGCTGGAAATAATAAAAGATATATTTTTTGAGATGCTGAAAGAGATGGAAGCGACCAAGATATACTACAAAAGAAATGGAGATAACTCCAAATTAATTGAAAGAATTGTTCAGATAAGAAATAAACTGATATCGATCTATGTTCAACTGGAAAAAATGGTAAAGATGAAAAGCGTCAATTGTAACGTTTTAAGAAAGGTTGATGATTATCTACAGCTGTGCGAGCAAGAATTAACGACTTTTATTTCCATGGGAAAAGAGATGGATGGCTATGCCATAAATAGAATCAGAAAAAAGATCATCAATTGTAAGTACGAACTCAAAAGTGCTTATTATGTAGACCCCTACAGAAAAAGTTTTAATAAAATTTTTAACACCCTCGAGTTATCCGGTGATCTGGAAGAAAATATTAAAAAAAGTAATCCCCAAAAGCTTTATAGACAGGTTAAAGAAGCAAGAACCCTCCTCTAAATCTCGTACAAGCTTCGCCTTAAAGGGCGGAGCTTTTTTATTGAAAATAATAATCTTTGTACTTTAAATTATTCTATATATTCTAATTTTTCTTGACAAATTATAAAAAATTTGCTTTTATAAAAATGCCTCATTCGAGGCAATTTTTGTTCTTTTTATTTCTGGGGAGGTGAATGCTTTGATCATTTTATGCAATCGGAATGCCGGAAGAAGCAAAGAAGAAATTCTTTTTTTTAAAAATTTGGATGATGTCGATTTGGAAGTAATCGAAGAGAAATGTTTTTTAGAAAGAGTTGAGCAGCTTGCAAATACGAGAGATAGAGTTGTTGTCATGGGTGGTGACGGAACTGTAAATAAGGCGATTCAGGTTTTAGCCCACACGAATACCGCTTTGGGAATTATTCCGGCGGGACGAGGCAATGATTTTTCAAGATATTTGGGAATACCTCAAGATCCTTTGGATGCGTTATCGATAGCACGAAAAGGATTAAAAACCAAAGTCGGTTTGGGAAAAGTGGCCGGAAGATATTTTTGTAATAGTTTAGGTGTAGGCTTTGATGCCTACATTATCAGTCTGGTTAATCGTTACGGGAAAGATTCTTACAAATTTACCACTTTTAAGAATCTATTTGACTTTCCGAGCTTTAAAATTTCAATTGAAGCGACATTAACTGACGGATCCAAGATAAGTCTTGAAAAAGAAGTTTTGATGGCTGTTTTCGGTAACGGTATAACTGAAGGTGGAGGAATAAGAATAAGTCACAAAAAAGATATTTCTGAAAAGTTTCTGTCATTGACTTTGGTCGAAGACTTACCGACAATCTCAAGACTGATTAATTTTCCGTTATTTTTAACAAGTTATTTTGATCTCTTCAATTCGGTTCAGAATTTTAATATTGTCCGAGCCGATCTGGAATTTGAAAAACTGACCAAAAAACACATTGACGGAGACAGATTAATGAAAGATTTCGGAAGAGTCGAATTTTGCCCCGAGGCTTTAACAGTATTAGTTTAAGGAGGGATAATTATGGAGGACAAACTATCTAAAAAGTGGGGGCTCATGGTTTCTAAAATTAGAAAATTGGAGAAGTTAAGAAGAGAAATTGAAGAAAGTGAGAAAATTGACTTGGATAAATGTGAAGACACAATAATTGAAGGATTGGATGGAAGAATTACTCAGAACCTGTTAGAGATAGAGTCCTTCCTCAGAGAAGTAATAAGAGAGGGAAAGAGATAAAAAAAGGGCTCCTTTAGGAGCCCTCTAATTTTGACATTAAGCTTAAATTTTGTCATACTCATCAAAGTTATGAAACAAAAAGTAATAATTACATCCATAATAATACTTATTTTTGCAGTAGCAGCTGCCGGATTTATTAATCCGGAATTTGTTAATGAAAAAATTGAAGATTTTAACGAAAATACGGCTTTTAATATAAATAGAAGAGTAAAAGAGATTGACTTTGAATTGGGCCTTGATCTTCAAGGTGGAGCCCACTTGCTTTACCAAGCCGATTTATCCGATGTCGATGAAAGGGAACATTCAGACAGAATGAACGCCCTCAGAGATTTAATTGAAAGAAGGGTTGATCAATTCGGAATAGGAGAGCCCGTAGTGCAGGTGAGAGGAGAGAGGTTGGCAGTCGAACTTCCGGGTGTCAGGGACCAAGATGAAGCGATTCAAGAAATCGGTGAAACTCCTTTTTTGGAATTTAAAATTGAAAGAAGTGATGAAGATCTTCAAAAAATAGATGAAAAAAGGAGAGAAGTTTCGGAGTTTTTAGGCAAGGAAATAGATGAGATAACGGAAGAAGAGAAAGAGGATTTGGAAGGTGAAATAGAAGATTGGGAATTCGCCTTCATGGATGAATTTGAAGAAACCGGGCTCACCGGTAGATACCTACAAGGTGCCGAAGTCAGCTTTAATCAATTAACCGGAGAACCGATGGTCAGTTTGAGGTTCGATAATGAAGGTTCTGAAATTTTACAACAACTTACCGCCGAGAATGTGGGAAAGGCCATTGCAACTTATCTGGATCAGGAAGTAATACAGATAGCTACGATTCAAGAAGAGATTCCCGGTGGTGAAGCACAAATCAGTGGAAACCTTTCTACAGAAGAAGCCAGAGAATTGAGAGATAATCTAAAGATAGGAGCTTTACCGGTACCGATAGAGCTTATCTCACAAAGAAGTGTCGGTCCGGAACTTGGTGCCAGATCACTTGAAGACTCGGTCAGGGCGGGCATCATCGGCTTTTTAGCGGTAATAGTATTTATGTGTTTGTACTACAAGTTTTTAGGATTACTCGCAGCGGCTTCACTTCTTATTTATGTAGCTTTCGTTCTCAGCGCTTTCAAGATTTTGGGAGTTACTTTAACGCTTTCGGGTATTGCCGGATTTATTCTTTCTATAGGGATGGCTATTGATGCGAATATTCTTATATTTTCCAGAATGAGAGAGGAGCTCGATGAGGGAAAATCATTTGAAAAGTCCGTAGAAGAAGGCTTCAGAAGAGCTTGGCCCTCAATAAGAGATGGTAACTTGACCCCCATATTGGTTGCCTTTATCCTCTTTTCAGTTTCTACCAGTTTCGTGCAAGGGTTTGCAACGGTCTTGATAATAGGTATATCGATCAGTCTCTTTACCGCAATGATAGTTACCAGAAGCTTTATTCAGGTCTTTTTGGGAAGCAAATTAGCTGAAATTAAAAAATTGTGGATATGATAAATTTGACTAAACATAAAAATAAATATTTAATTTTTTCCGGAGTTTTAGTTTTAGCGTCGATTTTGGCGATTGTTATTTTCGGATTTAATTTGGGAATAGAATTGGATGGCGGAAGTGTTTTGGAGGTTGAGTATGAAGAAGAAAGACCACCGATTGATGAAGTCAGAAGCGCTTTAGCGGATTTGGATATGGGTAATTTTCAAGTACAGGAATTGGAAGATGACGGCTTTATAATAAGGACAACCGAAACGAGAGAGGATTTATATGGAGAAGTTATGACTGTTTTGGAAGGAGCCACGGAAAGAGAATTTGAATCGATCGGACCGGCCGTCGGTGAAGAACTCAGGAATATGACTATTATTGCAATGCTTTTAGCTTCCGTTTTGATTGTAATTTACATCGCATTCGCTTTTTCCGGAGCTTCCGGACCGGTTTCTTCTTGGCAGTATGGTGTAACGGCTACGATTGTGGCCTTTTTGCATGACGTTTTGATTATAGTTGGAGTGTTTGCCGCTTTGGGACATTTTTTGGGAGTTCAGTTTACGATTCCGATAATTGTAGCACTTCTGACAACATTGGGATATTCACTTAATGATACGGTAGTTATTTTTGATAGGATTAGAGAAAATATTCACAAGGCGGGAGGAAGATTTGCAAAGGTTGTTAATTCCAGCTTGAATCAAACGATAACCAGATCGATAAATACTTCGTTTACTACCCTTTTAGTTCTTTTGGCAGTTTTATTTTTAGGAGGAGAGGCGTTAACCTATTTCATATTAGCACTGGTTCTCGGTGTAATTTTAGGAACTTATTCCTCGATATTTTTGGCAAGCTCTTTACTCTTGAAATGGGAAGAGAGGGCTTGATAAAATAGCTAACAAGTGGTAGAATAAAAAAAGATAAATTAAATAATGCCGAAGGGTGGAAATAGCAGCCTTCGGGAAAAAAATGTACGATTACCCCAAAGTTTGCTCTGATTTATTGGATGATTTACCCGGCAGAACCAAAGATGTCATACTTAGACGATTTGGTTTAAAAGAAGCAAATGAGCCGGAAACTTTGGAGTCGATTGGCGAAAGTTATCAAATAACCAGAGAAAGAGTTCGTCAGATCGAAAAGGAGGGGTTGAAAAAATTGAGCAAAAAAGTAAAAAAACATGGAGAAGTTTTGGATGAATTCGGAAAAAGAATCGATGACTTCGGTGGTCTAAAAAGAGAAGACCAGTTGGTTTATGTCTTGGGTGACAGAGATCTAAAAAATCAAAATTATGTTACTTTTTTACTTAGTCTCGGTAGCTTTTTTGATAAAAATAAAGAAACCGCAGATTTTCATTCACATTGGTTGACGGACAAAAGTTCAATAAAAAAGGCGGAAGAAATAATACAAAATTCTTACGAAAAACTGAAATCAAAAAATAAACCGGTTCCGATTGAACATCTAAAATCTTCACCGGATTATCCGACTCACAAATTTATTTCATATTTAGAAATTTCAAAAGAAGTAAAGCAAGGTCCGCAAGGTCTTTACGGGCTGAAAGATTGGCCCGAAGTCAGTCCGCGAGGCGTTAAGGATATGGCTTACATTACATTGAAAAGAAACGATAAACCTTTACACTTTAAAAAGGTTGCCGAATTGATAGGGGATAAGACGAATCCGCAAACCGTTCATAATGAGCTGATTAAAGATAACAGATTCGTTCTTGTCGGAAGAGGAATTTACGCTTTAAGAGAATGGGGTTACGAGGAGGGAGAAGTTAAGGATGTTATTAGGAGAGTAATTGAAAAAGCAGGTGAACCTTTGGAAAAGGAAAAGATAGTGGAAGAGGTTTTAGACAAGAGAATGGTGAAGAAAAATACCATTATTCAAAACTTAAGCAATAAACAATACTTCAAGAGAACCCCTGATGGAAAATATACTAACAGAAATACTAGGGGAAGCGACTAGTGTTTATAACTATATTGCCGGAGTGAGCCCTCTTTTGGAGGGTTTGCTTCAATTTATTGCCAATTGGTGGTGGGTTCCTCTGCCTTTCATCCTTTGGCCGGTTTTTGTAAGCCAGTATCTTTCTTGGAGGCAGCACCTATGGGATGTTCATGAAAGGCCGGAATCGATTCTTCTTGAAGTTCGTCCGCCGAGTGATATAAAAAAGCCGATCAGGGCGATGGAGGCGGTTTTGCATGGTTTTTGGCAGATATACGGCCCCCCGAATTGGTATCAAAAATGGATTGAAGGTGAACAGGGACTCTCTTTTTCATTGGAGATTGCCGGGATAGACGGAGTTCCTCATTTTTTGGTAAGAATACCCAAGCCTCACAGAGATCTTTTTGAGAGTCATATATATTCTCAATACGGCGAAGCGGAGATAAGGCAAGTTAAGGATTATACCGGAGACGTACCAAAAAATATACCCAACGAGAGGTGGGATTTTATGGGTTGCGGTTATCAGATGGTGCCCAATCATTTTTATCCGATAAGAACCTATAAAGAGTTTGAAACCGAAATGGAAGATCAAGAAGAGAAAGTTGATCCCATGGCTTCTCTCATGGAGCTTATCGCGAAACTGAAAGAAGGTGAGCAGATTTGGATTCAGATAAAAGCAAAACCGGTTGCTGAAGAAAATGACGGTGGATTCATAAAAGAAGCGGAAAAAGAAAGAGATAAATTATTACAGAGAGATTCCGGTGAAGAAAAACCGGCCAAATCGATCCCGGAAATGCTGATGGAGTTTTTAACAACTTCCCAGATTTCGGATTACGAAGCCGGCGAGGACGACTCCGGAGGCTTGGCTCCGGAATTGATGCTTTCACCCGGAGAAAAAAGAAAAGTGGACGCTTTAGAAAAAAAGATATCCAAAAAATATTTTAAATGTCATATAATGCATATATATTTGGGGCGAAGTGATGTCATTGATAAAGCCAAGTTCAAGATGCCGATGAGTTATTTTAATAATTTTAGTGATAATAATGCCGGTGCGATAATTCCCAAAGGAGCTTTCATAACCAAGCAACAGCAAAAATGGTATAACTGGTTTTTATTTCCGGATAGAAGAAAATATCTTTTGAAGCGTAAATTTATTAGAAATTATATAAGAAGAACCCCGCTTTATTATCCGAAAGTACATCCCGACGGTCAATTTATGCTTAATACCGAGGAGCTCGCTTCACTTTTTCACTTCCCGAGCAAAATAGCCGGACCTCCATCCATACTGGAAAGAGTCGAATCCAAAAAGGCGGAGGCTCCTTGGGGATTACCTACAGAAGAATAATTTATGGTCAACAACGATGATACAATTACATATTTCGGCCGAACTTCTTTCAGAAATCAAAGGAAAAAATTCGGCATAAAGAGAGATGACAGAAGACGTCACTTTTATGTGATCGGTAAGACCGGTATGGGCAAGACAGCTCTTTTGCAAAATATGATGGTGCAGGATGTTGAAAATGGAGAAGGTTTCGGGTTTGTGGATCCGCATGGAGAGGCGGCTGAAGAGTTGCTTGATTTTATCCCTCCCGAGAGAATCAATGACGTAGTTTACTTTAATCCGGCTGATGTTTCTCACGCAATAGGATTTAACGTATTGGAGCATGTGGATGAAGATAAGCGACACTTGGTTGCCTCCGGACTCATGGGAATATTCAAAAAGATTTGGCCCGATGTCTGGTCGGCAAGAATGGAATATATTTTAAACAACACGGTTTTGGCACTTTTGGAGTATCCGAACTCTACCATGCTCGGAATCAACCGAATGATGGCGGACAAGAATTATAGGAGAGATGTGGTTAGAAAAGTATCCGACCCGATGGTGAAATCTTTTTGGAAAAATGAATTCGGAAGATATTCCGAGCAATTTGCAGTTGAAGCGACTGCCGCGATTCAAAACAAAGTCGGTCAATTTTTATCGGCTCCGCTGATCAGAAATATTGTAGGACAAGTAAATTCAACGATAGATATGAGAGAGATAATGGATGACGGAAAGATTTTGATTTTAAATTTATCCAAGGGAAAGATAGGGGAAGACAATGCAAAGCTTCTAGGTGGACTTTTGGTTACCAAGCTTCAACTTGCCGCCATGAGCAGAGTCGATATACCGGAAGAAGAGAGAAAAGACTTCTTTCTATATATAGATGAATTTCAAAATTTTGCCAGCAAGTCATTTGTTACCATATTATCCGAGGCGAGAAAATACAGGTTGGGCCTGATTTTAGCTCATCAATACATTTCTCAATTGGAAGAAGATGAAAAAGTGGGACACTCCATGAGAAATGCCGTTTTCGGAAATGTGGGTACGATAGTTTCTTTTCGAGTCGGTGCGGAAGATGCAGAAGCTTTGGAAAAAGAATTTACTCCCGACATATATCCCGAAGACTTTATCAACTTACCCAAATACAATGTTTATGTAAAGTTGATGATTGACGGAGTTTCCGGTAAGCCGTTTTCGGCAGAAACTCTTCCACCACCCGAAGTTCCCGAAGAAACAAACAAAGAAAAGATTATCAGAGTATCAAAAGAGAGATACGCGATTCCTCGTGAAAAAATAGAAGATAAGCTCAATAGATGGTTGGGTGATTTTGAAGAAACTGCCGGAACCAAGGTGGATCTTTATGATGCTAAATGCTCAAATTGCGGGAAAAAGACAAAAGTTCCCTTCATTCCGGACGGTAGCAGACCGACTTATTGCAGAAAGTGCAGAAAAAAGAAAGAGGAGATCGAGGAGAGAAAAAAAGAAAAAGAAAAGAAAAAGAAAGAGGAGAAAAAAGGTAAGAAAGAAAAGAGAGGTAAATCTTTAAAAGAAGCTCTTCAGGAAGAGAAAAAGGTTAAAAATAAAAAAAGCAGCTCTTCCGATTTAAAAAAGGCACTAAAAGAAGCTTTAAATAAAAAGGACCAATGAATAATTTAAAAGAAGCAGAGGTTAAAAATAAAAGAGTATTAGTCAGATGTGATTTTAATGTCCCGATTGAAGAGGGTAAAGTCGTTGACGACTATAGAATAACTCAAGCGATGCCCACCATCCGCGATCTGGTCAAAAGAGAGGCAAAAGTTATTTTGGTAGGCCATCTCGGGAGACCGGACAAGCAAAAATCATTTAAAAAAGAAGGATCTTATGCCTCTTTGAAAGAGGTGGTTAAAAAAGAGGAAAGAGAGGATAGTTTAAAGCCTGTCTATAATGAGCTTGAAAAATATTTTGACAATATAAGTTTTGTAAATGATTGCATCGGGAAAAGGGCTAGCCGCAAGGTGGGCAACATGGAGCCGGGAGACGTTGTGCTTTTGGAAAACTTAAGATATTACGAAGATGAGCAAAAATGTGGCGACGAATTTTCACGGGGCTTAGCCGAACTGGCTGACATTTATGTAAATAATGCATTTTCAGCTTCGCATAGAGACCACGCTTCGATTTCCGAATTACCGAAACATCTCCCTGCTTTTCCGGGATATCTTTTTGAGCGTGAAACGAGAATTCTATCTAAGATAAAAGACAAATCGGAAAAACCGATGGTAGTTATAATCGGTGGTGCAAAGATAAAGTCAAAAGCCAAAGCTATAAAATACTTCATGAAAGAGGCGGACTACCTTCTTGTCGGTGGAAAAGTTGCCAATTCTATCTTGGCAATCAAAGGTTTGGCTCAAAATAATTTATTACCTTCAAAAGAAGTAATAGATGAGTTGGAAGGGATTAATCTGACATCACAAAAATTACATTTGCCGGTTGATGTAGTGGCTTCTTCGGATCATGAAAATTATTTTAGACATACTCCACCCGGAAAAGTCAGAGAGGAGGAAGAGATACTCGACATAGGTCCGGAAACCGTAGAGCTTTACGGTGACATAATCAGAGAAGCCAAAACTATCGTTTGGGCCGGTCCGTTGGGTTGGTTTGAGAATGAAAAATTTCAAGACGGAACCAAGCTCGTTGCTCAAAGGATTATTGAAAATGAGAATTCTTTAAAAGTGATAGGTGGTGGAGATACGGGAGCCGCTCTGGGAGAATTCGGTTTGAGAAAATATATAGATCACGCTTCCTTGGGCGGAGGAGCTATGCTCAGATTTTTATCCGAAAAAAATATGCCCGGATTGGAAGCTTTAAAATAAAAAAATGAAGAATCTTAAGGAAGTAGCCGAAAAGATAAAAGAAAGTGATAATATAATACTTTATACCGACTCCGATCTTGACGGGGTTACTTCCGGTTTGATATCAAAAAAAACTCTTGAGGCGATAGGGAAGGAACCACTTATTTTTTTTACGGATAAAGAAAAGAGGGGTTACGGATTGAGCTCCGAATCGTTAAAGATGTTTGATGACAAGTCACCGGGACTTTTAATTACCATGGATTGCGGTATCAGTGATTTTTCGGGAGTGCGAGAGGCTAAAAAGATGGGTTTTGAAGTGATTATAATCGATCATCACAAACCTCATGAAAAGGTTCCCGACGCCGATATTATAGTTTGCCCCAAATTAAATACGGATAAGTTTAAAGAGAGACCCAATGCGGGCATTATTTTAGAGCTTTCAGAACTACTTCTCGGTCAGAAAGAGCCGGAGTTTATAGAATTGACCGCACTGGCAATTTTTGGAGATATGATGCCCCACAAAGGCCCCAATGCCGAGGTTTTGTATATGGCTAAACAAAATTTTCCGGTTACGGTCGGAGTTGAATCTTTTCAAGAAATAATAAATGTTAAAAAACCGCTTCCTTTGTTTCAGGAGATCTCCCCGATTTTAAATGTGACGGAGATGATCTCCAATACTCCGGAAGCTTTTTTATTTTTCTTGATCACCGAGAAGGATCATGCCAAGATTTTGGCTCGAAAGATGTTAAATGCATACAAAAGAAGAAAAGACAGAGTTGAAAAGATTAAAGATATCTTATTGCAAAAAAATAAAGATCAAGAAATAATTTTTGCCGGGAATGAAGACTGGCCTTCGTTTATTTTGGGTAAAATTGCTTCTCAGCTGGTCAGTGAAGTTAAAAAGCCCGTATTCATATACAAAAAAAAGGATGAAATTGCGCAGGGATCGGTTAGAGTTCCCAAGGGATACGATGCAGTGGAAGCCATGAAGAGTAGTGATTCTATTTTGGAAAATTATGGTGGGCATCCGCCGGCAGCCGGCTTTACGATCAAAGTTGAAAACTTGGATCAATTTGAAAAAAACTTGATAAAATATTTTAAAAATATAAATTAAGATGAAAAAGATAATTGCTTATACCGATGGAGGGGCGAGAGGTAATCCGGGTCCGGCGGCAGTGGGCGTAGTTTTTTGTAATGGTAAAAAAAAGGTAATTGAGAAACATTCCAAGTATATAGGCGATGAGCTGACAAATAATGTTGCTGAATATGAAGCGGTTATATTCGCTCTGGAAAAATTCAAATCGAGATTCGGAAAAAAACTAGCCAAAGAAACCGATATAGAAATCAGAACCGATTCTCAATTGGTTTATAAACAGTTCAAAGGAGACTACAAGATAAAAAACGAAAGTATGCAGAAATTGTTTATAAAATTAAGAAATCTCACCGTTGATTTTAAAAAAGTAAGAATGAAGAAGATATCCAGAAATTATAATAAGGATGCTGATAAATTGGTAAATGAGGAGCTTGATAAGAAAGAAGGAGAAAGCAAACTCAACCTTTAACTTGACAAATATAAATAAAATTAATATAATTTCCAACTAAGGTTCTTTATAATAAATAAAAGGGGGAAACAGAGATGAGTTGCAAATTAACCGCGGAAGGGCTAGAAAGACTAAAAGAAAAGAAGAAGGAATTAAGAAGGAAGAGGAAAGAATTGAATCAAAATCCCGAAAGAATTAAGTCTCATGGGACAAACAACGGCCACATATTATCGGCCACAGAAAGGAGTAGAATTGATCAAAGAATTAGAGATATTGATCGAATGATAAACAACGCAGAGATAGTTTCTGAGGATGAAATTGATGAAGAAGTAGTCTCAATAGGCTGCAAGGTAAAACTTTGTTTTGCATCCGGATATGAAGATATTTATGTAGTGGGGGTCAGTGATCCTCATAGATCGAATAAAATATCTTTGGAGGCTCCTTTAGCATGTATTGTAGGTAAGAAAAAGGGAGACATAGTCACGTTTAAAGTGGACAAGAGAGAACGAGAAGTAAAAATTGCCAACATAACCAAATAAAAAGAACCTTATTTCAAAGGCTTTATTGCCACTCGGTGGAGGTTAAAACCTCCACCTTTTATTTTATATTTTCCATTAGCTCATTCCTGGAAGATTCCAAAGAAGGGACTTGCCTGCCGCTGTCCGCATTGTAATAAAAGCTCAAAATATAATTTCCATAAGGAATGAAAAGCTCTCCGGATTGAAATCCGTTCATTCTGACAATTTCTCTCCCTTGTCCCAGGGGGGTGTTGACTTCTCTGTTAAATACTATATTCAAAAATGATTTCTGATCTTCAAAGCTCTCTCCTCGAGGACCCTTTTCTTCTATTTTTTCTTCCAACCACTCATCCAGAGAAAGACCTTCATAATTTTCAAAGACTGCATGAGTAACTCCTTGATATTCTATAATAAAATCCGACCCCTCCCTTAACCCGAATATCTCCGCTCTGTCCTTTTCATTTATCTGATCACCGATTTCAACAATTTCATACCCGTGTATTTCGTTTTCATAATTTTGATCTTCTTCGATCACCACTTCTTGACCATTTTCGTCGTCATCATCTTCATCTTCTGTTACCACCTCTTCATCGGGTGAGTCCTCGGTAGTTGTTAGTCTTGCTTGCCAGCCTGCATATATTAAAAATCCCAATACCAAAAAACCTATTGCGCTTCCTATCATAAAAAGCTCTTCATCATCAAACGTTTTTATGAATTCTTTTATTTTTTTTATAATTTTTTGAAACATGTTACAATAAAGACGATGAAAAAAAGATTTGAAAAAATAATCCCACCCATTATCGAATCAGAAGGTCTGGTTTTTAAGAAAGTTGAGGTGGAAAAAAAGGACGGAAAGATAGCTTTGACAGTTACTATAGACAAAAAGGACGGCAAAGTCGATGTAAATGATTGCTCCAAAATCTCGAAGCTGATAGATCCTATAATAGAAGAGGAAGATTTTTTTGATGGTGAAAGCTATCTTTTAATAGTTTCCTCTCCGGGATCATAGCGATTAGTCAATTATATTATTTTTTAAAAATAAAGACAACCGGGATCTATAAAAATACCGGTTAAAAATTATGAATAAAAAAGATATTATTATAGCCGTATTGGTCTTATTACTTCTTTTTGTTTTGGGTTATTTGGTTATTTCTCAAGCTGAAGACCCGGAAGTTGAAGATGTAGACCAAGAGGAAATAGTGGATGAAGATTTTAACGATGAAGACCCGGAAGTTGAAGATGAAGAAGAGGATGAAGAAGATATTGAAGAGCCTCTCCGAGATATCGTATTGGACTTTTTAGGATCTCCGCATCATAGTGACCCGTTGGATGACGATGAAAATATTTACAGGGATGATGCTTTTAATTCAACCACTTTGGTTTTGATATCAGCGGCCAAATTCAATTCTCCGGATAATCCGGAAGAGGCGATGAGAGAGCTTCATTATTACCCGCCCGGCGAAGTAAGTTATGAAAATCGCTTACACTTTTCAACTTACAGAAATAAAGTATCTGACTATTTCAGAGATATAACCGTAGAAGTTGGCGGGGATTCGGTTGACTCCAAGGATGTAATCTTAAATAAAGAAGATGACGGAGATAGATTGATTGATATGGATTGGGAAGAAGAGATTACGCTGGAATTTGTAAGAGTTGAGGATTTTTCAGGAATTATTTCGGATCTTCCCGAAGTTGCCGGCATCACTTTCATTATGGATGGAGATGAGGATATCGGGCTTGATGTGCGCAGAGAAGGGATTCTGATAGACGGATACCGGTTTATTCACGCTTGCTCTGAAGAAGGTGAAGTTATAGAAGAAGACATTTTAGACTTTTTGGATGACAACGATTATGATGCAGTTAACCTTTTTGAATTCAATGAATAAAAAAATATTAGCTTTAATTTTAGGAGTACTTTTGGTTGCGGGATTTATAATTTTCAGAGAAAATCCGGAAGAGCCGGAAGAGCCGGTCGTTAATCAAAGAGAAGAAGTTGTTGAAAATGATGACGAACTAAGAGAAATAATCACCGGATATATCGGAACCCCTTACAAATTGGGACCACTCGATGAAAGTGATAATATTTACAGGGATGATGTTTTTGACTGCACTACTTTTGTTCTGGTTACGGTTTCCAATTTTCAGAGCAGCAATCCGGAAGAGGAGATAAGAAATGTAAACTATCATCCAGCCGGCGAAGTAAGTTATGAAAATCGCTTACACTTTTCAACTTACAGAAATAAA
>PWGJ01000013.1 GCA_003554445.1 Candidatus Nealsoniibacteriota bacterium
ACAGACACCAAAATTCCGGCCCAAAGATCAGCCTTAAAATCACTTAAATTATAGTTAAGAGTGGACTCCTTTAACTCTTTCCAGCCAAACAGCTTCACTAACCTTTTCAACATGAAAATAGTTTAAGTTGAATTGTCGTCTTCTTGGACTATATCACAAAACAAAAACCCCTCCAAGTTAAATTTTAGGGGTTTATAAAAAATGAAGATCTTTTCGGTAGTTACAGAACTTAAAGTGGATAATTATTTTGTAATTAGAGAAATTATTTCTTCTGCCAACTGACTATCTTTTTGGCTGAAATAAAGAGTCGGCCTTCTTATCTTATCAATTCTTCTTCCGAACTGATCATAGAAATCAACCAACTCTCCCTCGGAATAATCCAAGTTTTCAAAAGAAGTGATAACTACTCCCTCATCTATTTTTGAATAAGGGTTCTCGGTATGAGTTAAATTTTCTTCTTGGATTTTATCAAAATAGGATTTTATTTTTTCTGGATCGAGGTCGGTGTAAAAAGATATATTCTCCATCTCCGACCCACTGGCTGAAAACCCTCGTCCGGATAAGAAAAAGTAGCCCTCTCCCAGCTCTGCGCTTTCTAAAACGGGTTCATCCGGTTTTAGTTTTCTGCTTGAAATTATAAAATCAACTTCCTCTTTTTGAAAAAGAGATACCGCTTTTGATGTAGATGAAGCTCTTACGGTTTTAAAATTATTATCATTTAAAGCGGGTAATAAATGATGATAACTGGGACAAGCGGCTATGCCAGCTTTGTAACCCACTTCAGCTCTTAGAAAGTCAGCGTCAGTGGCAAAAAGATAGGCTCCTGCGACAATTAAGAGGCTGAAAATTATTGCAATTAAATTTTTCTTCATGATAAATTATAAGCCGATTAAATAATAATAAGATAAAAAGAATAAAACAAGGGTTCCCATCAAATAAACCCACGTTATTAAATTTGACTGAGCAATCCAAACCTCTTTGGTTATTACCGCTCCGGCAAAAATTACCAGCTCAATAAGCATATAGAAGAATAAATATAGTACAATATAAAAAGCATAACTAATCCAGGGCAAACCGGCTTGAGCCAATATTCCTCCGTAAACCATGGGCAGTCCGAATGAGCAGGGAAGCTCAACAATGGTAATCACAGCAGCAAAAAATATTACACTGGTAATCAATACAAAGGTTTTGCTTGCATCATTATTAAATGCCGATTTTACTTTTTGAGTCGCTTTATTGGCAAGCTTGCTGTTTGTTGACTGGCAAGTCGGACCATGCTTTAAGAATCTAATAAACTCTTTTAAGAAAAAGAGGGCACCTAAAAGAGCCGCTATACCTATTATCGTATTTAGAGGGCCAATAAAAGAAGCGATAGTCTGAAAAAGAGCCGTCCATGCAAAGACCAAAACACCATATATTACGACCGCAGTAAGAATAAAGAGGCTTCCGTAGAAAACGGTTTTTTTTCTGGAATCAAAAGAGAGAACAATCATCAAAATTAATATTAATGCTCCAATAGAGCAAACATTGAGTCCGTCCAGAGAACCCAGTATAACCGCCAGGATCGGGAGTGGTAGCGTCTCTACACAAACTTCGCCTACGAAAGGAATATCAACATAACAAGCTCTCTGCTCATCCATCACATTCTCCCCTTCTATTGCTTTCTTTATCAATTCTTTATCCTCTTCATAAAAACCTTGAAAATAATTTTCTCCTATAAAGGTAGTCGGAACCATCATGCGATAATCTTCAACATCTCGTTCTTCCATCATTTCTTTTAAAAGATCTTGATTTTCCCTCCTTCCAATTTCATAAGTCTTTATTTCAAGATTGGGATATTCTTCCAACAAAACATCTTCCATATACTCTTTTTGTCTGGCACAGTCCGGACATCTACTATCTTCAAAAAAATGAACCGTTTCCGGTGAATCAGCATTAACTACACCTTCACTGAATCCAAAAAAAGGTATAAAAAGAAATAAGAGTGCTACTATTGAAATCCCAATTTTTTTTATCATATATTTCCGATTTAAAGATTGCAGTCCAATTTATCCGCTAAATCTTGAGGAGTTCTTCCTCCTTCGTAAAGCTCTCCTTCGATTTGTATTTCAGGGATGTAGTCTGTTTTTTGATTCTCAGAGCACTTCTCTTGATACTCCGTACACTCTACATATATCGGCTCAATTGCGTCATAGCCTCCAAAAGATTCCGCTAATTGAGTGCAGGCCGGGCACCATTCGGAGCCGTAAATTACCAAACCGTTGTCCGCAAGACAGTTAATTAAATCGGCCATGTCTCCGTTTTCAATTTCCGGGTCTTCGCCACCTTCATCATCCCAACCTTCTTCGTCTTCGTCATCGAATAAATAATCTTCGGAAGATTCTTCATTTATTTCAGTTTCCGTATCTTCGGTTTCTTGTATTGATTCTCGATTGTTTTCCAAGCCGGTATAAGCAGTGGCAAGTCCTATTATAGCAATCGCCGCAACCACGGCTATAATGTTTTTATACATAAAAAATAATAAATAAAATCGTAGTAACTAATATTAATAATAGTATAAAATTAACTTCAATGTCAATTAAAAAGCCCGGTTAAAACCGGGCTCTTCAAATCACGATTGTTTTTTTAATTAAGCCAGCATTGACTCTACAAACCAAATTTTCAAACTGTAGTAATCAACATGCTCTTCCATCTCTCCAACAACTTGAAAGTCTCCATCTTCATCAGCTGCATTTCTAATTTCAGTAGCCATTTTCTTCATTTCTTTAAGATCTTCCAAGACCAGCTCTAAAGACTCTTCCGTTTGAAAGCTTCTGGAGTCTTCCTCGCTAATAGTTGCTTTATCCGCATAATCATTCATCTTTACTAAAGGCATTTCACCTTTCATCTTTAAGAGTTCAGCAATCTCATCTAGTTTTTCAAAAAGATCCTCGTAGATTTCTTCCGTGAACTTGTGAACTTGCATAAACTCCTTTCCTTCTACATTCCAATGAATGTTGTGAAGTTTAGCGTTTAAAACTGCAAGGTTGGCGAGATATGTTTGCATCTTTTTGTAATTTTTCATTGTATTAGTGTGTTAGTTAATAATTAATAATACTGATTACTAGTAGGAGTATAACAATTAATAATAAGATGTCAACTACCCATATTTACTCCTCTTCTTTGGGTGTTATTTTTGCAATCCATACGGTAGCCAATACCGCAATAATGGTAACCACAACAGCATAAGTCACCATAGAGATTACTCCTTCCGCGGTTCCGAAAACCTCTCTGAAAATAGCTTGAATAGCTCCGTTCCAGGCCAAGGCGGCAACCAACCCGAAAGCGGAAATCATCAAAGTTGAAATTCGATCCAGTATTTGTTTTTTCATAATTTTTTCATTTAAAATTTATAATTCACCAATACAATTATATCACAAAAAAGCAAGCGGTAAGAATAAATCCCCAAAGTTTTTACCGATTAATATCAG
>PWGJ01000075.1 GCA_003554445.1 Candidatus Nealsoniibacteriota bacterium
AGAGCGCAACTCCAACAACCTACTCTTGGACTGTATTTTTCTTTTCCATCTTCATCATAGAGGACCATTTTATAAATATCTGCATATGGGATACTATTCTCATGAACGTATTCCCAGGTCATTTCATTAGTCCAAAATAGAATCGGATTGACACGCATTTGATTCCAGGTAATTGAATGGTAATAAGCACCATCACGTTTTCCTGCTAAATCTCTAGCACGGGATTCCGGGCCTCTTGTTCCGGCAAAGTTGGTATCCCACCCTTTTTCTTTTGTTGCCTTGAAAAAAGGTTCGTGTTTGAGTTTGTAGCAACAAACTTCTGATACGTTATTGACCTTCTTTCCTCTTTTCTTACGTCGATCTCCTTTCCTTCCAAAATTCCAACCGTATTCTTCTTGAATTTCCCAATACGTTGTGTCCGGTCTTAACATATGGATTTTCGAGGAATCAATTCCGTAAAAATCGAGGAATTCTTTTCGAACCTTGCTAACTTCTGTACCATACTCAACCCCGGTGTTGATATAAGCAGACTCCACTTCAGGGATAACCTTGTTAACTAGATGAAACGTCAATATACTGTCATTCCCAAAGGAATTGGAAACGATAGGTCTATTAGTATGCTTAATCGCTTTCTTAATGATAAATAGCGACTGAGCCTCTGCTAACTCCATTCGTCTCGGGTGCTTATCAATGTTTACTTTCAATCCGTGGGTAGCATGGTTTTTACGAGGATATAGACCATTCTTGCCTTCTTTACCATTCTTCTCTTTTTCCGATCCCGCATAATGCTCTTTAATGTCTTTTGCTATTTCTTTTAGCAAACTTGACATTACTTCGGTATCGGAATGAGTTTCAATAACCGGCAGGCAGTAAACGTCTACAAATACTTCCTCTGTTTTTTCTTTATTAATTACTCCTGGAAGCCGAAACTCTACTCTGATTAGTCGGTCTTCCATTACTTCTATTTTGAAAAGCTTTGGATCAATGGCTACCGAATATGGAGCCTTTGCATACTTTCCTAGATAGACTTTTCGTAGCTGTGTGGCCATGAAAAGATCAGCGAGTTCTTCATCATACTTTTTCGCTGTCTGAATGGAATTAAAAAGAGCGAGTTCATCAAAAACGTAGCTATCAGCCTTAAAACACTTCCACCGACTGACAATCCCTTCGAACACTTCCATTTCCGGTGTAAACTGATCATCTACATAGTATCCAAATACATCATAGTAGCTTGCCGGCAGTGGAATGTTCGCATCATAATCGCAGTCTGTGTCTAAGGTTGCCTCATGGTAATAGTCTTTGTCCCCTTCGATTAGGGCTTTTAATGGAGTGTCATGGTGATGTATAAAGTCAAATAACACCTTATGACTGGCCCCGTAAATTGATTGCCATTCTCGTAGGGTTTGATACTCTCTAAGGACTAGGCTTGCCAGGGCTTCAATAACTAATTCTTCTCCTGTTTTCCCCGATTGTCTTCTCACAAAATCCTTATTAATTCTCTTGAATACTTCATCCTTTTCTGGTGGATTTTCTTCAAGGAATTGTTTGGCTGCATTGTACAGACTGACCGGGTAAAAGGAAAGAATCTTTTCTTCACCTAAGTCCTCCGCAATCCAAGTCGCTTCGACGATCTCAGCATAAAGTTCCTCTTTTTCTTGTTCCAAGAATCGTTCTAATTTCATATTTTTCACTCCTTATTTTATACTTAGAGGTTTTTTTGAAATGAAAACCTCTAAAAACATTGTAAAGTTTACTACAAGACTAAGCGGTCCTCAGCAAAGCTGAAATATTCATTCCCTGCAATAATGATGTGGTCGATAATTTTTATATCCAAGGTTTCCGCTGCTTCTTTAAGTCGCTTGGTTACTTGGATATCGCCTTGCGATGGCTTTTTGCTTCCACCAGGATGATTATGAGCCAGCATGATACTTGAAGCATTTCTTCTTATTGCCGCCTTCATAACTTCCCGAGGGTAAACAGCCGCTTCATTGATTGTACCTTCGGCCACTATTTTATGATTCAGGACATTGTTTTGATTGTCCAAGAATAAGATCATAAAAGCCTCTGTATCTCTACCACTAATAAGGGGGATTAAATAATCAGCCGCTTTTTGAGAAGAGTTGAGCTTTTTCTTTTTCTCACTGTTATGTCTATATAGGATTACAGAAAGTTCATGTATTGCTTTTAATAGTTTCGCTTTCTCTAAATCCATGCCTTCTATGTGCATTAAATCTTCTAAAGTTGCATTGGTTATAAGGTTAGGAACCGTATGATATTCCTTTAGAAGATTTTCAAGAGTGCCATTCTCTTCCTCTCTAAGTACCAATCTTAATAAGTCTTGATCATTTTTATTGTATTCCATTATATTCACTCCTAATTTTATATTTGACAGGTTTTTATAAGAACCGCCTAAACTTGTTTTTATGGAAGTTCGATAACAAGCATTTCGTTATCACTATCAAGGAGTCTTTTAATCCCTTCTTGTTGTTTTGCTTTAAGGATATTAGGCAAAGATTTCTCTGGCTCCATCACCCAAAAATCTCTTATGGTATTAATCGCTCCGAGAAGATTTTTATTTTCTTCCCAAAAGGATTTTCCCATTCCTACTTCTTCTGCAATTTCATAATCGTTGAAAGCAGAGATTTCTTTAACTGAAATACCATTTTGAAAAAATGTAGCATCCCACACTTTTTCATTTGTATTATAATCAGTTTTCCAATGGATAAATCCAAATCCGAGTCTTTCTCCCGCCTTGATAATTACAGTGTAATCCATAATATCTACCTCCTGAGTTATATTTGACAGTTTGTATAAAACTGCCTAAAATCTGTTTGCTTTCTTTTCGGTTATAAGCATTGTTTATATTGAGTATAAATAGTATTCAATATAAGAGCCTACCTTATTAAAAGTAAGCTCTTATTGAAGTTTTTTCATGCTCAACCTATGCTTTTAGAAAAGTTCTAAAACATTTTTACCTTCTAACGATTCTTTATACTCGGTGACTTCTTCCATGGTAATCTCCCCTTTCTTAGCGGAAGGAAGAAGTTCTCTTGTGATAAAAACCGCTTCTTTGGGTGGGGTAAAATGAAACCCCTGTTTCCAATAAGGCAAATTGGGATCACGAATACAATTTTTAAAGTGCATATCGTACTGCTTTTTAAAAGCCTCTGAACATATTCCAAAACAGATATCTTCTAAAAACCTATACACTTTCCAACGTTCATTCATGATTTTTTCATCTACTTTTTCCACTATCTTTCACTCCCTTTGTTATAATTAGCCTTTTTACGAAAAGACTTAAAAATATTTAGTTGTGGCACATGCACGGCATTTCATATTCTTCTTCTAAAAAATCTTCCATGGAAATTTGATATTTTTCATGCTCTACTTCTTTCCATAGTTCTTCTAGCGTACAATCCTTGAATACCGTGTGTCCTACATCCTTCTCCGC
>PWGJ01000039.1 GCA_003554445.1 Candidatus Nealsoniibacteriota bacterium
ATTATGTATAATGAAAGTATCAATAAAAGGCTCTGTTAAAGTTAATTGTTGATCTGCCTCTACTTTGATGGTGGTCATACCAACGCATCCAGGATGGCTATAGATAGCGCCATCCGATGTCGCTTATGCTATGACCACCATCTACCATATCTATTATAACTGTAACAACAATTAACTTTAACAGAGCCTTTTATTGATACTTTCATTATACATAATGAGGGTAACATGTGGTATTATGGATTGTACCGACAGTCGGTCTATTAATTGTATCGGAGGGAAACTCACATGAACATTTGGTGCCTGTTGAAATATCTGGGATACGGTTGGCTCATCTTAATCGCAGCGATCATTGCCAACCTGATCAGCAAATCTCTGGGTTTAATTACCTGGTATGACTTTCTCTTGACTATGCCCCGTACTGGTATTTCTGGCGCTATACTGGGTTTGAGTGGGATCAACATCATTTTCTTATTCGTCCTTTACCCGGGTATTTTCGGGCTAATTATTTATAGGCTTGTCAAATATGAAACCAAATAGAAAGTAGATGAGCATTTAAAACCCTTTATAAAAGGCAATCGCCTCTTTATTGACTTAATTGTTAACCAGGAATTGTCCTATTTTTATTCTCCACACAAGGGCCACAATTAAAATGGATAAGCGACATCGGATGGCGGGATCTATAGCCCTCCTGGATGCGTCGGTATAACCGCCATCTTTATATTTATAATTTAGCTTTGTGTAAAACCCATCTGCCTTTACACAAAAGACAAGCCCTGAACAGGACTTGTAAATGAATTTACTGATTTATGAATTCTAGGATTTTCTTATAATCCCTTGTAACCGTCACGGATTTTTCTGGAAGTTTATAGATCCGGATTGTTTTCTTTCAGCACGGCATATAAATAAGTTCCGGCCACCATACCTGCCAGGGTAAAGAGACCGAGTAATTTCCCTTCGCCAATCTGGGCCAGTACAGTTCCGGGGCAGGCCCCTGCCATACCCCAACCCACGCCAAAAAGGGCGCCGCCCAACAAACTCCAACGGCCGAGCTTTTTGTGGCTAATGTTGATTCGTTGACCGGACTTGGTCCGGTTTTTACCCTGCTTCCCTGTTAAAAACCGCATGCCCAGGTGCCCGATCAAGATGGCAAAAAGAATCACCCAGGCTAGTTTTAGGTTCTGGCCCGTAAACATCCCAAAAATCAGGTCAAATTCCGACGCCCCTACCCGACTCAGGGCAAAGCCAAATAACATCCCGAAACCCAAAAACCCTATTTTACCAGTCATTGGTCATCAACCTCCCAACCATAACAAGCGGAGAATATTCGCTGTAACGGCCCCCGCAAGCAAGAACATAATGGTCACCATAATACTCGAAGCGTGCAGGTTAGCTATCCCATGAATACTGTGCCCAGACGTACACCCGCCAGCAATCCGGGCACCAAGTCCCAAGAATAGACCGCCGACAAAAAGGTAAAGGGCGTAAATAGGGAAGGGCCAGGTAGTCGCTGCGGTTAGCTGCCCCATGTCTAGTGTCAGCCAGGGGCTGCCGGACAATCGATTTGATACAAAAGCCCCTAGTACCATACCCACAATGAAAAATACGCGCCAGCTAAAAGTCTCTTTAAACTTTTTATTGATCCAGGAAAGGTGACGGGGTCTCATGATAATCTTTACCAGGTTTCCGTAACCCGTGGACACACCCAGGGCAACATTCTTGTAATAATACAAGAGCGGCACCAGTAACCCTATCACCAGCCCTCCGGCCCAAAAGGGCCAGGGGGCCACAAATATGGCATGGTAGATACTGCTCACAGTTATGCCTCCTCCCGCGGCTCAATTTCATAGCCGGCTGCCTTCCAGGCAGTTGTCCCACCCAGGAAGTTCATAACTTTTTTGAAACCCTTCTGTTTTAAAATACTGGCAGCCGTCATGGAGCGGTTGCTGGTGTTACAGAATGTCACGATAGGTTTTTCCACGTCCCACTCTGTATGCCGATGGCGCACGTCTGGTGTGGGCGCCAGGGTGGTTCCACTAATCTGACCGTCTTTCCATTCGGATTTTGCCCGGTTGTCTAAAACCACCGTCTCATTAGAATCAATGTATGACTGAATCTCATCAACAGTGACGGGTTCTACATGGACTGTTTTTGCTCCAGCGTTAATCCACTGGACGATGCCCCCCTGTAAATAGCCAGAAATGTGATCTAACCCTACGCTGTAAAGGGCATCTGCCACTCTAGGTAAGTCCCTTTCTTGCTCTAAGACCAGCAGGATATCCTTCTCCGGCGGGATGACCCATCCGGCAAATGTGGCAAGATTCCCCTCTAGGCTAATGCTATATGAGTTGGGTATGTGCCCAGCAGCAAAGGCCAAATACGACCGAGTATCTAACACAACGTGCCCCAAATCAATGCCTTCTTGAACTTGAGCAACATCCAGGGGCTTCACCGGTTCAAGGTGGGCTAACTGTTCCGGTCCCTGCCTGTTGATCTCAGAACAACGGGCGAAATGATCTGGTGCGGGAGGCATATCCGTCAGCAAATCCTCTTTAAAGGCAGCTAAATCCGTACGTTTTAAAGCGTAGTTTTGCTTTTTCTCTATACCGATGGTACTCCACAGCTTAGCCGACAGGGATCGACCGCAGAGAGAACCCATACCATGGGCGGGATAAACCTCTACATGATCAGGCAAATCTTTTAGTTTTTTCAAGCTATCGAATAGCTTCTCTGCCAGGGCTTCCTCCTGGTCTGGAAATAAATCAGGTCTCCCCACATCCCCAACCAAAAGCGTGTCCCCTGAAAAAACCATCACGGGTTCCTCGCCTCGCTCCAAATCTGTCACCACGTAGACAGCACAATCCGGCGTATGACCCGGCGTTTCTAATAGTTTAAATCTCAAACTGCCGATGGTGAACTCATCCCCATCCTTTAAAGCCGTATGGGAAAAAGAACAGTGGGCAATCTCTGGTGCATAGATCTCGGCGCCCGTCTGTTCTGCCAGGTCCATATGACCTGAGACAAAATCAGCATGCAGGTGCGTCTCCAAGATACCCACAATGTCCATCCCGAAGGATTCCGCTTTGTCCAAATAAGGCTTTATCTTACGTGCCGGGTCAACCACTACACATTTGTCGCCACTACCCAATACATAAGAACAATGGGCCAGTCCAGGAACGTAAATCTGAGCAAAATGCATAAAATCATCCTCCTTTGAAGTAAAATACAACCATTTTCGACTAAAGCGACCATACTCCTCTCACATTACTGCCATACAATTGTTGCACTACTGCCATATCAAGTAAATCACTGCTCCAGCCACTAAACTCAGCGCCAGAGTCAACAGCACCCCTGTTTTTGCAAAAGTTCTTGATGAAAAAGGCGCTTTGCTCTGAACCATTAACACGGCTTGATGGGTGGGCAATAAGAG
>PWGJ01000085.1 GCA_003554445.1 Candidatus Nealsoniibacteriota bacterium
ACAGCGGTACCACCAATGCCAGATACGGCCTCCGCAAATTCTTAAACGGCAGCGCCTATACCGGCGACGATACCAACCATTATCCTGATACCTTCTACGATGCCTTCTCGGATAGCTTTAGCAGCGGCATTATTCCCACCAGCGTGCCTACTAAGGCTAATGAAAGTGCAAACAGCCCCTATAACAGTGAAGACTACACCACCACCGACCACGTCTTTATACCTTCGGAGCATGAATTAGGCGGCAGCGATGATCATGCTCATTCTGCTGAACAGGTGTGGGAATATTTTATAGATGCAGAAAATGAGGATCGGGTGGCCGAGGAAATTAATGGAAATACTCGTTGGTATTGGACACGTTCTCCTTCTGTGAGTCGCGCCAGTTTTGTGCGTTACGTCCGCTCCGGCGGCGGTTTGGGCGGCGCCCGCGGCGCTAGTCGCGGCGCCCGCCCAGCTTTAAATCTGGAATCTGAAACCCCAATATCTGGAATCCCAAATTATGACGGGGTCTATGAGATGGAATGGGAATAATTATAACGACTGTTAAACAATTAATCCAATAGTAGCGGCAAATAAGACTATATTTATGGCCAAAAATCGGAAATAAAGTGGGCATTTATATTATTATTGATTATAGGAGTTCTGAGAGGCAATAGTTTTAACCAAAAATGGACAACAGAAGAACACATTTGGGTTGTGTGGCTATATTGATAGTGAAACATAAATGCCCTTCTTTTATCTTCAATTTTACCCAGCTAAAATGAAGATGTGACTAATTTGTATTTTTGGGCATTATTATTTTATTTATGGAAATATTGGTTGGACAAATTGAATAATTTATTCCTTTATTACTTCAGCTACAAGAACGTCAGATTTTAAATTTAAAGCCGGACGGAGCCCGCCATCGGCCCGGCTGGGATTTACAGGTCTGATCTCCCCACAGGAATAGACCCCGCGGACGCGATTAACGCTGCTTGTTTTGGCAGAACGAGTCCAATACCAATGGTTATTTCCATTTACTGTTGTGGCTACCCTTTCAGCATCCGTTGCATTTTGAAAATACTTCCATACCCGTTTAGTGGAATGTGTATTCTCGCCGCCATCATTTAGTTCCTTATCTGAAGGCAGAAAAACATGGTCAATAGTCGTGTAATCATGCCCTAAATAAGGACCTTTTTCAGAATAATTTTCTACACAAGGTACTTCAGTAGGAATAATGTTATCTTGAAAAGTTTTAGAAAAAGCATCGAAAAAACAGTCTGCATAATAATTAGCATCATTACCAGTATAAACGCTGCCATTTAAAAACTTGCGTATCCCGTGGTTGGCATCAGTAGTTCCACTATCACCCCAATGGTTACTACCATAACTACTGCCGCGTTGGGTGCTATTGTCAAAAATATAATGCCCAATTATATTCTCCGCTAATAAAGTAATCTCCCCTTCGCCATAATGATCTTTTGCCACCACAATCCAAGTTACTCTCTGTTCCTTCTCTGCCTTGGAAGGAGTCGTACCGCTTTGATAAGAATACGGCACCCCTTCCCATCTGTCTTCAGGTCCTAGCCGATGCTCCCATTCCCAGGAAGGATCTACCACCCTATCGCCAACATCCAATTCAGACAAAGGAATATCTCCGGCTTCGTTATCAATAACATAATCTGCGTCATAATCACTACTTAAATAGATAGCAGCTTCCTCGATACCACTTCCTGCTCCATCTTTTCCCCGATCCATGATAAAAGCTCCGACCACCAATAAAATGAAAAATACGCCACCTAAAGCGAATACAGGCAACCGCCAGTCTATTCTATGGCCTGAGTAAACTTCTTTTCTCTTTGCTCTTGTCTCTGATATTGAACTCGAATCCGAACCTGTAGCTGATTCTGGACCAATACTCAAATCAGGCTCTGAACCTGATCTTTTTGCAGAACCTGCGACAGGAGCTGTTGGAGGATTGATGGAAGAGTTGCCTGGTGTGTTTGCTGCAGAGTCTGCCGCAGAAAACGCTTCTTGAAGGGCCTGTTGAAATAAACCCATATCCTGATAACGCTCACCGATGGATACCGACATGGCTTTCATTAATACTTTTTCTGCTTCCTTTTCTATATATATACCTTTTGAAGAAGGTGGTTCCAAAGTATCATCTACCAGACGTTCTAAAGATTCGGGGGGAACTTGACCGGTTATAGCCCGGTACAAAGTTGCTGCCACTGCATATTCATCAGTCCAAGGCCCTTGGTTTCCCCGGCTGCGGTATTGCTCTTCTGGTGCATAGCCTGCTTTAATCACTACGGAAACGCTTTTACTTTTATCTCCTAAATCTTGCCGGGCTGCGCCAAAGTCAATGAGGCTAACCCTCCCCTTGACATCAATGAATATATTATCGGGACTAATATCGCGATGCATATAACCGGAAGCATGAACTTCCCGCAACGCATCTATAACTGGCATGATGATTTTATATGTGGAGGGAAATGATATTATACCACCTTCTTGCTTCAGGTATTTTTCCAAGGTGATACCTTCCAAGTAATTCATAACCATGTAAGCAGTTCCCCGCGCCTGGAAAAAATCGCGCACGGTAACTATATTGGAGTGTTCCGCAAAACGAGCCAAAGTTTTAGCTTCATTTAAAAATCGCTCCAATCCAAAATCATACTGGTTTTTTATATTTTGGCTATAAACCGTTACTTCAAAATCAGCAGGAATGCGCGTAACTAAACCCTGGGGAAAAAACTCTTTGATAGCTAGCTTTATATCCAAATTCATATCCCAAGCCAGGTAAGTGATCCCAAAACCACCTTGGCCAAGTACCTTTCCAATAAGATACTTATTCTCCAAAATGGTTCCCGGCGGTAAGTACAACAAAGATTCCACTTCTGCGTCATGTTGCCAACCGCAATAAGAGCAAATCGCTTCATTTTCCCTCTGGGTCATACATCCCAGGCAAAGTTCTTCCGTTTGCATATTATTTCCCCCATATGCAAAAGCTTAAATTTGTTGTTTTATAAATCAATATCTTTTTCAAAATGCATGTAATCCTGCAGCGAATTCCAATTACCGCCCCACGTCCAGCCTCGTGTTTTAAAAGCATTATAGCAAGCATCTCCGGGATGAATCATCCCTTTTTCATTAAGGGAGCGATCTGTATATTTTTTGCCTTCCGGCGGCAGTACGGTATCTCCTTTGATATACGGATTTTGAACAGGGTTGATATCTATGGCAATACCATAACTATGCTTCGAAAAAACACTATAGGTAACGAGGCGGTTGAGATATCCAGGACACAGTCTGATTTTATCTACGCAATATGCATACAAATGATCGCTCCGGCTTATATCAAGGGGGGAGAGCTGCAGAAAGGAGCGGATAT
>PWGJ01000061.1 GCA_003554445.1 Candidatus Nealsoniibacteriota bacterium
ATCAAAATTTCGAGATGTGGTCGGGGGATGACTTCAAGCTAGTTTTCAACGTAGAAGGTGTGCAGGATGTTATTGGAACTACTATAAAATGGGCAGCTTCTTTGTCTGAGTACAGCAGTGAAAAGTCAATAGAGAAGTCTACTGATAACGGAGAAAGTGAGATTGAGATAGATGGCGCAACTGTTATAGTGAAGCTTGACAGTCCTGATACACAAGGTATGGACCCCAGAACTTATTATCACGAACTAGAACTTACCGATGAGGAAGGGAGAATATCCACACTAGCAGTTGGAGAAATGGTACTGAAATCTACCCTAATAAGCTAAGGAGGTGTGAATATGAGTGAAAAAGAAAACAAAAATACTGAAGAAAATGAACCTTTGATAGAAAGCTATGAACAGAAGAAAATGGCCCATAGAGAAAAAAGAGCTAACAAAAGAAGAAAAGCTAAAGAAGGTGAGCATGACATCACCAGAAGTAGGAAAGTTACATTCTTAGAGGTATACTCACGTTCTGGTAATAAAAGAGAGGCTGCTAAACAGGCTGGAGTATCTTTAAGACAACATTATAATTGGTTGGACAGAGACCCTGAGTATGCTGAGGCCCTCCAAATAGCTAAAGAAGAAGCTACAGAAGTATTAGAGAGAGAGGCTTTTCGTAGAGGAGTAGAAGGTTGGGAAGAACCAGTCTTCTACAGAGGAGAACAAGTAGGAAAGATAACTAAATATTCCGACCAACTCCTAGTGGTACTGCTTAAAGGTAACAAACCGGAAAAATACAAAGACCGTGTTGAGCACACCGGTGAGTCTAAATCTTATATGAATATAGACCTTAAGAACCTTAGCGAAGAGGAGTTGAATTTGCTTGAGGGGATCATCGACAAAACTTCGGCAGAAGATGGCGAATCCGGAGGAACTGAAGAATCAGGTTAAATGGGAGAAATACCGTAGAGATAAAGAAACCTTCATTGAGGATAATTTAAAAATAGAAGACCGGGATCACCCAGGAGTCGTGATACCTTTTCAATTGTGGGAAGGTCAGAGGGGAGCTCTTCGGGCCTTTCTGAGAGACCGGTTAATTATTATTCTGAAGGCTAGACAGTTAGGTTTATCTTGGTTGGCTTTAGCTTACGCTTTAACTATGATACTTTTCAATGAAGGTTTCTTTGTTGTGGCCCTTTCAAAAAGAGAAGACCCTGATGCTAAAGAACTTGTTAGGAAGATGAAGTTCATGTTGAGACATCTTCCGGATTGGATAATAAGAGAGAAGGGTACTAAGAAAGAAAGTAAAGATTGGGACGGTCCAACTTGGTATTCTACAGCACTTTCTGTAGTTATAGAAACTCCAGGTTTTGAGCCGTCTATTTTTCAGTCTATGACTTCTTCTCCAGAATCAGGGAGATCTTTTACAGCTAATTTGGTTTTACTTGATGAATGGGCGTTTCAGGAACACGCAGCAGAGATCTGGGACGCGGGTTATCCTGTGATAAACCGTCCAACCGGGGGTCAAGTTATAGGACTGAGCACTGGTAAGAGGGGAACTCTTTTTGAGGATATTTGGTCTAAGGCTTATGCCGGACAGAACAATTTTACACCTATATTTCTGCCTTGGTATACAGATCCTAGACGTAATGAAGATTGGTATGAAAGAACTAAGAAAGATTTACCTAACTCTTATAGGAGGGAATATCCTACAACTCCAGAAGAAGCTTTTATGGTAGGTGAAGGAGCTTTCTTCCCTGAATGGGATATGGACATTCACGTATTGAGGGATAGAAATTGGTACCCTCCGGAGTACTGTCAAATATACGGAGCTTACGACGCTGGTTACGGCTCTAGAGCTTGTTTTAAATGGTATGCAGTTTTCCCTGAGGGACATGTTGTTTGTTATAGAGAATATTATCCGCATCAGGTTACAGACTCAGAACAGGCTGAACATGTAATAGAGCTTAGCAAAGACTTAAACGGGGCTCCAGAAAATATTGTAATGATATACGCTGATCCTTCTTGTTGGAATAAACAGAGCGGTACAGGAGAGAGTACAGCTGAAGTGTTCTTAAAGAAAGGTTTAAGGCTGCTTCCAGCTGATAATGATTTGTCTAACGGTTGGAGAAGGTTGCATCAATGGTTAAAACCTAGAGAAGACGGTGTTCCACTTTTAAGGTTCACGTGGAATTGTCCTAACAGCATAAGAACTTATCCAGCCTGTGAACAGTCTAAAACTAATCCAGAAGACATAGCTAAGAGCTGTGAACATCACCCACAAGACGTTGATAGATATTTTGTTATGGGAAGACCCCAACCTAGAAAGGGGGTGGAAAGACCTAAGAGAAACAATATACCACCAGAGCTAAGAACTCCTGAGACCACTAAACCCCGAGGAGGTTATCTGGAATGGGGATAGTTTTACCTAGAGCTTATTCGTATGAAGAAACTTTTCCTTGTAAAGAATGTGGGGAGCAAGTAGAATTACTTACTAGAGTTCACGTAAGAAAACATGGTATGACTCAAGAAGAATACTGCATTAAACACCCTGAACATGCTTATCCTGTTTATTGGGGTGACAGTTCTTATACAGGAGGTTCTTACAGCACCACCCATAAGTTTACATACATCAGAGAAAGAGCTGATGCTAAAAGAGAAGGTGTTATAGGATGGAACCTTTCTTGTGGTATGTGTTACAAATTTAAAAAGTCTGAAACTATAAAATCAAAAGGCTCTTGTAAAAAGAATGGAAAGGTTAAAACTAGAGTAGATACACAACCCGTATGTGAGGCGAGGAAGTTAAAATTTTTAATCTTGTTTTACTTATCAAATATTTTTGGTTGGGAGGTTTAATTATGCCTCTTAGAAGAGGTTTTTCCAGAGACATAGTTTCTAGAAATATTTCTGAGATGGTAAACGCTGGGCATCCTAGGAAAAAAGCAGTTGCTTCTACTTTGAAAAATGCTAGGAAAAGTTTTAGAGAAAGGAACCCGGGGAAACCGCTTCCCAAACATCTTCAGGGGAGGTGGAGCAGGAGTTGATAGATATTTACTTATTTCTATCTTCGTTTTTTGGAGCATTATTTGGAGTCTTAGTAGGATTATTTTTCACTAAAGAGAAAGATAAACGTTCTTCTAAAAAGGATACCGGTGGATTAGACCTTAAAAGCAACCTTAATCAAAAGTTTAACCAAGTTACTGGAAAGAACAAAGAGGTTGCAGAAGGTATTAAAGAAGAAATGGAAGAAGCTTATTCTTGGCTGTTTGGAACTGGAGAAAGGGGGGATTAGTAAATGAGTCCTAAAAAAGGAGAAGAATTAGAAGAGATAGAATCTGAAGGAGCTC
>PWGJ01000121.1 GCA_003554445.1 Candidatus Nealsoniibacteriota bacterium
GACCGGCTTTCTAATACCGATTTTGACGTCAATTTCGAGTGGATCGATTCTGAGGGGTCTAGTGGCGATTCTGAGGACAACGACCCTTTACGAGGGTTATAGTAGTGGGTGGGGTCGAAAAAACGTCTCAGAATCGCTCTCTCGGCCTCACTGTACGTTTGAACCCCGATTTTCCGAGAAAGGGGGTTGGCAATGCGGGCGGCCAACTATAATTTCGTGATACAACAGGGTACAACTGTCCAACGCAGAATTGTTTGGCGGGATGGAGACGGCGAACCGATTGACTTAGCTGGGTATCGGGCAAAGATGCATGTGAAAAAAGGATACGAGGCCGAAGAACCGATATTGGAACTTTCGACGTCCGATGGCAGTTTGGAATTGGAGACGGAGGACAAGGGCGAGATATGGATCCAGATTGAGCCGACACAAACGTGGGATCTGGAACCTGATAACTACATCTACGACCTTCTGTTAATATCGGCTGATGATATGTATTATCGTCTGCTGGAAGGCGAATTCTTAATCCAACCGGCGGTGACGGCGGTATGAGTAAGATATATGTATCTTCCAAAGAAAACCAAGCAAAGTTACAGGAAACACAGCTAGTGGTCGAATCCACGGAACCAACCGAGAATATCGTGGAAATTCACGATGATTCTTCGGAGGACGCTGTGGTTGTTTCCAGAGAGGAAACCAAGGCGGTAGTGGAAGAAAAGGAGCTTGTCGTCCAGCCGTCTGAGCACCAGACAGAAGTGATTGAAGTCGGGATCCTGGGTCTGCAGGGAGCAAAGGGCAAATCGGGGGATTCTCTGCAATCGCCGACATATGTGCATGAACAGCAAACACCGAGCGAGGTGTGGGAAATCAACCACGGACAGGAGAAGTATCCAGCCGTGGCTGTAGTGGATTCTTCGGGCCGCTGGGTGATCGGTGACGTGGAATATTTTGACGATAATACGCTGAAGGTATATTTTACCGCCCCGTTTTCTGGTGCCGCTTATCTGAATTAAGGAGGGATAGAGCGTGCCAAAGTTTTTATCGAATATTGATCTTAAGCAAAACGAACTGCTTAACGCGCGGGTGCAAAATCTGCCTTCGGCGCCTCCCAATCCGGTCACCGGGCAGATTTACTATGACACCAGCGATGATACGTTTTATGTGTATAATGGCTCGAAATGGTTGTCCCTAACTGAAGAAGGCCTGGTGCAATCTGTAGAAGCTGAATTGCCGCTAGAATCCTCTGGCGGTAATGAACCGGTTATATCGGCGAATGTTGGTGAAGGCTCGGATGAGTTGGCGGCAGGCGATGATGATCGCTTTCCTTCGCATGATGAGAAAGACGCATTGGAAGGAACCGACGGATCGCCGAGTAGTACCAACCGTTACGTGACAGACTCTGATCCGCGGATGACTGATGCTCGGGAAGCGGATGGAGGCAACGCGGATACCGTTGAAGGGAAAGACGTTAATGAGATCCGGAGTGGAACGACGAAGGACGATGTAGGACTTTCTGATGTTGAGAACAAGTCGTCGGAAGATATTCGTTCCGAGATCACGAGTGAGAATGTAACCGATGCATTGAATTATACCCCGGAAGATGAGGCGAACAAAGGCGAGGCTGATGGTTATGCCCCGTTGGATAGCAACGCCAAGGTTCCGCTGGGCCATTTACCGGACTTCTCTAAAACTGATGTGTACATTGTAAAGGATTCTTCGGAACGAGAAAACCTGGAAAACGAGAAAACGCTTCGTGAAGGCGATAAAGCGTATGAAACGGACACGGGCGACTCTTATATCTGGGACGGCAGTGAGTGGCTCGTCCTGGCAGAAGCAGACTGGGAAAACGTCGAACTTGAATGGACGAATATAAGCGGGCGTCCTGATTCTGATGTGGACGATATTGATGACGCCGTTGAGAAACGCCATGAACACGATAACAAATCGACCTTGGATGATATTTCGGACGCTGGCTCTGGTGAAATTATCACGGCGGCAGAAAGGACGAAGCTGACCGAAGCACCGCAAAAAGCGGCGGCGGTGATTGGTGATGGTTCTTCCACAACGTACGAGATTGTGCATGACTTGGGCACCCGCAATGTAACGGTGACTGTGCGCGAGAATTCGGCTCCGTATAATGCGGTATTTACCAATGTGCAGATGGATACAGAAAACCAGATCAAGGTGTCGTTTGCCCAAGCACCAGACAACGACGCTTATGTGGTTACGATTGTTGGTTAAGGAGGCACAACGTTGAAATTCCCAATTAAATCGGATTTGGAGGTCACTGGCGGCCTCTTTCTTTCTGGCAAGGTGGAAGAAGGGGACGTTCCATGGGCACGGCTGACAAGCGTTCCTACGACGGCTTCACGGTGGCCGACGTGGGGAGAGGTAGAGGAAAAGCCAAGCGTGTTTGAGCCGGCCGAACATGATAATAATGCCCATAGCGAGGACTTTGCTACAACCGACCAGCTTTTCTCTGGTTCTTACACGGATCTGGATGATGTGCCTTCGACGTTCTCTCCTTCTGAACACGGAAACGAGGCCCACGACGAAGATTTTGCGACTACCGGGCAACTTTTCTCTGGCTCTTACAATGACTTGGACGATGTTCCGTCCACCTTTGAACCGTCTAGTCACGACCACAGTGCTGGGGATATAACAAGCGGAACACTTTCTACCTCGAGAATCCCGACTATAACGCACGATATGACGAACTTCGCTAATCAGTCGTTGAATACTAGCAGTAACGTAGGTTTTAATGTTATCGACATCGACAATCGCATTGAGTTCGATAACCAGCATCTATCTACAATCGATCAATATGAACCCTCTGTGTACGCCACGCACAGCACCGGTAGCTTCAAGAATTCGGGAAGTTCGTCTTTAGTTTTAGAAACAGGATCTTCTCACGCGAACCGGCATATTTACTTTATTGCCTCCCAAAATCCTGACCCATCTAATCCGACGATGATGTTGCATAATGAATCCGCTGGTTCAACCTTAGAGTTAAAGGGAGGGATTGAAACAGGGGATGACGTGGATGTTGGTGGGGATCTAAGTATTAGCGGTTCGATTACAGATGACTTGAGTGTTGATGGCGGCGTATCGTCCCACCTTGGCCATGACTCTCGTGAGGCAGATGATCCGCCAAGTGATTGGCCTAGAGGTATTTCGACAACCCGTAACACTGACCATGGTAATGGATATCCATGCGGATCTTGGAGCGGCGTAATATTTTTGAATTCCGATAGCTGGGCGTACGGGTTGCAATTCAATGTCAACCGAACCGGGAGCGGAGA
>PWGJ01000071.1 GCA_003554445.1 Candidatus Nealsoniibacteriota bacterium
AGTCAGATTATATATTTTTTAAGAGAGAAAAGATTGTTAAAAATTGACAATGTCGTCTTTATGGGGATGGGAGAGCCTTTTTTAAATTATGATAATTTAATTGAAGCGATTAGAATAATTAATCATGAAGATTATTTCAACCTGGGAGCGAGAAATATCTCCGTTTCCACATCCGGAATTCCGGAAAAAATAAAAAGGTTCGCGGATGAAGGCTTGCAAATTAATTTGGCAATATCTCTACACGCTACGGACGACTCAACCAGATCAAAAATAATGCCGATTAATCAAACTCATCCGCTAAAAGAGCTTTTCAAAGCTATTGACTATTATGTAGAAAAAACCAATCGGAAAGGGATGTTTGAATATCTTCTTCTGGATAAAATAAACGACACTCCGGAAGATGCTCGAAGATTAGTTGACCTTTTAAAGCATAGACTTCATTTTATAAATCTGATTCGGTATAATCCGACATCATCAAACTTTAAGCCGTCATCAAAAAAAAGAGTCGAAGAATTTAAAAAGATATTATCCAAAAATAATCTTAATTACGGAGAAAGAGACAGTATGGGAGTGGAGATAAAAGGAGCTTGCGGCCAACTTGTAACTAAAAATAAAAGTTAAAATGAAAAAAATAATAATCGGACTAATCATAGTGGGGCTTTCTTATCTGGGATACATTTATTTTATTTCGGAAGAAGTCGACTTTATCGCTCCGGAATATGAAGAGGTGGAAAGCTCTTCCTCCGAATACGAAGCAAAAGTCGAGTTAATCTCCAATGACTCTGTCGGAGGAGGGGAGGTTAATAATTTTATAAAATCACACCGAGAAGAGTTTACTCAAAAAGCAATCGAAGAAGTAACTCAATTAAGAAATGACGGCTTTGATTTTAAATACAGCTTGGATATGATTATCGAAGATTATCTTTCGGAAGATTATCTTTCATATGTAGTGATGATTTCCGAATATACCGGGGGAGCCAACATAAATCAAACGGTTGAAACTTTTACCTTTGACAGGCACGGCAACAAAATCAGTCTCGAAGAGTTAGCTGATTTGGAAATTCTGGAGGAAGTTCTGACTCATAAACTAAAAGAGATGGAGGATGATCTTTTTCCCGAAGCGTATGAACAATTATCAATCCGAGATATCGACTCCTTTTACATCGATAAAGAAAAATTGGTTATTGTTTTTTCAAAATATGAAATTGCGCCGGGAACAGCCGGTATAATCGAGGTGACTATTGAATTTAATGAGCTGTAAAAAAATTAGCGTCTATAAGCCACTCGGGATTACTCCCTTTGATGTAATTAAGATCATTAAAGATATTAATCCGAAAATGAGAGATCTTAAGATGGCTTATGCCGGCCGTCTCGATCCGATGGCTGACGGAGTTTTGCTTTTAATTGTCGGTAATGAGCTCAAAAACTTCGATCGATACTTAAGCTTAAAAAAAAGATATGAAGCGAAGATTTTAATCGGTTTCTCTACGGATAGCTATGATCTTTTGGGCTTACCCGAAAGACACAAAAAGAAAAAAGATGATAAGATTGAGGATTTTTTACTTTCTTTACCGGGCAAGGATTTTACTTTTCGTCTTCCCCCTTTTTCGAGCTACAAAATAGAAGGGAAGCCACTCTTTAAATGGGCTCTTGAAAATAGACTGGATGAAATTGAAATTCCGAAAAAAACGGTAAAGATAGAAAGTTTAAAATTAAACCAAAAAACCACAGTTAGTGAAAAAGAGCTAAGTGAATTGATTAATGAAAAGATAGGGAGTGTGGTCGGTAACTTTCGTCAAAAAGAGATAAAAAGGCGGTGGAGTGAGATTCTGACCGGAAAAGGATCATATTCGGTTTATGAAATCGATATAAGAGCGGACTCCGGTTTTTACGTTAGAAGCTTGGCCGATTTTTTGGGTCAAAAATTCAATACGGGAGGCTGTCTTCTCAGTTTAACAAGAACCGAGATCGGAAATTTTAAAATAAAAAAAGCTCCGAATCCGTGGGATTTTTAATAAATCAATCCAATCTGCTATACTAAAGAAGATGGAAAAATTAACAAAAATAATAAAATATTTGGACCAGTTTTTAGAGGTTGATAAATTTGAAGATAAAAGCTTCAACGGTTTACAGATAGAGGGTCGAAAAGAGGTAAAAAAAATTGCGTTTACCGTTTCGGCCGGTGCCGAAATTTTTTCTGAAATATTGGATGAAGATCCGGACTTAATAGTAGTTCATCACGGAATATTTTGGAAGGGAGCCAACCCCTCGATAAAAGGATGGATGAAAGACAGAGTTAAACCATTGATTGAAAACGATGTTTCACTTTATGCTTGCCATCTTCCTCTCGACGGACATAAAGAAGTCGGAAACAATGCTCAAATACTAAAAGAGCTGGGAGGCTATCCCGACCGAGAATTCGCTTGTGACGCGGGGGTTGCCATCGGCTGGGAGGGAGACTTAAAAGGAAATATATTCGAAATAAAAAGAAGACTGGAGGAATTCTTGGATGTCGATTGCAAACTTCTCGATTTCGGACCGGATCAAGTGTCCAAAGTGGCGGTTGTCTCCGGAAGCGGAGGAAAATCGATATATGAAGCGATTGACAAAGATATAGATCTTCTGATAACCGGTGAAGAAACCGACATAGCCGAACTGGCCAAGGATGCCAAAATTAACGTAATATTCGGAGGCCATTACGCAACGGAAACGACCGGAATAATCGCTTTAAAGAAAAAGATTCAAGAAAATTTCAATGTGGAAACTTTATTTTTTGATTTTCCGACCGATCTTTAAGATATGCTTAAAAAGATAAAAAACCTAAAAATAAATAAGTACAGTTTAGTTACTTTTCTGATCTTGATCAGTCTGGTTATCGCTTTTCCGATTACCGTTTGGGAGCAAAACTGGATAAATCTTTTTCTAATAACCCTTACATTTCTACTGATTTTCGGATCGTGGTGGCTTCAAGACAGGTACAGGTTTTACCTTCCGGGAGAGCTTCAATTACTTTTGGTCACATTCATATACGCCGGAGTCTTTTTGGGTGGAGTGGGTGATTTTTATTATCGCTTTTGGTGGTTCGATTCACTTTTGCACGCAATAAGCGGTTTGGGTCTCGGTTTTATCGGTTTTTTGATTCCGTACTCATTGTACAAGACAGGGAAACTGAAGGCTGAACCCTTCTTTATCGCTCTTTTCGGATTTTGCTTTGCTCTTTCTTTGGGTGCCCTGTGGGAGATTTTTGAGTTCTTAATGGATCAATTCTTAGGAACCAATATGCA
>PWGJ01000007.1 GCA_003554445.1 Candidatus Nealsoniibacteriota bacterium
TACTAACCCGTTCGCCGGTCCTACTTTGGGTGCAAGCACCCAAAGAGTCCCTTGACTTGCATGCCTTATCCACGCCGCTAGCGTTCATCCTGAGCCAGGATCAAACTCTCAAAAAAGGAGTTTCGAAACAGCTCCAAAAAACTAAAAATGAACGTGTGGATCTCTCAATTTTTAAAGTTCTAATTCCGCGTTACTTCTTATAACGTACTATCTATTGTAATCGATTAATTTTTCTTTGTCAAGGATGATTTTACCTTCTGATTTTTCCATAAAACTATAATGAGCCAGCTGTCGCCATAAACCACGTCGGGTTTATGACTTTATCAATACAGGACTCAAAATTTCATCCATTCTTCAATTTCAATAAAAGTGAGCCAGCTGTCGGATTCGAACCGACGACCTGCTCTTTACAAGAGAGCTGCTCTAGCCACTGAGCTAAGCTGGCAAAATACGACGCACCAAACCCTCGGTGCGTCTAAACTCTAAAATTAAATTTCGTAGCGGGTGAATCTTTTAACTTCTATATTTTCACCTATTTTTGCTAAATATTCTCCGATTAAGTCTTCAATAGTCTTACTGTCATCTTTTATCCAAACTTGATTCATCAAAACTTTCTTTTGCATGAATTTCTTCATTTTACCTTCTACGATCTTCTCTTTCACGTGATCCGGTTTTTGAGAATTCTTTTCATCTTCTTCGATTTGGTTCATTATTATCTCTCTTTCTTTTTCCAAATCCTCTTCATCAACATCATCTTCAGTGATATATTCGGGCTTGGAAGCAACTATCTGCAAACAAAGTTCATGTGCTAGCTCTTTAAAATCATCCCCCTTGGCTACAAAATCGGTTTCACATCTGAGATCCAATAGGCATCCGGTTTTGTTATCGGAATGAATGTAAGACATAACTACACCCTCACCCACTTCTTTATCTGATCTTTTATTTGCAAGTTCTTGCCCCCATTCACGGAGAAGTTTTTTTGCTTCTTCAAGATCACCGTCAGCTTCTTTAAGCGCTTTTTTACATTTTCTTAAGGAAACACCGGTTTCTTGTCGAAGTACTTTTATTTGTTCAATGTCGGCCATGGTATTTTATCTTATATATTTGATTATTAACTGATTACTTCGTCAAACTTTTCCAATATTAATTTAATTGAAGAAATTGCATCATCATTAGCCGGAATCGGGTAATCAACTTTCATCGGGTCGGTATTACTATCACATACCGCTACTATCTTTACATCCTTCTGCCTAGCTTCTTCAATTGCAATTTCATCTTTATCCATATTAAGACAAAATAATATGTCCGGAATTGAGTTTAATTCTCTGACTCCACCGAATTTCTTATCAAGAGCTTCGATTTCTCTATCAATTTCCAACTGCTCTTTTTTAGTATACTTATCAAAGTCTCCCGCCTCTCTTTTTTTAAGTAGATCGTTTAAGTGCTTAATTCTCTTTTTAACTTCATTGAAGTTGGTAAGAAAACCTCCGATCCATCTATAAGTGATATAGGGAAGATTATGTTTCTTGGCTGTTTCCTTTACAATTTGCTCGGTTTGAGGTTTGGTTCCGACAATCATTATCGATTTACCTTTCTTTTTTTGTTCCGCTAAAAAGATTAACGCCTGCTCCAGTTTCTCAGCAGTTTTCGTTAAATCCAAAATATGAACCTCTCCCTTCACTCCATCTATATAAGGCTTCATGTTGGGATGTCGTTTGGAAGAAGAATGGCCAAAATGCAAGCCGGCCTTTCCCAACTCTTCAACATTAATATCTACCGAAACCTTCTCTTCTTTTTTATCTTTCTTCTTTTCATCGTTCTCCGATTCCTTTTTCTTTTCTTTCTTTTTACCTTCCTCTTTTTTCTCTTTTGTTTCTTTTTTGCTCATGTTTTAGAAAATATATAATTACTGATCAAGTTCTAACAAACGTTCTTGTAATATAACATTAATAAGTGAAAAATCAAGCACTGAAAATTTGCAGCTTGATTAAGTTGCTTCTTTCTGGTAAAATAATTCTAGCCTAAAAATAAATCTATTGCAAACCAGTAAATTAATTTATTTATGAAAAAAGATATTCATCCTGAAACAAAGGAAACCACCATAGAGTGTGCTTGCGGAAAGAAATACCAGGTAGAATCAACCAAAGATGGTTTGGAGGTTGAAATTTGTGCCAATTGTCACCCTTTTTACACCGGTAAAGAAAAGATAGTTGATAAGATGGGAAGAGTTGAGAAGTTTAAAAAGAAGATGGAAAAAGCACAAAAGGAAAAGCAGGAAAAAGAAAAGAGAGAGAAGAAAAAGAAGGATAAGAAAGAGAAAGAAGAAGAGGAAAAGAAAGAAGAAGATAAAGATAGCGATAAAGAAAAGGAAAAAGACAGTAAAGACGAAAAATAGCCTTTTACAGTTAAAGCCCTCCTTTTTTAATGGGGGCTTTTTCTTTACAAAAACCTTTTAATCAACTCAAGCTTCCCTCGAAAAGCTTTTCGGGAGAGGTCCAACCTCTCCCGAAGGGGATGACGAAGATAAGTGAGTGTTTGTTTAAATTTATTTGAGCCGGATAAATTACTATTTGAAAATTAACGATCAATTAAAATGTCAATTTTAGAAGATATAAAAAAAGAATATGAAGATGTAACGGAAAAGCTAAAACATCCGGATCAGATTTCGGATTCTCAAAAATTCGGAGAGTATTCCAAAAAAAGAAGTCAGTTAAAGGATATTGTCGATAAAGCCGAAAAATATGATGATGTAAAAAGGGAGCTTATCGAAAACAAAGAACTTGCCGAAGGTGATGGAGAGCTTGCCGAGTTAGCGGAAAGTGAAATGAAAAAGTTAAAACAAAAGAAAGAGTCTCTAAAGAAAGATTTGAAAACGATGATTATTCAGCTAAAAGAAAGACAAGAGCAAAAACAGGAAGGCTCTTCCAGTGATTCCGTTATCATGGAGATAAGAGCCGGAGCCGGCGGTGATGAGGCTAGCCTTTTTGCCGGTGATTTATTTAATACTTACACCAAATTCATAAACAATAAAAATTGGAATTCGAAGATATTGGACTCGAATAAAGCGGAAATTGGAGGATATAAATCAATAACCTTTAAAGTTGAGGGTAGTAATGCATTTTCAAATCTAAAATATGAAGGAGGAGTTCATAGAGTTCAGCGTGTGCCCGAAACCGAAAAAGGAGGTCGAATACATACTTCTACCGTTTCAGTTGCAGTTCTTCCCGAACCTGATAAAAAAGTGGATATAGAAATAAATCCGGAAGATTTAAGAGTTGA